>CAKZUP010000083.1 GCA_937922945.1 uncultured Granulosicoccaceae bacterium
CGTGTTATTTATCGCTAAAATGGCTGGCACGGCATCGCAGCGAGGAAGCACCAGGGCCTAAACAATTACTCGAATTGGCATTTGCACCTTGAGTTAGGCTTCGGCTGTGCACACAGATGTCAGCGCCAAAAACGCCTGTGCGAATTTCAGTCGTCAGACTTTTTTTCCGCTGGCCCATTTACGTTAAACGCAGCCCCTGTGCTCTCGTCTGTGTCCGACTCAGATTCAGATTTTTCGCTGGATTTATAAATACTGGGCTTATCCTTAGCGCTTTCGTTTAATTTGTCTAGTACTTGATCTTTAGCTGATTTGCTGGCTGACTGCTTTTCTGGCTTGTCATTCTTGTTCATTACAATGCCCTGACTGTTTATCTTATGGTTTCATCTGATACCAGCAACTTGACCAGACCGCCTTATATCGACCTTGGATTTAGAAACTACGTGTCAAAGCTGCCCTCTGGTACCACCGTATAATAATTTCCTATTTCGAAAAGTGTAAATTTTACAATCACAAATTAACATTGCCCACCAAGACGTATTTCAGCAAGACAAACCACAGAGCCCTGCTCTGTGCGATATCACATATAATTTAGATCAAAGGCTTTTGCTGAATTTGTTATTCTTTACCATCGGATGTATCTGGCCACAGATCATCAGCCACCAGATTATCTCCAATGGATAAAGAAACATCATTTTTGATGCAATGTTTACGATCAGTAGGTCATGAGGCGGATGATGCGATTGATTTTTTAAAGAATCAATTAAGAACTCGTTTTCAACCGCGTGCACCGCTGGAAATTGTAGCGTACCGAGGATTCGGCAATCAGCAAAAATCCACACTGGCCGGTCGAGTGCTAGCTTATAGAAAACCACTTGATAGCGATATAGAATCACGCTGGAACAATCTGCAACAAAGCTACCGACGGTTCGAAACCGACGAGGTACCCAATGTCCTTATTGAAGCTAAGGTTGATGGTGCGCGCTACACCGCTATCAGTGACGACGAAGGTTATTTCGCACTAGAGTTCGACACACCCTTAACCAAAAATGCAACACGCTTCAAGGTGGCGCTTGATTTACCGGAGAGAAGCTCTGAGCACTCCACAACCGAGGCAAGCGTGTTCGTCCCCTCTGCTAACGCCAAATTTGGAGTAATCAGTGATATCGATGACACGATATTAAAGACCAATGCCACGTCTATTTTGCAAATGATGAAGCTCACGTTGCTCGAGTCCAGTCGCACCCGTTTGGCGTTTTCAGGGGTAGGTGAGTTCTACCAGGCTTTGCATCAGCAGCACAACCCCGTTTTTTATGTATCCAGCAGCCCATGGAATCTGTATGACTTTCTGATTGATTTCATGGCACTTAATAATCTGGTTGAAGGCCCTTTAATGCTAAGAGATTTTGGTATCGATGAATCAAAATTTATTGCTGGGTCTCACATGGAACATAAACTGGCACAGATACGAAAGGTTCTATT
Organism: uncultured Granulosicoccaceae bacterium; assembly: GCA_937922945.1. Lineage (GTDB taxonomy): Bacteria > Pseudomonadota > Gammaproteobacteria > Granulosicoccales > Granulosicoccaceae > Granulosicoccus. Next base: position 1,480 of record CAKZUP010000083.1, read on the forward strand.
AACCTACCCTAAATTGCCGTTTATTCTGGTTGGTGACAGCGGTCAGGATGATCCTGAAATATATGCAACTATCGCAAACGAATTTCCGGACCAAATACTCGCGTGTTACATACGCGATGTGAGTGGTGCTGCTCGCGACAGAGAGGTCGAAAAAACCATGAAATCGCTATCTGAACAGGGGATCGATATGCTGCTCGTGCCGGATACTCTGGCTGCTGCAACGCACGCAGCAACCAGAAACTGGTTATCGGCAGAATTTTTGGGTACGATCAAACAAGGCGTTGATTCAGCTCGCATCGAAGTAACCTAGCGTGGATAATTTCAACGCCATCTATTCAGACTCTCGCATCCCGTTTGCACAAAGGTTCTACCAGATAGCGCAGGCCCGAGGTCTTGAACTGCACACCAATCAACTTTGTCTTGATCAAGGCTATCAATCCCAGCTACAGCAGCCACAATCTTCGCCTTACAATGTTGAACCGACCGATCGCTATACGTTAATCGTACCAGGACTGCTAGGTAACTCAATTCGCGCTTTGGTCGCTCCACTATTATGTGCACGGGAACGCCTAACGGTAGAAGGCTATAAGCTTAAAGTTGCCTGGGTCAGCGGAAGGTCTGGATGCGAGCGTAACGCGAATCAGCTCAGAGAACATGTACTGGAAATAGCCGACCACTCTGGCCAGCCAGTCAACATAATTGGCTACTCGAAAGGCTGTGCCGATGCAATTCACATGCTAGGAGAGCACAAGGATACCCATCAGGCAGTTGCGGCCTTAGTCAGTTATGCAGGAGTGGTGCTCGGCACGCCCTTGGCTGATTCGGTCGCAAGCTGGGTTAATACACTGCTTCGGTATGTACCATTACCGGGCGATTCATTCGGTGATGGCCTCGCAATAAGCGATTTAACACCGCAAAGGCGGCAGCAATGGTTAACAGATCACCCTTTACCAACAAATGTTCGTTTGGCTTCTATTGCAGCTAGCCCAAACCCTGAGCTCGTGTCTCGTATTCTAAAAGGTAGTTATCGTCACTTGTCTCATCTGGACACTCACAACGATAGTCAGGTTATCTGCGAAGATGCGATTATTCCAAACAGTGAATTACTGGCCGTTGTCAATGCAGATCATTGGGCAATTGCACTACCTATAGCTGAGCGTCACAGACTTTTAGCACGATTACTAGTGGATAAAAATCACTTTCCAAGAGATGTTTTAATCCAGGCTTCAATAGATCATTTGAGTTCGACCCAGTTACCATAATTCTGAGCGCCGCGATTCAGGCGCTCGGCACGTTGCGCAGGCTCAACGCGTGGAGTCACTCATCATTGAACATGAAAATATCGAACCTGAAAATATCGAACCTGAAAATATCGAACATTAAAAATTTAACATGGAAAAAATGAGCATGAAAAAAGCTTAGTCAACAGGAGATTTTTCTCGCTCTTTTCGTTCGTTAAACACCGTCAACATCTCTGTAATGGTTTCATCGTCGAGGTTTTTTTTAACCAACGGGAAAACGTCATCTTCCTCCTCTTTCATATGATGCTCATTCTCATGTGCCAGCTCTT
>CAKZUP010000084.1 GCA_937922945.1 uncultured Granulosicoccaceae bacterium
TTGAACCGACCTGATGCATTAAATGCACTGTCAGAGCAGCTCATGCTGGATGTGGTTGCTGTACTAAGCGAGTACGAGTCAGACGATAGCGTCGGCGCGATTTTATTAACCGGAAATGAAAAAGCTTTCGCGGCCGGAGCCGATATCAAAGAGATGGTCGATCAAGACTATCGTACTGCCATGTCCAGTCAATTTCTAGGTGGGTGGGACAGGCTTGCTCAATGTCGCAAGCCCACCGTTGCGGCCGTAGCCGGATATGCATTAGGTGGTGGTTGTGAAATAGCCATGATGTGCGACATTATCCTGGCCGCCGACAATGCGCAGTTTGGCCAACCTGAAATAAAGCTTGGCACCATGCCCGGATTGGGAGGGACTCAACGCCTCGTTCAGGCGGTCGGAAAAGCCAAGGCGATGGACCTGTGTCTAACGGGGCGTATGATGGATGCCAACGAGGCAGAACGTAGCGGACTCGTTGCCAGGGTTGTGCCGAACGAATCCCTGATACCCGAGGCGATGAAAGCGGCGCAGTTTATTGCTGCTCAATCCAAGCCAGCTGCGGCTTTAATTAAAGAGAGTATCAATGCATCGCAGAATATGTCGCTTGAACAAGGCGTTCGAATGGAGCGTCGTGCATTTTATTCTCTGTTTGGTACTGTTGATCAACAAGAAGGTATGCGGGCGTTTGTTGAGAAACGTAAGCCGAATTTTTCCTGATCTTAACTTTGTTCATCCTCAATCGCCCAGGTTGGGTGCATGGCCGTGATCGCAGTACCCGAATCTAAACGACGTACCATCGCGGGTGTTTTACTTGCGCTTATGCTGCTCTCGACCTTGTACGCTGGTTTGTTCGTCTCCGATGTATCCTATAAAGACATCTGGCCCAGTGGCATTTTTGCGGCTATAGCGTCGTTACTTTTATTACCTGATACGAAAAGGGTGCAACGCATTCAACTGGTCACACTGGTTGGGGCGGGGCTTGTTGTGTTGGCGCTTGCTTTTGGCAAGGGTGCGAGCGTTCAGTGGTCTGCCATGCTCTCGCAAAACACGGGCTTATTAGGCATGCTGTTCTCGGTTGGTCTGTTGAAATCTATTGTAACTACAGCGACCTCAGCAAAACAAAAGCTACCCGTAGGTAGGAAGGCCTTCCTGCATACCATTATCAGTGTGACTTTTTTCGGCTCGTTCATCAATATATCTGCCCCAATTGTTGTTGCCGATAGACTCAGCTTAAACCGACCGTTGGATTACTTTTCCGCTGGAACCGTGGTTCGATCGTTTTCAGCCTGTGCAGCCTGGTCACCTTTTTTTGCAGGCACAGCACTGGTGTTAACAGCTGTTGGTGAGCAGCATTTGCACATGATCATGGCGTATGGATTACCGTTGACCGTGATGTTTGTGCTCGTGCTTTGGTTTTCCGGAATCTTTTTTACACCAGCTACAGTTGATGCATTCCATGGGTATCCGATTAAGCTGGAGAGTTTTTTTGTTCCAATGTCACTTGCGTTAATGGTGTTTCTTAGTAATCAATTGTTCCCCGACGTGCAAATTCTCAGTGTTATCGCTTTATCGTCAATAGCGTTAACAATTGTCGTGCTCTTAAAAAGGCTGGGCGCCAGCGATACCGGTAAGCAGCTGCGTATTTACGTAAGCAATGATTTGCCCAACATGGTCGGTGAGCTGCAATTGTTTTTATCAGCGGGTGTACTTGCGTTTGGATTGCAAGCGATGGTGCAAGTTGGGACAATCAATTCACCTATAGATGCATTAACGGGTATGACTGCGTGTTTATTGCTAGCGGCCTTATTGTTGGGTGCGGCTATCGGTATTCATCCAGTGATTCCCATCGCATCGATTACGCCCATACTGGCGGTTGTCGACCCCGACCCTGTATTGCTTGGGCTGACATACATGTTTGGCTGGAGTTTAGGTACGTGTGTGAGTCCGTTGTCGGGCACCAATATGGTTATGCAGGGCAGATTCGGTATTAATGCATTGCGCGGTGCCATGCAGAATTGGCCCTATATTGCTGTGCTCTATATTATTGCCTGCGTGCTTTTAATGTTACGGGCTGCAATGAGCGGGTAGCAATCAGTGGGTGCAATGAGCGGGGTACAGTATAGGGTCTGGAATGCAAGGTCACTTGCTCTTACACATCAGACTCTATAATAAGCTCTTTGGGTTTTATTGACTCATTGGCAAGCTCTTCAACGCGTAATTTTAGATTTTTTGATAAGGCTTTTTTTATAACCGCAAATTCGGGTGCACGGTTAACACAATCAACCGCAATAACGTTGTTTTGCTTCAAATAGAACACGGCAATACTTCTTGTGGTTTGCGCATCGCCACGAACAACCACACGATCGTAACCGTGATTCACACCAGCTATCTGCAGTTTTAAGTCGAATTGGTCTGACCAAAACCAGGGAAGGGATGCATACAATTTCTGTTTGTTACACAGGCTGGCCGCTGCACTTTTCGCTTGCTCGGTCGCATTGGGAACCGATTCAAGCCGCAGGCTTCTACCGAGCAGCGCGTTTGGATGGAAAGTGCAATCACCGGCCGCCACAATATCTGCATCGGAAGTTTGTGCGTATTCATTTACTACAATACCATTGTTGACTTGGAGCCCTGCTTTTGCTGCAATATCAGTGTTGGGAATGACACCTACACCTATAATCACAATATCTGCAGCATAGTCTTTACCATCGGTTCCGAGAACGCCTACGACCTTGGAAGAATCGGTAGCGCTGGGTTGTGTATCGACGTTATTGTCCACATGATGCGAACCTATGAAGGACGCAGCGCTTGTCCCGGTGACGATTTTAACGCCTTCCTCTTCGTGCACGCGCGTGTAGAATTCTGCCAGTTCACTGGCAGCAACTCGGGCAAGAATGCGTTGTGACATCTCCAGCACGGTTACGTGCATGCCGGCTTTTCGGAATGATGCCGCCAGCTCTAAACCAATGTAACCGCCGCCGACAATAACCGCCGACTCAGCATTAACAGCGGTTCTGCGAATCGCTTGCGCATCCTGTGCGTTTCGCAGGTAGTGCACACCGGCAAGCTCTGCGCCGGGAAGGTCAAGCTTACGGACTTGTGCACCTGTGGTCAGTGCAAGCTTGCTATAGCGCCGCGTTTCGCCATCACTACAAACAAGCTGCTTGTTGGGTCGATCAATGTCCAAGACGGTGACATTGTGTAGAAATTCGATATTGCGCGTCTGGTAGTAGTCGGCAGGCCGCAGTAAGATGTCATTGAGTGTTTTATCACCTGAAACGAAGCCTTTGGACAATGGTGGGCGGTGGTACGGAAGGCAGGGTTCATCGCTGATAATCAGAATATTGCCGTCCCAGCCTTCTTGTCGCAGCGAAATGGCGACTTGTGCTCCTGCATGGCTTCCGCCTACGATAATGCATTGTTCTACCATTCAGGCCACCGGAAATTCCATGGATTAACGCGTAAACTGAGTATAAGGCAAGATCAGCATCAAGAGCGCCCGATTTGTTGGCAGTGTCTGTGTGCAATAGGGTAATCTGAGCAGAAACGTTAATCGGCTGTCAGGCCTCATTCAATCGCCAGTGATACAGCTTCCATACAGAGAAACAATATGACAAGTGATATTAAAACGGCTTTACTAACAGGTGGAAACGGAAATCTGGGACGTTTGGTCGGCGATCAGTTGCTTGAACGTGGTGTACAGGTCATTAAGTTCGATATACCCGGAACTGAGCCTGCGAATACGCACCCAAACGAAACCATTGTTATTGGCGATATGCGTAATTCCCAGACACTAGCGGGGCTACTTCAGGATTATCAGCCCGACACCATTTATCATTTGGCGTCATTGTTATCCGGTAGCTCTGCTGCTGATCATCAAGCTGCCTGGGATATTAATGCAACGGGGTCATTCCAGTTGTTGCAGCTTTCGTTGGAGCATAAAGTGAATCGTTTTTTCTTTGCCAGTACCAACGCGTCATATGGAGGCAAAGTAGAGGACCCGCTGCCAGAATCTGCTGAGCAGTGGCCGGAGAATATTTACGGTGCAACCAAGGTCGCCGTTGAACGGTTAGGCGTGTTTTTCAAACAAACTCACGGGCTGGATTTTCGTGTTCTGCGCTTCCCGTTAGTGATATCGCCGTTTGCGCCTACCACCGCCGTGACGGCGTTTCCATCTCATGCATTCCGGGCTGCAATGAACGGTGAATCGTTTGTGTTTCCGGTAAACGCGCAAGCGGGCATGTCTACCATATTCCTTGAAGATGTTATCAGTAGTATTATTGACTATACGTCTGCGCCGAAACAGCAGCTAACAAACCACGCTTATAATCTACATGCTTATCATCTTACAACGCAGATGGTTATCGATGAAATTCTAAAGCGCTACCCTGATTTTCAATATAGCTTCGATGTGAACAACACAGTGCAAAGCTTGTTCGACAACTGGCCCAATGTCGTGATTGATAAAAGCGCCCGAGAAGATTGGGGTTGGCAGCCAAAATATGATTTTGCCGATTCGGCTGAGAGAATGTTCGATTGGATAGCCGAAGGCGAGTAGTCGCACGAATTGGCCTGTAGGCGCCGGTTCTACGAATTACTGAATGGCAGTTGTGTTGTCGGTGTTCAGTTGTCGATGTTCAGTTGTCAGTGTTCAGTTGTCAGTGTTCAATCGCGTTTGCGCATTTTCCTGAATTTTTTCTAACGCTCTTTGCACGGCAGCACGAATTTCTTCGTTAGAGTCTGGCGTATTGATGTCGCGCTCGGTCTGGGCAGCACTCTCATTGGGGAGCGTCTGGTTGTTGAGCTGGTCGGTTGCGTTTTTTGCAGCACCCGTGTTTTCAGCACCTGGGTTTGCGGCCTCTGGGTTTGCTGCACTTGGGTTTTCAGCACTTGGGTTTGCTGCACTTGGGTTTGCTGCAGCACCTAGGGTTGGTGTTGAATTGGATTGAGAGCTATCTACTGCAAACCTGTTTGGTACAGGTTCTGTCCGGTTCAAGCGTTGTAGATCTTTTTTGCTTAAAGTGCTGGATATTGTGGCCCGATCGAGAAAGTAAATAACCCCGAGGCCAACCAAGATAGTTGCACTTAAAATAGCTGCAAGAATGAGCATGTGCAGCGCGCCGAACTGTTTGGTGAGCATGGAAAAGACGAGCAGTGTTTCTTATCGACGCCAACTATACTTGAAAAACGCATGTCTGTTGCTGCTGCAGTACGAGCATGCGCTGTATCAATTGTGGCGATGTGTAAACTGTTTGCGCGTATGCATGTAACGTTACGGGTGTTGCCGCGAAACAGACTTTATTCCGCAACCAGATCAAGTCGGTAGTGGGGCATGTTCGTCCAATAGTTTTTCGTTTTTCAAATCGCTCCATAGCGAAGCTGGAATGTCGGTATGGAACCATGCCAGATTCTGTTCCATCTCGGCCTCTGAGCGGGGGCCGGGTATAACGCTTGCGACAATGGAATGACCTAGCGGAAATTGTAAGGCAGCGGACTGCAGTGGTACGCCATGCGACTCACACACCTTTATTATGGCCTGCACCTTGGTCACGACCTCTTTAGGTGCTTTTGCGTAGTTCCATGTATCGCCACCTGCCAGAATGCCGGAATTGTATGGCCCTCCTAATATGATGCCAGTACCGGCTTTCTCGCAAGCAGGTAACAAATCGTGCAATGGGTTTTGTTCCAATAACGTGTAACGGCCCGCCAATAGAAACGCATCCCATTGACCATGTTCCATGGCGGCAATGCACACTTCGCTTTCGTTGACGCCCAGGCCAATGCCTTCGATTTCTCCCGATGAGCGTAATTCATCGAGTGCTTTGTAGCCGCCAGACATGGCATCGGCAAACAGCTTCTTGTTTAGTTCTGCCCCATGCTGCATTTCACCGATATCGTGCAGCAGAAGTACATTAATTTTATCCACCCCTAAACGCTGAAGGCTGTCTTCGTATGAGCGCATAACGCCATCATAGGTATAGTCATACACAGGGTTGAACGGAAAGCTGCCCGGCCAGTCCGCCATGAGGTCTTTGGGAATAGGTTCCTTTTTCAATACCCGGCCAGCTTTGGTCGACAACACAATGCCTTTCTTGTTGCGAATAGCGGCGCCAACGAAATGTTCGCTGCGACCGAATCCGTAAAACGGGGCCGTGTCAACAAACTCGATACCTGCGCTAAGGCCGGACGTGAGGGCATGCCTGATGTCGTGGTTTTTAACTGTTCGGTGATTACCTGCCATTGCCGCGCAGCCGAGCCCGAATTCGCTCAATTGCAGTGAGGTATTGCCAAGTTGACGTTTTTGAATAGCAGGGCGCTTTTCCATATTTCGTTGTTCCGGATTCGTGGTTGGCTGATGCGAGGGCATTGATGGATATCATACCGTCAATTGTTGCTGTTACCAATACGCTAATAGGCAGAACGGATTGTAAATTTGATCGAAAAGTACAGAAATTAAGCGCCTTTGTGCAGGTATTGTGCTGGCGTGTAGGGTTACAATTCTCGGCAACCTTAATTGCCCCTGAATTCGGAGAAAACGCATGTTTCTAAGCTGTGGAGATTCCCTGTTCGATATGTTCGTGGGTGCGGTCGCACCCAGTAGCGATGCAGGCGCCGATAACACGCGAGTATCTATTGAGGGCGTTGTCGGTGGCTCGCCAATGAATGTGGCGCTGGGCTTGTCACGCTTTGAGCATCACAGCCGCTATTTCACTAATCTTTCCAGTGATTTATTTGGCAAACGAATTGCGCAATTTCTCGACAATAACGGCGTAGACCGATCATTAAGCCTCGGCACCAACTTGAATACGTCGTTGGCCATGGTGGAAACCGGTGATGACGGTGCGGCTAATTACGTGTTTTATCTCAACGAGTCGGCCGATGTCAGCTTGCGTGTCGATGATTTGCCTGCGGCTTTACCTGACGATATCCGGGTTTTGCATTTCGGTTCTTATTCAACGGCAGTCGAGCCTGTGGTGAGCGCATTAAAGGCGTTGGCCGCGCGCGAAACAACACACCGTCTTATTAGCTACGATCCCAATTTACGGTTATCGATTGAGCCTGATGAAAGTGTCTGGCGATCATCATTCAATGCGTTTGCTGCCACCGCTAATCTGATTAAAGCCAGCGATGAAGATATAGCTGCGCTGTACGGCAAAGGCAAAGAAGATAACTTTGTCGCCGATTGTTTTTCTCACGGTGCAGAGCTTGTATACATCACTCGCGGCCCTGACGGTGCGAGTGCATTCGACAGTGATGGCTCGCAAGTGGTTGCCGAAGGTATTAAAGTCGATGTTGTTGATACTGTCGGGGCAGGCGATACGTTTCAGGCGGCCGTTCTGCATTGGTTAGCCGATAATAAGCACGTTGGCACCGGTGCCAGTATAGAAGGCAGGGTCGACTTGGCAGCCAGTCTTGCTTTCGCGATTAAGGCGGCTGCGGTAACGTGCACCCGGCGAGGCGCAGATTTACCTCGGCTAGCTGATATTACCTAAGCAATTTCGGGTTTCTAGACACCCCATTGCCAGAATTCATCACCGGCCTGGTTATAGAGTTTTGCCAAAACCATTTTGTGCACTTCATCTGCGCCATCGACCAGGCGAGCCTGTCGGGCATATCGGTAAATCCATTCCAGCTGGGTATCTTTTGAGTAGCCTTTAGCGCCACACAATTGAACGCCTGTATCGGCTGCTTTGTGCAGTGTATTGGCGACATGGATCTTTGCTGAAGACACTTCTTTTCGGGCGTAGTCTCCGGCATCGAGCATCCAGGCCGCATGCATGACCAGTAAACGTCCAACTTGAATATCGTGCGCAACTTCACCCAATTTCAGTTGTACAGATTCCCGCTCAACAAGCTTGACACCGAAGCCTTCGCGCTCTGTGATGTATGCATTGGCTATTTCCATGCAACGTTTCGACAGACCCAGCCAGCGCATGCAATGCGTTAAGCGCGCAGGCCCCAACCGCATTTGAGTGACTTTTAAACCATCGCCCACGTTTAATAGCCGGTTTTCATCTTTAATTTCCAGGCCATCGAATACTAGCTCGCAATGCCCTCCGTGTTCTTCAGGTCCCATGATGGGTATGCGTCTTTCTATGTGCCAGCCGGGTTGATCTCGATGAAACAGAAAGGCGGTTAAACCTTTGCGCGCGTCATTAGAAGTTCGGGCCATCAGAATAAAATGTGAGGCGTGTTCGGCACCGGTTATAAACCATTTGCGTCCATGTATTTTCCATACCCCATCGACAAGCGTTGCAGACGTTTGAATCATGCTTGGGTCGGAACCACCACCGGGGTGAGGCTCTGTCATGGCAAACGCAGAAGCAACTTCGCCATCTATGATCGGTTGCAACCATTGTGTTTTCTGTTGTTCGGTACCAATTTGTTCCAGTACTCGCATATTGCCATCGTCCGGCGCTGCGCAGTTCAGGCACACCGGGCCAAAGAGGGAGCGATTGGCTTCTTCATAAAAAGCGGCACATGCTGTAAGTGGTAACTCGAGTCCACCTCGATCTTTGCGGCACTGCGGTGCCCATAAACCAGCGGCTTTTGCCTTGCTACGCACCTGCTCTAACACATCGAGCTTGATGTTCTCGTGCTCGTCATAGTTTGCAGGCGACGCTTCCAGCGGCAGCACGTTCTTTTCAATAAATTCGCGCACACGCAAACGCAACTGTTCATGTTCATCGCTGAGCGTAAAGTCCATACAGGGGTTCCTTGTCTATGAAAGCGGGTTGCGTTTAGCCTAAGCCTGCAACAAGATGGCCACCATCAACCGGTATGACTGTTCCGGTCATGTAAGCACTTTTGCTTGAAGCGAGTAACAGCAGTAAGCCAGTTAACTCTTCCAGTACACCAACGCGTCTGGATGGATTGCGTTTAATAATTTTTTTACCTGCATCGCTGGTGAGAAAGCCTTCGTTTATCTCGGTATCGAAATAGCCGGGTGCGATGGCGTTAACACGAATGTTGTAACGCGCTAATTCCAGTGCCATTACTTTGGTCATTTGAACAACTGCTGCTTTGCTCACAGCGTAACTGCCCACTCCCGGCAAAACATCCAAGCCTAATATAGAAGCGATGTTGATCACCGTGCCCGCCTTTTCTGCATCGATCATTTGCCGGCAAACCGTTTGCGATACATGCCAGACGCCTGTTTGGTTAACGCCTATAACCGCATCGGTATCGTTATGATCCGCATCGAGAAAACGTGCGGCGCGTGCAATACCGGCATTGTTCACCAGAATATCAACGGCGCCTACGGTGTCGCGCATGTATTGCAGCGCCGCTTTGCTGGTGGTGCGATTGTGTACATCCATTTCCAGCACCAGTGCATCTCTGCCACCTGCTCGAATTTCCTCTGCCAACGCATTGAGTTTGTCAACGCGCCTGGCTGCTAACACCACATTGCAACCAGCCGCCGCCAGACAACGCGCAAAATGTTCACCAATTCCAGACGACGCGCCAGTAATAAGGGCGGTTTTATAATTTAGCTGGAAGTAGTCATTAGCCAACAACGATGTAGTTTCATTTACCATGGTGCCTATCCTACCAAAGCTGTGGCAGAGTTATGCTCGAAGGTGTACGAATAATCGAATTGGAGGGGCTTGGTCCTGCACCGTTTGCCTCTATGCTGCTGGCCGATTTAGGCGCTGATGTTATTGTTGTTCATCGCCCGGTAGCTGCTGCAACACCCGGTATTCCCGAGCAGCCCATACTCGATAGGGGTAAGCGCTCAATTGCGTTGGATTTGAAGGATCCAAACGATCTTGATACCTTAAAAACACTGATAGGAACCGCAGACGCCCTTATTGAAGGTTTTCGTCCCGGTGTGATGGAGCGTCTGGGCTTGGGGCCAGACGTTTGCCTTGACATAAATCCACGGTTAGTCTTTGGGCGCATGACGGGTTGGGGGCAAGAAGGCGTTCGTAGCGCAACTGCCGGACACGACTTGAACTACGTTGGTGTATCAGGCGCTGCGTGGCATGCATCGCCCGCTGGTGTGGAGCCGTTTCCACCGCCGACATTGGTGGGTGATGTTGGTGGGGGTGCTTTATATTTGGTTATTGGTCTATTAAGTGGCATTCTAAATGCGCGGCAAACGCAACAAGGTACGGTTGTCGATGCCGCTATAGTGGATGGTTCGGCGCACATGATGAATTTACTGATGACGCTACAACAAGGTAATGCGATGAGTAGCCAGCGCGGGCACGGTGTACTCGATGGGCCACATTTCAGTCGATGTTACAGAACCAAAGATAATCGGTATTTGAGTGTGCAATGTCTTGAGCCTCGTTTTTATCGGGTGTTCATTGAAAAATTAAATCTAACCGACTCATCGGTGTTTACCGAACAGTTTGACCAAACATTATGGAGTGAGCAAACCGCTCAACTGCAAGCCATATTCAGTGAAAAAACACGCGACGAATGGCAGTTGATATTCGAGGGTTCAGATGCCTGCGTTGCTCCTGTGTACAGCCCTGAAGAAGCGCTTAATGACTCGGCCATGCGAAGCCGTGGCGTTTGGTTGGAGAAAGAGGGGGTGTTACAATCGGCCGGTGCCCCGCGTTTTTCCACTGGGCTGCCTTGGATGCCAAAGCCCAGCCCGGAAAGGGATGAGCATCGGCTAGACATCATCGCCGAACTTGCTGATCTTGGGTAAAGAGATTGGATAAATAGATTGAATAAAGAGATTGATTGAAAAGGTTGATTAAAGAGATTGATTAAAGAGATCGATTGACGCTATCAATGTAAAACACACTTAAGCAATGACCATAGCCGGCTTTTAACAAAGGACGTTCAAATGCACAAAAAAATGTCTGAGCAAATTGCTGAAGTAGTCGAGCACTATCCGCCGCAAGCAAAAAAAGTGTTTAAACAAGTACGCGGTTTAGTGGTGAATGCGGCAAACGCGATATCGGGCTTGGATAACACGACAGAGACATTAAAATGGGGTGAACCAAGCTATCTTGCGGAAGGTGGTAGTACCGTGCGCATGAAGTGGACTGAGAAACACCCGGACCAATTCTCGTTGTTTTTTAATTGTAATTCCATACTGGTTGAAACGTTTCGGGAGATATATAAAGATGAGTTTACCTACGATGGTAACAGGGCATTGTCTTTTGGCTTAAACGATCCTATTCCTGAAGAAGCGTTGGAGCATTGTCTATCCATGGCGATGCAATACCACAAACTGAAAAAACTGCCCTTGCTGGGGAACTGATAGAACTATGTCAAATCTGATGCCGCGCGAATCTGATCTGCGCGATTCCATATGCCGTTTTGGTGAGTCGTTATTCAATCGCGGGTTAACCATGGGGAGTAGTGGCAATATCAGTGTGCGCCTGCCGGGCGGTGGTTGGCTGGTATCGCCCACCAATGCCTGTTTAGGCGTACTCGACCCTGACAGAATGAGTGTTCTGGACGCACAGGGAAATCATATTAGTGGTGATGCGCCTACGAAAGAAGTGCCATTGCATACGGCAATGTATGACACTGTGCCAGAATGTGGTGCCATTGTGCATCTTCATTCCACGCATTCGGTTGCTGTATCCATGTTGCCTGATACTCCAACCGAAAATGCCATACCACCGTTAACCGCCTACTATGTTATGCGTGTGGGTAAAACAGCTTTGGTTCCGTATCATCGCCCTGGTGATCCTTTGGTTGGTGATGCCATAAGAGGGTTAGCCGGTAAATACACGTCCGTTTTGTTGGCTAATCACGGGCCAGTAATGGCTGGTAAGACCTTGGAAGCAGCAGTTTATGCGACTGAAGAACTGGAAGAAACGGCCAAGTTGCATTTAATGACTCGTGGTTTGAATCCTCGATTGCTAACAGAAGATCAAATTGCGGAACTGAGTCGGTGAGGAATTTAATGCTATGTCAGAATTAAATGTTACCGAGATAAAGGCCTTTGTCCCTTCCAAAGACTTTAAAACGTCTAAACAGTTTTATAAAGATATGGGTTTTACGATGGCCTCGGAGGGCGGTGGGGTCGCATACTTTCATGTTGAAAAGAGTAGTTTCCTGCTTCAGGACTACTGCGCCGAGGGTTTTGCCGAAAACTTCATGATGCATTTGTTGGTTAAAGATGTTGATGCCTGGTGGGATAAGATTAATCAAGCCAATCTGGTTGAAAATTATGGCGTAAAACTTTTTCCCATGGAAGATCAACCGTGGAAAATGCGGGACTTTTGTTTAGCTGATCCATCGGGTGTTTTGTGGCGAATCGGGCAGAATACAGATTAAGCCATTTAAGCCAACATTTAGTGCTTACTCATGTTAAACACAGTGTGTTGTGAAAAATAATTTCAGTTATGATATCAGATGCGGTATTAGCTTATTACCAGAGTTCAAAGCATGCCGACATTCGCCCGGAATTTCAGAGTGCTCTCGATTTTGCACCAAGCACCGGTGTAGCAATTGATTGTGGCTGTGGCGCAGGTTCGAACATAGCTCATTTGCGATCGTGCGGATACTCGGTGCATGCGTATGATATCGATGAGCAGGCGATCTCGTTATGTGCTGAACGCTTCGCGAATGATGCCAACGTCTTTTTAAGCGTAGACAGTTTTGGCACCTTCAACTATCCAAAGTCATCATTGGTTATTGCGGATGCAAGCTTGTTTTTTTGCCCGGCTGATGAGTTTGATGAATTCATAGAAAAACTTCAAATATCACTTGGCACTAAGGGTGTTTTTTATGGCTCGTTTGTTGGTGAAAGAGACACCATGGCAGGTTCTGAATTCAATGCACAACAATACTGGGGTGATGTGTTGGTGTTCAATAAAGACGAGGTTCGAACTGCGTTGCGGAATTTTGACATAGTTCAATTCGTAGAGCATGAGCGTGATGGCGAGACAGCAACCGGTGAGCCTCACCACTGGCATATTTTTAGCGTCGTTGCAAAGATCAAGTGAACAGTGGCAGTTCCAGGCTTGTATTTCTGGTGTGTAGTTACTAGCGAAACGATCGTAAGCGGTGCCCACGTTGATGTGTGCAGTTGAGAATTAGTGTTGTGTTATCTGTTTAAGGAACTGTTCAGATTATGTCGATACGAAAACAAGGACAATGTGTTTGTGGCGCTGTCTCCTATACGGTTATTGCACAGCCCAAGCGAATTACCATTTGTCACTGCAAATGGTGCCAACGACGCACCGGTTCCGGCTTTGGCGTAGAGGTGGTTTTTGACAAGAGCCATGTTCAAATCAACGATGATGCGGTTACACGCTATCGTCACATTTCAGATGAATCCGGCCGGTGGTTGGACCAGCACTTTTGCAGCCATTGCGGATCAAATATTGGCTTTACGCTTGAGGCAGTTCCCGGCATCCGAACGCTAGCAGCCGGAACGTTTGATGATCAGACTTGGTTAAGTTCAGATAAGGTTGAACGCAAATACGTGTACACAAGTTCCGCTCAGGACTGGGCAGATATACCTGATAACGTTGATCGGTATGAAAAGCATTTTCGTTAGGTGTGGGATGGCTTTGTTTTGAGTTTGAGTTAGAGTTTTCAGTGCTCAGGTTTCGCGATTGGCTTTCGCTATACGCTTGGCCGAGTCGAATGCCGCACGCTTAGCGCGTATTTCTTCATCGGTCAGTTTATCTGGATTGGCATAGTCTGATTTCCACCGAGGGTCGCCTGGCCACTGATACGGCGACTGCAAAGTGGTGCGAGCCGACGTTGCTGTTTCGAGCAAATTCAGCGCGGCGAACATTATCCCTCGTTGGCTATCTGTATTGTTGGGAATTCCGGCGGCGTTACCTAACGGGAAGTCACTGAACAGGAATCGTGGCACGCCAACATGCTCGACAATATCTTTTGCACACCCGAGTACAACGGTTAGAATTCCTGCGTCCTCAAGTGTTCGTGCTGCTAAAGAGACGGATTGATGACAAACCGGGCAGTTAGGGACTAGCACAACCGCATCAAGCTCATCTGCTTGAACCATCTGCAGCAGTGCTGCGCAATCAACATCAAGCGTATGCGACTGAGATCGGTTTGTGGGTAGCCCGTAGATATGTTCTGCCACACCGCCTATACGATGCTGTTGGTGTGCAACAGTTAAGGCGTCAATCGGTAAATAGCTACGCTGATCATTGGCTGTGGTGTGGTCTCTGTCGATTGCAACGTGAGAAATGCGCAAATCGGGACTAGGATTGACTGGTAATCGATAAGCACTAAAAAATTTCGCTGCAGCGTTATATTCTGCTCCTGGACCCTGGTCTCCCTTATCAGGTTGATACGGCGCGGCAGTGCTGACTATGCCCACAGTGCACTGACTCAGTGGCTTTGAAGGAAGGGTAAACGGCACAGTTTCAAAACAGGCCCATTGGTACGGATTGCCATAACCCAACGCCTGATAGTAGCGCTCTGTGCGTTTTATGTATTCAATAGGATTGCTGTAATTGTCCATCTATTTTCGCAACAATGGTAGTGAGCTCGGAACGTCTTTACCTGGCATACTAGCGCAATGTAATTATTTTGGCTAAAACCGAATGAAATGATATAAAAACCATCGTGAGTATGGTTAACACCCATTTGATGTTTTCGCACGATGTGTACGGTTGGAGTAAACACGATGGCAAATAACAAAGTTGTCACTTCAAAACAGGCTAATTGGTTCGCAAAAATCAGGCAGGGTATTGAAGAGGATACTGGGAAAACCATAGAGGACTGGGTGGTGATTGCTCGTCAATGCCCTGAAGCCTCACACAATAAACGGTTAAAGTGGTTTAAGGATCAACATGGGCTCGGTAGCAACAGAGCTTCTACCATACTGGCCGCAGCATTCGATACAGGTCTGGGTTGGAATAACCCTGAAGCGCTGCTAAACGAATTGTGGAAGAAACCAGAATTACGTGCAATTTACGATTGTATTGAGCTATATGCCAAGTCTTTGGGGAATGATGTCATTGTTGGCCCCAGAAAAAGTTTCGCGGGATTTTCAAGAAACTATCAATTTGCTGCCGCGAGGCCGGTTCGGCAAAAGGTTCGCTTGGGCTTGGCCGTTGACCCGGTTAAACATGACCTTGAGGCGTCCAAGTCAAGCGATAACTGGTCGGATCGCCTTACATCGGTTATCATCCTCTCAGGCCCTGTCGACCTCAACAAATCGGTTAAAAGTCTGATTAAATCAGCCTGGCTTAACAGTTAGTAGTGAGTTGAATAGTAGTAGGGCGAAATAGTAATTCTTAATGTTTGGTTTCTTTAACGTTGTGTTTTCCTGGACGTCAAGTTAGATGGAGGCAATGCCATGTCAATCGAATTTTTATTAACATCTTTTGTTGTGGTGTTGCTGCCCGGTACTGGTGTTATTTATACGCTGGCCATAGGGTTGGGCCGAGGCTTCAAAGCCAGTGTGGCTGCTGCTTTGGGCTGTACGTTTGGCATTGTGCCAGCGGCGTTGGCCAGTGTTGTAGGGCTTGCTGCAGTTCTTCATACCAGTGCCGTGTTGTTTCAAGTGGTAAAAGTAATGGGCGTTTTATATCTGTTCTACATGGCGTGGAGTATTGTTCGTGACACTGGCGCTATGTCAGTAACGGAAAAAAGCAATACGGAAGGGTATTGGCGTATAGCGATTAACGGCACCCTGCTTAACATACTCAATCCGAAGCTATCGTTGTTCTTTCTCGCTTTTCTACCGCAATTTGTGCCCGCAAGTGCAACCAATACTGCAGCATCACTGCTGATTCTGGCAGGTGTGTTTATGCTGATGACGTTTATTGTTTTCGTCATCTATGGCGCGTTCGCCGCAATTACAAGAGACTACGTTATTTCCCGTCCAACGGTTTTGCAATGGATTCGGCGTTTGTTTGCAGGAACATTTGGTGTTTTAGGTTTGCGTTTGGCTTTCTCCGAGAGGTAGAGTCTTAATTGGCACGTAGGATTCTGTCCACAAAAAAAATAAACCTATTTACACTCGGCCACTTGGTGGCTAATCTGACCCTTGCTCCTGAAGTCGCCTAAGATAAATTCCTGTAGCCCACATGTTAAAGAAAAAACGAAATCTAATAGAAGGGCGTCCCGCTCTTATTGTTATCGATATTCAAGCGGAAACGTTCTACGACAGAACAGATGAAGCGATTCCAACGATGCCCGACTATCCAGCGCGGATGTTAAATGCACGCGCGGTTATTGATAAGGCTCGGGAAAAAGCGATTCCGGTTATTTTTATTCAGGAAGTCCATCGACCTGATTTAATTGATTTTGGACGTGAACTTGATGGCGATGAAGACGTTCATTGTATTGAAACGTCACCCGGAACGGCTATAGCGGTTGAAGAAATGGGTTTTCGTCCCAATGACTATCTTATTAAGAAGCGGCGTTACTCTGCTTTTTTCGGGACTGATTTTGAAATATTATTGCGCGGCTTAAAAGTAGACACTCTTATTTTATGTGGTGGGCTAACTGATGTCTGTGTTCATTATACTTTCGTGGACGGACACCAATCTGACTATTTTTGTCGGGTTATCGATGACTGTGTTGCTGGTTCCAGTTTGGATGCGCATGAAGCCTCATTGCGTGCTATGGAGTACCTGCAAACGGGTGCACGTTGTAGTCGCGAGAATGTCCTGAGCGCAATGGAGCGATATAGATTACCATCTGCGGCAAACGTCTAGTTGCGCATAAAACTGGATTTAGCTAATACATGCAACTGGTAAAAACGGCATTCCATCCTGACATATCACCACAAGATATAGTCGCAGAGAGTGATTTTACGCTCAAGCAACGCCATACCGCCCGTGGGATTATCGTTAAGGGTGAGGATATTCTATTACTGTATACCCGGCACTACGACGACTATAGCTTACCCGGCGGTGGTATCGATGAAGGTGAGGATGAGATTGCTGGCCTGATACGCGAGCTGCGAGAAGAAACCGGAGCAACTGGTGTACGCAATGTAGAGCCTTTTGCACGGTATGAAGAGTATCGGCCATGGTATAAATCCGATGCAGATATTATTCATATAATTTCTCACTGCTATAAATGCGATATTGATGCGAAACGGGGAGAAACAGACTTTGAAACCTACGAAGTCAGCAATGGTATGCAATCATTATGGGTGAATATCCATGTTGCTATAGCGCACAACGAGCAAGTTATAAACAAAAGTGCCAAGAAAGGTCTTTCCATTGAACGGGAAACATTTCTGTTAAAAATGATAGCAAAGGAGTGCGTTGCTTAGTTCAATTTAGCAACTGTTGAAGCCGCTGTGCGCTTATCCGCATGTACGGCTCAACTGGTACAACTCAATTGGTACTATAATTTTGGGTTTGCATTTCCGGTGGGTTACAGCAAGCGGGCTCTCAGGTGATTACCGCAAAGAAGGCAAGCCCACACCCGTACTTTCAAATCCACCGTCTACGGCAATTACTTGGCCGGTAATGTAACTGGCTTTTTCAGAACAAAGAAAGGTGATAGCTTCAGCGATTTCCTGCTCGCTGCCATAACGGTTAAGAGGGATTGCGTCGTGATAGGCATCGATAATGTCCTGTGTGTGCACCGCGATAGATAGCTTGGTGCGAACCGGGCCGGGTGCAACGCAATTTGCTCTGACGTTGAATTCGCCAAGCTCAGCTGCCTGCTGTTGAGTTAAGTGGATAACGGCGGCCTTAGATGTGCCGTACGCGGTGCGCAGCGTGGATGCGCGAAGTCCTGAGATGCTGGCAATATTAACAATATTGCCCTGGCTGCGTTTTAGCGCTGGTATTGCGGCCTGAGAGCATAAGAATACGCCATCGAGGTTGGTCGCCATAACGCGCCGCCAAGTATCGAAGCTGGTGTCTTCAATTGGGCCAAAATCGGCTACTCCAGCGTTATTTACCAAGCTGTCGATACGTTCAAACCGTGCTTCGGTTTCAGCGATCATGGCGTTGACTTCTTCTGGTATCGAAATATCGCAAGGCAACACCAACGTGTTTTTCAAACCCCGTGACGCAGACTCAAGTTCATCCTGATCGTTGTCGACCATAACAACATGCGCACCTTCGGATAGCAACTGATGCGTTGTGGCAAGACCAATACCACGCGCTGCCCCTGTTACTATGGCGACTCGTTCTATCATGTTTCGAACCTCAATCACACGTTGTATTCTTTATTAGATACTGGCATGTTTAGGGTGCAATTGAAAGGGCTGACATGGTAGTTTGTAGCATCCTTGAAAAGTGTGCGATTCCATGCTTGAACTGATACCTTATCTCTACGGCATTGTTGCCGCATACGCGATATTAATGGTTGGCTCACTGTCGCCCGGCCCTTCAGTTGCTTTGCTAATTGGTATTGCTACCAGTCAGGGGCGCACGCCTGCGTTGTGTGCAACTTTAGGTATTGCGTTCGGTAGCATGACCTTTAATATCTTAACAATGTTAGGTGTCGGATTATTGCTTGCGCAGGTGGCGTGGGCCTTAACGGTGCTGCGTATTTTAGGTGCAGCGTACCTTTTGTGGCTTGCGTATGGTGCCTTTAAACGTGCGAGTCATCCTCCTGTTCTAAATCCCATAGTTGGAAACTCCAGATCGCTGTTGAATCAGTTCTTGGTTGGGTATTTGTTACAGGTGACCAATCCAAAGGCCATGGCTTTCTGGCTTGCTATTTCATCGGTTGGTGCGGTAGATGGTGCAAGCCTTACTGTTAAAGCTCTGTTTATAACGGGTGCGTTTTTAGTATCGTTCATCTGCCACGGTGCATGGGCTGTGCTGCTATCGGCAGATGCAATCCGATCTGCCTATGCCAGATGGCGTCGGTGGTTTGAGCTGTCGCTGGGCTGTTTTTTCGTTTATGCATCGTACCGGTTATATTCATCGGTAGACTAGGCTGCCAATGCCTGTAATTACCTCTCTATCGCTACGTTTTCTGAGTTGTTGCGTCCTCGAGCTGATAATGCAGGCATTGCCAGGCTGGTTTATTGATTGCGAACACACTGTGTGCAAAACGGACAAAGCTGCGCAAACAGCATCGACAAATAGCAGCTTTGGTTTTAGTCTGTGCATGCGCTAATACGATAGATTTAAGGAAAGCAAAACCATGCTTGAAGAAGCACGAAAACGCACTCAACGGCTGCAGTTGTTGATGCAGCAAAAGGGAATTCAAAAAGCAATTTTCACAGACGAAAGTTCCATCGCGTATCTGGCGGGATTTTGGGGGTATCTGGGCATTGAGTTCGGTCGCCCAACCATGCTCATTGTCGATGCAGCCAATGCGCCCACGGTCATCACGCCGTTAATGGAATCAGAAATGGTTGGAGCCATGACATGGGTAGAAGATGTGCAAACCTGGGAAGATGCTGGTTCGCGGACATGGGGGCGGGCCTTGGCCAATGCCGTGGGTCAGCAACCCGCTTCGCTGTGGATTGAAAGAAACTCAATCCCCGCCATTGTGCGTAACTTTATCGATGAAAATTATAAAGGCGTTCCACTGAATGATATTTCGCCTGTACTGGGTGAAATGCGCATGATTAAATCACCCTTCGAAATAATAATAATGAAGCAGGCGGGTGACATCGCCGGTGCCATGATGGCCGCCGCTCACGATTCACTTGAACAAGGTCGACAAGAGTATGAATCCGCCCTTGCTGTGATCGACGCGGGTTCGCGTAAAGCGGCGTCCTTCCTTACGGTGAATGGTTGGGAGCGATTTGTATCGCCTATGATTCATAATCTGCAAATTCTGCAAAGTGGTGCAGACTCTTCTATGGTGCATCGTCGCGCCAGCGTAAAAACCTATGAAAAGTTTGATCCGGTTTATTTTTGTTTTTGTAATATGGCGCAATTTAAACAGTACAAGTTGGGTTTCGATCGAATGTTTCATATTGGCGATGTTACTGACAAAGCACGCGATGTTCAGGAAGCAGCAATTGAGGCTCAGCAAGCGGCTATCGCTATGATAAAGCCTGGCGTGGTGGCTGAAGATGTTGCTGCTGCTGCGAATGAAGTGTACACACGCCGAGGATATGAAACGGGTTATCGAACCGGGCGGTCCATTGGTGTTGCCTATCTGGAAGCGCCAGAATTGAAGAGCGGTGATAAAACTGTGCTACAAGCGGGAATGACGTTTGCCGTTGATGGCGGTATATCAATCGATGGCGAAGCTGCTGGTAGAATTGGAGACTCAATCGTGGTCACCGACACGGGGTGTGATTATATTACTAACTACCCGCGTGAAATACTGTTAAGTAAGCGTTAAAAGCCCTGAGTCTTGAACCCTGAGTCTTGAACCCCCTAAGCCTTGTATGCCGAATTTTCAATACAGAGTCTTGAGTAAAGCGTCATGAGCGTTATAGACGTTGTTGTCGCACAAAGTCCGGCTGAACTTGATGGCCCGGATGAAAGAGTCGATTGGCTTCGACAGGCGTTGAAACTGGAATCCATCAGTGGCGCAGACTTAATAGTGTTGCCCGAACTTTTTCTATCAGGCTATAACATCGGAGCAAAAGTCCAGCACTGGGCTGAGCCCTTCGATGGTGCTCAAGCGCAAGCCATTGCCGAACTGTGCAGGCAGCATGAAATTGCCATTCACTTTGGTTACCCAGAGCGTTTTGAAGGGCAGGTTTATAACTCGGCTTGCTGTTATGGAAAGGAGGGGCATCGGCTCGGTGGTCACCGTAAATTAGTGCTGCCACCGGGATATGAAGGCGATTATTTTGTCAGTGGCAATAACATCGAATTTTTTGAAATTAACGGATTAAAAATCGCCACCTTAATTTGCTACGATGCAGAGTTTCCCGAAACGGTTCGCCATGTAGCCCAGCGGGGCGCAGAGATCGTACTCGTACCCACTGCGTTATCCAGTCAATGGGCAGTGGTTGCGAATAATGTCATACCCACGCGGGCCTTCGAAAACGGTGTGTTTGTATGCTATGCCAACCATGCGGGTAGTGAAAACGGAACGCAATACCTTGGGTCGAGTTGTATTATTGATGCAGATGGCAGTGAACTGAAGAGGGCAGGTAGCGAGCCTGAGTTTCTACGCGCGGTATTGCGAAAAGAGCAAGTGCATAAGGCGCAAGCCCGTTTGCCGTATTTACAAGACATGCAACAATTACCCACAAGCATGGCATCGGCGCATTGGCCAGAGTCTTAATAATATCTGTCTGCTAACGTCCACCATTTAAGCAATGGACTATTTACACGCTGAATGTTTCAGTGTCAGATTCATACAGGGCTTGAATAATATCTTTATAGTTATCTCTTAACGCGCGCTGATTCAGGCTGCCTTTCTCGGTGACTTCGCCTTTCTCCAAACTGGGTGTGTGTTCGAGTACTTTTGCGCGCATGACCCGCGTTGCCGAGCCACTTGCTGTGCTTGCTGCCTTGGAAAGTCGTTCTTGTAGTGCAGCATTCAATTCATCGGGGCGCATATTGGTAGCCAAGGTCGATAGCAGTAACAGCGCACCCAGCTGGTTTTGATTCTCGCCGACAATAACGACATCGCTCACCAGCCCACCCAAGGCATCGACCAGTCCAGATCGAACTGCACCTACCGATACCCATGTTCCTGTAGCTAGCTTAAAATTCTCAGCCAAGCGTCCATCGAAGTAAAAACCACGTGAGTAGTCTTGCGGGTTGGCGGGGCGCAAGGCGTCACCGAGGCAGTAGAAACCTTCTTCGTCAAAGGCCTCGGCGCTTAGTGTCGGCTCGTTAAGATAGCCTGGCGTAATAGATGGGCCTTTCAGCCGTGCTTCCAGTTTTCCATCGGTAGGGACCAGCTTCATGGTTAGGCCGCGTGAAGGTACACCCACATTGCCTGCTGTGTGTTCGAGTTCGGTCCATGCCAACGCAAAAGGCGCAGTTTCTGTAGAGCCTAAACCTGTTGCCAGCAATATGTTTCTGCCGGTAACTTGTTTTCCGATTTGCATCAGCCTATCCCATGTGTGCTGAGCCATGCCGGCACCAGCGTAGAAAAGCATGTCTATGTTTGTATAGAATTTCCTTGCCAGCTCTCTGTCTTTCTCCAGCTCATCAACCAGTAAATCGAACCCGATAGGTACAGTGAAATACCAGCTGCACGAAATATCACGTAAGTTGCGCGCCGTCTCTTCAAACTTACCACCTACCGGTCGGCCGTCGTCTATGTAGTAAGTGCCACCATTGGTCATCACCATATAGAAGGTTTTGTTGCCGGCGGCCGTGTGGTTCCATGGCATCCAGTCGAGCACCACTGGAGGCTTGTGTTCCAGAAATCGATAGCAGTCGCGAACCATGGCTTGCATAGCGCAAATCATGCGATTGGTATTAATAACTGCCTTCGGTGTTCCGGTTGAGCCTGATGTGAAAAGATACTTAACCACATGATCTGGCGTTACGCTCTTGCGCGCAGCAATGGCGTCATCAGGTGAATGCATTAATAATTGGTTGAATTCCACGGCGTTGGTTACGGCATTGCGTGCGGTGATAATGTTGCAATTGGCGGTGTCCACATGTGCAAGAGCGTCAGCGAACTTTTTGCCATCGTCGGCAAACACGGCGCCAGGATTCAGTAGAGCCAGAATGTTTTTGGCTTTAGCAGCCTTTGGAGACAACAACGAATATGCCGGTGATAGGGGCGCATAAGGAATACCCACATAAGCGCATGCGATGCCGAGTAAGGCATGCTCCAGACTATTCTCAGACAGTATTAGAAGTGGTCGTTCTGGTCCGAGGCCCAGCGACAGAAGTGCAGCCCCCAACGCGTGCGCCTTGATTCGCGCTTGTTGATAGGTGATTGTTATCCAATCACCATCGTTTTCTCTTCTGGCTAACCAGATCTGTTCAGGTGTTGTGTCTGCCCATTTGTCCAGATAATCAGCCAGTGTTGGCAAGTGCGGGGCTAACTCGTCGACTTGCTTCATCAAGATGGTTCCATCATCCCGATGTTCATAAGAGAAGGTTGGATCCCAGAACAATGCGGGTGCCTGGCTAACCTCGGAAGGCATGTGATTCTCCTGATATAGCGAGCGAAAATCCATAACGCGGAAAGCTTACAACGTTAACCACCTCGCGCTGGCAACACGCATATTCACCGCTGACTCTGGCGCGTGTTTCTAACGTGATATTGACGATTTTGACTACAAACATTATTGTTATATACTATAACAATAATGTCATCCAAGTAAATAAGCATCATGATTATTGAAGAACACATTGCGGTTGTCTCGGGTGGAGCAAGCGGGCTCGGAGAAGCGACGGCTCGGCACTTCGCTGCTAAAGGTGGGCGAGTGGCCATTGTCGATTTCGATTTTGATCGAGCTCAAGTGGTTGCTGATGAAATCGGCGGTATGGCTGTCAGAACCGATGTGAGTGATGAAAAGTCTGTCGGGAATGCTCTTGCAGAAATTGAGTCAACATTGGGCGTGCCGCGCGTGGCGGTTAACTGTGCAGGTGTCGGTATGGCTGCGCGTATTGTCGGCCGTGAAGGCAAACCTTCATTCGATGTATTCCATAAAACCTTAAGCGTGAATTTGTTCGGTACTTATCATGTTATGACGCATGCTGCGGCTCGAATGATGGAACTCGACCCGCTTGATGATGGTGAGCGTGGTGTCATTATCAATACATCATCGGTTGCTTATGAAGATGGCCAGTTAGGGCAATCTGCTTATGCTGCATCGAAAGGTGCGATTGCTTCAATGTGTTTACCGGCTGCACGCGAGTTTGCACGCGCTGGTATCAGAGTGGTGGCTATTGCACCGGGGTTGTTTAAAACCCCCATGATGGAAGGGTTGCCCGAAGAAGTAACCGATAAGATAACGGCCGATATTCCGTTCCCAGCACGATTGGGTGACCCAACTGAATTTGCGCAAATGGCGGAGCATATCGTTGTTAACCGATTTTTAAATGGCACCACTATCCGGCTCGATGGTGCTGTGCGATTACCGCCACGTTAAGGGGGCTTACTCATGTCGTCCAGCAATCAGTTCGTTGATATTGATGTGGTTGATCACATAGCCACGCTCACCATGAATCGGCCAGAGAAACGAAATGCATTGTGTGAAGCATTGGTCTCTGAATTGGAAGCGTTCTTCACAGCACCACCAAAAGAGGTTAGGGTGGTTATTCTGACAGGCACGCAAGGCCATTATTGTTCCGGGCTCGATTTATCCGAGCATGTACATCGCTCTGCAGAGGATAACTTTTATCACTCCCGCCATTGGCATGGGGTGATGGATAAAATTCAGTTTGGTGGTTTGGCAGTGGTGTCTGCCATGTTTGGGGCTGTTATCGGTGGCGGATTGGAACTGGCTGCATCAACACACGTGCGTATAGCTGAAAAATCCACGTTGTTCCAATTACCTGAAGGGCGACGCGGGATTTTTGTTGGTGGCGGAGCAACAGCGCGAATAGGCAGATTACTAGGACCCGATCGTATGACTGAAATGATGCTAACCGGTCGGAAATACAATAGCGATGAAGGCCTGGCTCTTGGTCTGGCTCATTATTCCGTAGGTGAAGGCGAGGCTTTAGCGTTGGCGCAACAACTTGCCGGTAAAATT
This sequence comes from uncultured Granulosicoccaceae bacterium, assembly GCA_937922945.1. GTDB lineage: Bacteria > Pseudomonadota > Gammaproteobacteria > Granulosicoccales > Granulosicoccaceae > Granulosicoccus. Next base: position 24,473 of record CAKZUP010000084.1, read on the forward strand.
GCTCGTAACGCACCGCTGTCAAATTACCTGATGATTCAATCTATTGCACGTATCAATGATATGTCAGCCAGCGACGGCTTGTTTACCGAATCGTTATCCGCCGCGCTTGCGCAAACCACGCCAGATGCAGAAGAAGGTTTGAAAGCGTTTCTTGAAAAGCGTGCACCGCACTTTCGGTAACGGGCTGGTCGTTGGCTACGGTGAAAGTTAAAATGAAAGCGAAGCATGAGAAAGCCTCGGCAGAGCAACCTGACTACAACTATGAAACATTAGATCGCTTTGTTGGCTATCACATGAAGCGTGCATTTAATGTAGTGCAGGCAGATTTAACGGAAACCTTAAAGTCTTTCGAACTGCGTATGCTGACCTACACGGCGCTGGTCCTCATTGTCGATAATCCGGATTTGAGTCAAACCCAACTTGCCGTTGCTATGGATATTGAGCGTGCAAACCTTGTGGTCATAGTGGATGAGTTGGAAAGACGCGAGCTCATTGTGCGTGACCATGTTCCCGGTGATCGCCGCGCTTATGCTTTGAATGCAACGCTTGCCGGGCGACGCCTGTGTAAAAAAGCCGTTGCTGCGGTTGTGGCGCATGAAGAGCGTTTGTTTTCCGGCTTAAGTGTGAAAAAAAAAGCAGCATTGATCGAAGCTCTGTCCGATCTACACGTAAACGCAGAATCGAATGAATAAGAGTACTGGATTGATGATCGATATTTCAAACGTACGGGCAATTGATATTCATACTCACGCTGAAGAGCCGTGCGGTTGCCATCAAGACGATGGCTATGATGATTTACAATCAACGATGGCCAGCTATTTCAAAGCTCCCTGGAAACACCCGCCAACTATCGAAGAAACTGCCGCACATTATCGGGAAAAAAATATAGCAGCGGTGATCTTCCCGGTAGATGCTGAACGAGAAACGGGCTATCGCCGGTACTCTAACGATGAAGTGGCGGAATTGGTGGCCAGGAATGCCGATGTGCTTATTCAATTTGCATCGATCGACCCCTGGAAAGGTAAAATGGGCGTGCGTGAAGCGCGACGATTGATACGCGAATACAATGTGAAGGGTTTTAAGTTTCACCCGACTATGCAAGGTTTTTTCGCCAACGACAGAATGGCATACCCGCTCTATGAGGTGTTGCAGGAAGAGGGGTGTATTGCATTATTCCACACGGGCCAAACTGGTGTTGGGTCCGGAATGCCTGGTGGTAACGGCATGCGACTGAAATACTCCAACCCGATGTACATGGACGATGTGGCCGTCGATTTTCCAGATCTTAAAATTGTGCTGGCTCACCCGTCTTTTCCATGGCAGGAAGAAGCGTTGGCGGTTGCCCAACATAAACCCAATGTTTACATTGATCTTTCCGGCTGGTCGCCTAAATATTTTCCGCCTATATTGGTACGGTATTGCAATTCCATTTTGCGTAAAAAGGTGCTATTCGGATCTGACTGGCCGATGATTACGCCAGAGCGCTGGTTAAGTGACTTTGAGAATATTGATATTAAAGATTCACTTCGTGAAGACATAACTAAAAACAATGCAGCACGACTATTAGGGCTAATGGATTAATGACGCCTTTTGTTGCACCGGTCGATGATATTCTTTTTTCGCTGAACACCGTTGCGGACGCTCACAGTTTGCCCTATTGGGATGCTGAGCTGAGTGAGCAGATTCTTAGACACTTCGCTGCTTTTGCCGAACATGAAATTGCACCGCTGAATGCGTCCGGTGATATTCAGGGTTGTAATCTGGAATCGGGCGTCGTGCGAATGCCAGATGGGTTTGCCGATGTCTATCGTCAATTGGCCGAAGGTGGTTGGCAAGGGTTAACCGCACCAGAATCTTTTGGTGGAATGGGGCAAAACGCGCTGGTGGCAGCTGCTGTGTCTGAAGTTTTTTCCGGTGCTAACCATTCAATGCAAATGGTGTGTAATCTTGTACCCGGTGCGATATCAACGCTTTTGCGCTATGGCGATCAAGCGCAACAGCAACGCTGGATTCCAAGACTGGCCTCGGGCGATGCTTTGTCTACCATGTGCCTTACTGAACCGGATGCCGGTTCAGATTTAGCCCGCATCCGAACTATCGCCAAACAAAGTGGCTCCGATTCAAAAGATAGCGATAGATGGCGTGTAACCGGTGAGAAAATATTCATATCCGGAGGAGACCAGAATCTATCAGAAGATATATTGCATCTTGTTCTTGCGCGCAGTGCAGGTGATGGAAGCGGTGGGCGCGAAGGAATAAACGGCTTATCGCTTTTTTTGTGCAGTAAGTCTGAAGCGGGTGAGTCTATACGGGTTACGCGTATTGAACAAAAACTAGGGTTGCATGCCTCACCAACTTGCCACATGGTTTTTGATGACGCCCCAGCTCAGCTGTTGGGGGAAGAGGGAGCTGGCTTAAAGGCGATGTTTACGCTAATGAACCATGCACGCCTCGATGTTGCGTTGCAGGGAGTGGCGCATGCAGCACGTGCGCATGCTATCTCGTCAAACTATGCTGCGCAACGCGCGCAAGGTCGCAAGCCAGATGGTAGTAGCGCTATGCTGTCGGAGCATGCAGATGTGCGCCGTATGCTTGATGAACAAAAAACGCTGGCCATGGGAGCACGCGCCATGGCCCACATTGCTTTAGTGGAACTGGAGCGGGGTGAGCAGCCCGCGCTGGTCGAATTCCTGACGCCGTTGTGTAAAGTGTTTTGCTCTGAAGCGGGCATTCGATGTGCAGATTTAGGCATTCAAGTGTTGGGTGGGTATGGTTATCTGCAGGAGTACCATATTGCTCAAACATGGAGAGATGCCCGAATTACGGCTATTTATGAAGGTGCCAATGGCATACATGAGTTGGCAGTGTCAACGCGCGGTTTGCGAACGCAAGGTGGTGCGGGGGCAGATGCCTTCGATTCGCTTATCGTTTCGCTTATTGGTTCGCGGGCACCTGAGAATCAGGAAGTGCAATCACTTTTAACCGTTTGGCGTGCATCGCGTCAAAACATGTTATCGATAGACGATCCCACCACCGGCTCGCATGCGTTTGCGCAATTAAGTTGCGAATTGTTTTTTCGAGCTGTTTGGTCGCGAATCGCCTTTACAGCTGAAGACACCGAACTATCCAGACTCTACAGTACGGTGCTTGTGCGGCGCACACATTAAGGGGTCAGGCCATGCAGTATCATTTGCAAGGGTTTCGATCAGGTGATCCAGCTGTACAACCTGAAATTGAAAAAAGCCGTGAAAATCCGAGTCTGGTGGATGTGCTCATTGTGGGTTGCGGTCCTGCCGGGCTAACTCTTGCGACACAACTATCGGCGTTTCCAACCATCCACACTCGTATTATTGAAAAGAAGTCTGGCCCACTCACGGTTGGTCAGGCGGATGGTGTGGCCTGTCGCTCAATGGAAATGTTCGAAGCCTTTGGTTTTGCCGATGCTGTAAAAAAAGAATCCTACTGGGTTAATGAGGTTGTTTTCTGGCGACAAAACAGCGAAAAAGCGCTGGCCAGAGTAGACCGAATTCAGGATGTTGAAGACGGTCTTTCCGAGATGCCGCATACCATTCTTAATCAGGCACGAATTCATGATTTTTATTTGCAGGCTATGCACAACTCAGCCAGACGCCTATCACCTGACTATGGCAGGACGCTAGTGAGTCTGAACCGTGACGATAGCAGCGACCACCCGTTAACAGCAAACTTTGAACTCGCTGGTGGCGGTGAGGAAATTATTCGTGCTAAGTATGTCGTCGGCTGTGATGGTGCCAGAAGTAAGGTACGACAAACGCTTGGCTATGAGTTAAAAGGCGAAGCCGCTCGCCAGCTTTGGGGGGTGATGGATGCATTGGTGGTAACAGACTTTCCAGATATTCGCCTGAAAGCGGCAATTCAAACCGATACACAAGGTAGCCTGTTGATTATCCCCCGAGAAGGTGGATACATGGTGCGGTTGTATATTGAAATGGATCAGCTTGGTGACAACGAAAGAGCATCTGATCGACAGCTGACTGCCGATCAACTCATTGCAAAAGCGCAGCGAATATTTTCTCCGTACCAACTTGAGTTCAAAGAAATTGTATGGTGGTCTGCCTATGAGATAGGCCAGAGAGTGTGCGATAAGTTTGATGATTCGGATATACCTTCGGGCAACAGAGCCGCTCGAATTTTTATTGCAGGCGATGCTTGTCATACTCACAGCCCGAAAGCGGGTCAGGGCATGAATGTATCCATGGCGGATGCGTTTAATCTGGGGTGGAAACTTGCGGCCGTGCTGCGTGGTGAAGCACACAGTAAGCTGTTGCAAACTTACTCAGATGAGCGACAAAGCAAGGCGCAGGAACTCATTGAGTTTGATCGTGTGCTCGCCAAACTATTCAGTGCAAAACCAACGACTGCAGCGGAAACCGAACAGTTTCAACGCTACTTTAAAAAGCATGGTCGGTACACTGCCGGTGTTGAGACGTGTTATGACGCATCGATTATTACCGCGACCTCTGAATATCAAGCTTTGGCTGAAGGTTATCCTATTGGCAAACGATTTCAGTCGGCACCGGTTATTCGCTTGGCAGATGCAAAACCCATGGAATTGGCGCACGTGATAAAAGCCGATGGACGATGGCGGCTTATGCTATTCGCGCCGGCAAACGATGCCGCGAAAACTGACGGTGCAATTGAACAATTTTGTCATTATTGGGAATCTAACCCGGCAAGCCCGTTGGTTTGTTACACACCAGACGATAACGATATAGATTCAGTTATTGATGTGCGAGTTGTGTTTCAGCAGAGTCATCGGGACATAGCGATTGAGCATCTGCCTCGGCTACTAACACCTGCAAAGGGCCGCTACGGACTCAAAGACTATGAGAAGGTTTTTTGTGCAAACTTGTCATCTGGATACGATATTTTCGAACATCGAGGCATCAGCCGCGAGCAAGGGGCAGCCGTGTTGGTGCGCCCCGACCAGTTCGTGGCGCATGTTGTACCTGTAGATAAACCTGAGTTATTGGGAGTTTTCTTTGCAAATTTTCAGCGATGACAATCGTTGCAAACCATAATCCCGGAAATCGACTTCGCAGATAAACGGTGAGACTTTTGTCATTCAGGACGCATTATGAGTAGCATAAAATCAGTCAGCATTACCGAGTTTGAGTTCGACACGCCAAACATCGGACTTGAAACACCTGCTGCGGGTGTGGGAAATATGTCTTACGTGCGTGGAAGCTCATTCAACGCGAAACGTTTTGCCGTAAAAATCACGACAGACGACGGTGCAAGTGGTGAATATGTTACGAACTGGGTCAGCACGTCTTCAAGCCTGGGGCAGGCATCGATGCTTGCGCCGTCGATGCTGGGTAGAAACCCGGAACATCGCGAAGCCATCTATGATGCGTTAAAGCGTGAAGCGCGGGCTTACGATCATATGGGGCACGGTATGCTCGATATAGCGCTTTGGGATTTGGTCGCTAAAATGCACAATACGTCTGTCAAGTCGATGCTTGGCGGTTTTCGAGATACCTTGCCAACATATGCCAGCACCTATCATGGTCAGGAATCTCCTGGTGGGTTGTGTACGCCGGAGGCCTACGCCGACTATGCCGAGCAGTGCGTGGCTACGGGATTTCATGGTATTAAAATCCATGGCTGGATGAGCGGTGATGTAAAACGGGAAATTACCAACTTACACGGCGTGCGAAATCGGGTAGGAGACGATTGGCGAATTATGCTCGACCCAGCCTGTACTTTAAGGAATTGGAACGATGCGTTAGCAGTGGGTCGCGCGTGCGACGACATCAATTGCTTTTGGTATGAAGACCCGTACATGGATTCCAGTGTCAGCTCGTTTGGCCATCAACGATTGCGTGAGCGATTATCCACACCACTATTAATCAGCGAGCATGTCAGAGGCCTGGAGCAGAAAGCATCGTTTATGCTCAACGGTGGATGCGACATGATCCATGCCGACCCTGAATACGATATGGGCATTACCGGAGTCATGAAGATTGCCCATTTTTGCGAAGCGGTTGGGCTGGACTTGCAATTGCATGCGGCAGGCCCGGCACACCGGGTTTGTATGTCTGCCATGAGAAACACCCATATGTACGAAATGGCGTTGGTAGGTCCTGACATGCCTAACATAATTGCACCGGTATATATCTGTGGGTATTCTGATCAACCAACCGAGCTGCCAGCTAATGGTTGTGTGCCGGTACCTGAGCTAACAGGGCTAGGTGTCAGGTACGATTGGGATTTTATCGAGGCTCATAAAACGCAACAAATACTTGTTGAGTAGCATTATTTCAGGCTGTGCTTATTTAGATGCTGAAAGGTAGTGCTCGGCGTAGCAATTTTTTATGGTTTTAAATTGAAAATCGCTCAGAAGCCTGCGCGTTTTTTCAGCACTGGTGTGCAAATTGAGATAGTGCGTGAACTTTGGAAATGCTCTGGGAAATTCAACTTTTGGGTGGTCGGGGTCGTACTCCCATGGGTGCATGTAAAATACTAACCCGAGCCTTTCTTTTTCAAGGCATCTTACCAGTAGCTTAGTTAATGCATATGGGTAAAGTCGGAAATAGCCGCCACCACTCATCGGTATATTACGGGCCATTCGCATGGCGGGGTTTGGCAATCGAACGGTACTAAGGGGTATTTCAAAAAGACGATTACCATCTTGCGTTGTTATCCAACCGGGCTTTCTCTGGGCACCTTTCACACCATACCGATAATTTTTTACCGGGAAAAGACTCGAATCGTATTTGAATCCTTCTTCCAGCAGTATATCCAATGCCCACAAGGAGGCATTGGTTATGGAAAAAAAGGGTGCTCGGTAACCATCGATTGGTTGACCGCAAATATCCTCTAATATGACTTTGCTTTTTCGTAGTTCAGTTCTGAATTCGTCGGGTGTTTGTTGGTAAACAAACCGATGGGAATACCCGTGGCTGGCAATGTCGTGCCCTGAATCAGACAGTTGTCGGATAAGCTCGGGTGTTTTTTCCGCTTGATACCCAAGAACGAAGAACGTGGCTTTCGTGTTCGACTCTTGCAATAAGTCGAGCAGGGGATCCAAACCATTACGAATTCTGGGAACAAAAGCATCCCATTGATCTATATCAATCTCAATGCCCTGGTACCAGTCTTCTAAATCGACGCTGAAAACGTGAGACGTTTGGCTTTTATTCATATTGTTGGGTTTTGTTTTTTCTTACCGCAACACCAGCAGGTGCGGACGTCGTGTTAGTCAGCCAGCCAATGCCTGCAGATACTGCCGCTATGAATGCGCAAAGCGGCCCTAACCAAACGGTTGCTGGTTGAAAATATATAAGGCAGGCCAGCAACGATGCGATGCCCGCTACCAAGTAAAGTATAGCGACGCTTGTTGTTTGACTAAAACCGATACAAACCAACCGGTGGGATAGGTGATCTTTGCCGCCAACAGACACTGGCTGTTGGCGCAAACGTCGCGTAATCATGACCATTAATGTGTCGCAGATGGGAACGGTGCAAATCACCACAGCCAACAACCAACCACGAACATACAGCAGTATTGCGTGCGAGCCTGAATAGGTTAAGGGGGCTGGTAAGCTTGAATGGCTGTTAGGGGACGATTGCATAGACGCTTTGAAATAAACAGACGCCACGACAATCGCACCAGTTGCAACAACGAATCCTATCCAGAGAGAACCTGCATCCCCCATAAACAGTTTTGCCGGGTGTCGATTCAGCACCAGGAAGCCTGCCAGTGACGCGCCGAGAATGTAATACATAAGGCTCACCGCGCCAGCGTCGATTGAATGGTTGGTTAAAAAAGCTACTGTTATACAAGCAATGAAGGCAATACCACCAGACAGGCCATCCATGTTGTCTAATAAGTTTATGGCATTGATAATGCCGATTATCCAGACAACACATATAAACACATGTGCCATTGAAAGCAGGTGACCTTCTGCTATAGCGAGAACCGGTTGTGCAACAGCGTACGTTATCGCGTCGGTGCCTTCATTGTTGAGGGCAAGGAGCGTAAAAAATAAAAGGCTGGAGAGTAGCTGTGCTGCAAGCTTGGGTTTTGGGCTCACGAATTTGATGTCGTCGTAGGTACCCAATACAACCAACAGTAGCGTTGATGCCAGTACCGCGCTAACAACAGGAACCCACGCGCATATACTAATGGCAGTTAAAGCAAACGCGATATAAATTGGGATACCACCCAAGCCCGGTGTTGCTTGTTGATGCCAACGGTCTTCCGTCGGCGCCACGTTACCAATATTGCTTAACTTGGAAGACTTTGTTATTAGCCAGCAGCCTGCGATAGACAGACTGAACGCGACAAGCAAACCAATCCAGAGCTGCATCAGGCCAATGCAGCTCTTCGCTCTACTGGTTGATAGTATTCAATAACGCTATCGATCATATTGTCTAACGAGTAACGCGGTTTATAGCCTATCTTTTTGTCTAGTTTTGAACAATCCGGTACTCGTCGTTGCATGTCTTCAAAACCGTTGTTCTTGAACGCTTCTTCGTAAGGAATTCTTTGAATCGTGGAGCTCGAATTGGTTCTTTCAATAATTTTTCTTGCCAAATCCATTATTGAAATTTCAATTGAACCGCCAACATTGAATACTTCTCCTGCTGAATTTTCATTCATGGCGAGACGATAGGTTGCATCCGCTGTATCCGCTATGTGGGTAAATGTTCTTCGCTGTGTGCCTTCACCATGGACCGTTATCGGTTCACCGCAGAGCGCTTGATTAACAAAGGTTGGAAGCACCATGCCGTATTGATCGCTTTGTCGTGCGCCTACCGTATTAAAGTAGCGCACGATTGTGACTGGTAGGCCGCATTCTCTGTAATGCGCTATGGCAAGAAATTCGTCAATAGCCTTTGAACAGGCGTAGCTCCAACGCGTTTTGGTGGTGTTGCCATAAACCAGATCGTCATCTTCTGTGTAGGGTACTTTGGCATTCTTGCCATACACTTCAGATGTTGACGCGACTATTGTCCGCTTGTTCCACTTCCTGGCTTGTTCTAAAACCATTTCGGTTCCACGGATATTGGTCATCATGGATTCCAGTGGGTTATCGACAATGAGTCGCACACCAACGGCTGCTGCTAAATGAAAAATAATGTCTGCTTGTTCTACTAAAGGTGCTAAATCTGCTTCGACACTGATGTCGCCGATAACCAATTCAAATTGAGGATGGTTCAGCAAGTGAATAAGATTGTCTCGATTTCCAGTAGATAAATTATCGAGTGCTACAACATGGTAGCCCTCATAAATTAATCGCTCCGCCAAATGAGAACCGATAAACCCGGCTCCTCCGGTAATAAGTGCTAATTTTTTCATGTTTCAGTTCTTATATAGTTAGCAGGAAAGCCACTAGGTTTGCTACAACGACTCCTGCACGTGAATTATTGTAGTAGGCTAGGAGAGGCTTAGCGATGTGCTAATAATTAAGTAGCGTTAATTAACTTGCACTCGTGCTGGATAGTTGACTACATGTGCAGCAGCAATCATCAGATAATAATAATTTACACATAGCAGTCAGAATTATGGCAGTGAATCGAGAACACCATACTAAGCTTCAGCGCCGTGATTTACTCGGTTTTTTTACCCATCCGGGCACAACAAAAGATTATCTGAGCCGGGTAAGTACGGACATAGAAGCCGGTAATATTTCCACTATCTTCTACCACAATCTTCACACTGTTTATGTTTACCTTAGCTCCGATGAATTCAGGCAAAGCTATAATGAAAAAACCGTATTGGTCGATGGCATGGTGTTGCTGTTTGTTTACAAATTGGCTGGCTACCGCCTGCCGCGAAATTACCGGGTCACCTACGTTGAATTTATCTTTCCTTTGATGGAAATGGCTCGTGACAATGGTTGGCGTGTCTTTCATGTTGGCCAACAAGCAGAGGCTCAAGATAAAGCCTTATCCGTTATCAGAGAGAGAGTTCCGGGTATCGAAATTAGTGGACATCATGGCTATTTTGACTTCACCAAAAACTGTGAAGAGACCCAGCGAGTTATTAAAACCATCAACGACTACTCCACTGATTTACTGCTTGTCGGCTTAGGCTCTCCAAGCCAGGAATTCTGGGTTAATGAGAATCGAAACCAACTCAATGCAGCGGTGGTTCTGACGTGTGGCTCATGTATGGATTATCTTGCGGGTAAGGTTAAGGCCGCCCCAAGATGGATGAGTCGCATTGGTTTGGAGGCAGTGTATCGCGTCTATGCCGATCCAAAGCGTTTGGCATATCGCTATCTGGTCGAACCCTTGTTGCTTATTAAAATTATTTTATTAAACCGATTACGTAGAAAATAACTGTAAACAAGCGTCAGCTTATTTCTGAAGAACTTGTCGACGCTATATCCTTTCTAGCCCTTGTGAAGAACGCCCACACTCTCAATGTTAAACAAAATTAAGATCGATAAGCCGAAGGTGTCTGGCAAACCTTCTCCGCGAGTTGGCGTGATTGGTGGTGGCCCTGGAGGCCTTGCCGCTGCTGCGCGTTTGGCACAGGCGGGAATTACTGTTGATGTCTTTGAGGCGGGTGCAGAGCTGGGAGGCCTTGCCAGAAGTATTTCGCTCTGGGGGCGTGAGGTTGAACTCAGCGCCCATATATTTCGAAGCAGTGATGACTTTGTGAATAATTTATGGAGCGAATGTGCAGGCGAATTAATGGAAATTTCGTTACGTCGGGGTATCTATGATGGCAACCACATTATTCAGTACCCGATGACGCCATACCGCATTCTACGGAATCTTGGCATCGCCGATACCGTGCGAAGTGTTATCGGATTGGGCGTGGGGCGGGTGTCGAATTATTGGAAGGCTGAACCTGCTAATGCCGAAGAGTGGATGGTTCGCCGATATGGCAGGCCCCTGCACGAACGATTCCTTCGCGACTATGCAGAAAAATTATGGGGGGTGCCCTGTAGTCAAATCAATGCAGGTTTCCCGCAATTTCTTTTCCAGTCAGCCGATGATTCTAAAGATGGTGAGCAGAGTTTTCTCTATCCGCGATCTGGTAACAGCGCCTTATGGAACAAGCTAGGCGAGCAGCTTGTGTCAAATGGGGTAGGTGTTCATAAAAACACCCGTGTGAGTCAAGTGGACGTTGTGAGTAATACCGTCACCGGTTTGATGGCAAATGAGACTCAATATAAATTTGATCATGTAATTTCAACTATGCCGTTGGGGCTGTTGGCGCGATTGACCCTAGCGCCAAATGCAAAAATCGAAGCATCCGCATCGGTGTTAAAGGCACGCAGCACAGTGCTTGTTTATGTACTGGCCGAATCCGGAAGTCATAGTGACTTCAACTGGTTGTCGATTTACCCTGCACACTTTCGTGTGGGCCGTATTACTGACTTTGGCCAGTGGTTGAATGCCGATGATGGACGGACGGTTTATTGTCTTGAGTATTGGTGTGATCGAGGTGACGAGCTATGGAATCTCAGTGATGATGCTATCACCACTCTTGCAATGTCAGAACTAAACAAAACAGAATTGGTTGGTGATGTAGCGGCAATTGAAAGCCACATTGAACGTTTGCCCGGTACGCACCCTGTGTTTTCGCTCGAATCTCAAGCCGCTATTGATGCGATTAATGCCGGATTGAACGACGTAGAAGGGCTCTCTACTGTGGGGCGCCACGGCTCGCACGGTGTATTGGGTATGGGAGAATCGATGGAAGCCGCTCGACAGCTCGCTGATCGAATTGTGGCTGATTTATCTAGCGCGTAGAAAAGTGGCTACTTACTTACTGGGTTGGCTTTGCCTCTATACATACCGAACGCCAATTGTGTCGACAGCTGCTTCAAGTAACGATAACATTACCTCCTCATTCAGAAACGTATTGATTCAACGCTGAATGCCAGATTTGATAACCCACTGGCGTTAGATGAATGCCATCGAAAGTTAACGATGTTGCCAGACCTTGACTGTCTGATAGATTGCCTAACGACAGAAAACGCACTTGTTCATTAGTGCTGAGTTGCTGCAATTGTTCATTCAAAGAATGAATTGATTGAATTTTCTCGCGTCCGCATAATGATACGTGACACTGGACTGTTGATTGAATAACAACATCTATATTGTTGTTTTTAAGCGATTGCACAATGAGGCGGTAGTTATCAATAATCTTATCTATTGCCATGCCCTTAATGATATCGTTAACACCGAGCATGATGAAGGCCTGTTTCGGTTTAGTGGCAAGAATAGGGTCTAATCTGAGCAGTACATCGGCTGTGGTGTCTTCGTGTATTCCGCGATTAATCACTTTGCTACCCGGAAATGGACCATCCCATAATCCGAATTCAGTATGACTGTCGCCGATAAAAACAATGTCTGTTCTAGTGTCGACTGTATTAAACAGTTGGGCGCGTCTTTCTCGGTGCGTCGTCGACTCAAATGGGCTTGGGCTAATAGATTGTTTAGCTGAGGCTATGAGTTGGTATGGAAAGACTCTGTTTTTACCAACGATTACACCGTAAGCGAATGCAGCCAGTAGCAGGAGGAAAAAAAGACAAAACAGTATTGGCAGCCGAAATCTAGCCTTCATTTTTCTTGTCACCGTGTTATGTCGTCACTATTTTCACAAACTGTTAGTGCTGTCCATGATGTGCAAAGACAGTTGTTAGCTGATTATTTGAAGATCGCGTGGCAACTCCGATAACACCTCCGGACCATCGTTTCGTAAAATAACGATATCTTCCAAACGTAGCCCGAACTGTTTTTGTAGATAAATACCGGGTTCTATCGAAAACACCATGCCTTCTTCGAGTATGGTTTGTGAAGACGATGTAATGTATGGCGTTTCATGTATTTCTACGCCCATGCCATGACCGGTCCGGTGCATAAAGAATTCTCCATACCCGGCATCAGTGATAACTTTTCGTGCTGCATCATCAACTTCGTGTGCTTTAACGCCTGGTTTCGCTGCGTGTAGTGCAGCTTGCACTGCAGACTCGACAACCGAGTGAACCTTTGCGTATGCCTCTGGTGGATTGCCCATGCAAACCATTCGAGTTATATCGCTGGAATAGCCATTCATACCACCGCCGATGTCCATGACAACGATATCGCCATGTTGTAACACAGCCTCGCCAGTATGGTGATGCGGATATGCACCGTTGCCGCCAGTGCCGATGATATTAAATAAGGGTTGAGCGCCTTGAGATTTAAAGGATTCTCTTACGATATCCGCCACATCGAGCTCGCTCATCCCAACTTTCATTGTTGACCAGGCGGCTTGCATGGCTGAATCGGCACAGAGTGCATTACGCTTGAGTATGTCGAATTCAGAGGCATCTTTACGCATTCTCAATGCGCCAACCGTACTTGCGGTAAATTGCCTGTCGGCATTAGGCAAAGAGTCGAGTATTAAAGCTGCGAAGTCTGCCCGCATGGTTTCGTCGAGCACAATACTCGTTGCCTGACTTGCACCTGCGGCCACGAGGCACTCAGCTAAGGCTGATTCTGGCCCTTCAGCATCCGACCAGGTATGAAATGGTAGCTCTGTTTGTTTACGTGCACTTTCTGCTTCGAGTGATGGCATGAGAAAGCCGGCATAGTTTTGCGTTAAACAGAATAGTAGCGGTCGTTCATCGGCATGCGGGCGAACGCCGATAAGCCAAGCCAGGTGTGCACCAGGCCCAAGTACGCAAAGTTCCACGTTTTCATGTTGCATGGCTTCACGTAATCGATTAAGTCGATTCATGCTGTTCAAGTTCTCTGGTTACTTGTTGGCTGAAAAGGTTAGGGCTCAACAGCGTTTATTATTCTCCTGCTAAACCCCGTTTTAACTCTTCTTTGTTAATTTTATTCTGATCGCTTTGTACCAATGGGAGCGATTTTCGATAGACGATCCGGCTGGGAATCATATAGGAGGCCAGATGCTTTTTTAGTTCAAACGTTATTTCTTTTTCTGATAGTTCACTTTCTGCGGAATAAACCATAACGATCTCTTCTTCGATATGCGGGTTATCCATGCCGAATACTGCGCATTGTCGAATTTGAGGTAAATTTTTCTCAACCACTGATTCCACTTCAAACGGTGAAACTCTGAATCCGCTGGTTTTGATCATATCGTCGCGACGGTCGACGAAGTAAAAATAGCCCTCTTCATCCTTGTAAACGTAGTCGCCAGTGGCAACGACTGTTTCATCGGCTAATTGTCCATTTAAATCGACGATGTTTTTCAGAATTTGCACAGACTTAAACCGTTCGGCGGTTTCTTTTGGCGCATTCCAGAATCCGCGGTAAATATAACCTCCGCGATGAATCAGTTCACCGACCTCTCTTGGTGCACATTCCTGACCGTCTTCGTTGATAACATAAAGCTCCACATCAGGGATAGCTTTACCGATGGAGTACGGACGAATCTTAATTTGTGATGGTGCCAGGTAAGTGGAACGAAAAGCCTCTGTTAAGCCGTGCATTGAATAAAATTGTGCATTTTTAAATGTTTTAGCACACTCATCAATCATAGTTTCGGTCACGTTTCCACCAGATGATGTGATTATTCGGACTTTGTCGAACAGTTCATTGGTGGGTAGAACGTATAAGTCTTCGTCGAACATCTGAGAAATATTGACCGGCATGAGTGGTAGCACGGTAACGTTGTCGTTTATCAGATGGTTAAAAAAATCACCAGGCAGTATAAATCGATGAAGCGCTAGTGTGGCCTTATTTAGCAACGCGCAAAATATTTGATTCAAGCCGTAATCTAAGTTGAAAATGAGTAGTCCAGAAATAACATCCGATTCGTTTAAATCAAGATACTGAGAAACCACTCGAGCTGAATCTATTAAATTGCGATGCGAAATAACTATGCCTTTCGGTGTACCTGTTAAGCCGAATGAATAGGTAATAACGGCATTATTATGGCCATTGATATCGCAATGAAAGGGTTTGTTATAGTACTTGAATATTTCTTCGAATGAGGGGATATCTTTGCCCACAGTTTCAATGGAAATAATGTGTCCACTGAAATTAATTTCTTCAATACTCTCCAGTTTCATTTTGTCTGTGATCACGCATTGTATTTCGCAATCGTCAATGATGTACTGAACCTGCTCCGGTTTAAGTAGTCGGGTGAGCGGAACCAGTATGTAGTCAGTGGATAGAATGGCCAGAATGGCAATAACTTGCGAAATATCCTTTTTGGTATAAAGGCCGACTCGAGCGTCTTTGGGTAAATCCAGTTCCTGGAGATAGAGCCCAACCTGATTCACTCTCGTTAAAAGTTCATTGAAGGTAAGTTTTTGATCTCCATGAGTGAGCGCAATTTTATCGGGGTGCGATAGCGCTGCGTTTTCAAGCAGATTTCTAATGCAATTTATTGACATGTTGCGTGTTGTCTCGCGCCTAGTGTCCAAATGTCGTAATTGATATCAATGACGGTTGCTGGTTTATGATCTGAATTGAGCAGTTTGCGATAGAAAAAGGTTACGACTGTTTGGATGTCTTCTTTCTTCAAAACCTTGGTGATTCCACCGGTAAAGACAATGGAGTTCATGGACAGTAGCTTAAGCGTAACATTGGAGTTTCTGTAATGAGACATTTCGCAAAGCACAAGAAAGATCGCTAGCTGCATTAATATTTTTGTTGCCCTTTCACTTTGCTCTTCATATATTTTCTCAGTAACCTTCAAGTGCATCAGTAGCTCGTAGGCGTACTCGTTTTTCTCTGCGGTAAATATCAAGGATTGCCTTGATTTAAAAACACCCAGCTTTTTAAACACGATTCGATCGTGACCATGTTCAGTAACAATATTGTCGGTTACTAAATCTTTTGAGTAATGAACGTCTGTTGTGGCGCCACCGATATCCAGCAATATAAATGGGTCGGTAATTGAAAATGAAGTTTGAAGTAACGGCAAGGCTTTGTTAACGACAAAGGGTGTAGAGAATATCTGGTTTCCTGTTATATCGTATAAATGTTTTATATCTTCTTTGCCTTCGATATCCTGCTGGTACAAATTAGTTAGGTATTCTTTCAATGGCGCCTCTACAATGTGTAACCGGTTGTCAATAATGTTTGGTAATACCACAAGCCGATTAACGGATGATTCGAGAATGCTAGCGTCTTTCGCATTTCCAACGTAGACGACATTGGAGTAGTTTAATTTGGCTATATAGTCGCTAAGACGATTGTCAAAAACATTGCCGTGCGAGTCGATAGCGCCAACGACAATAACGACATCGATAAGGTCACTTGGGATGGAGTAGTCTTCAATGTTCTGGAATACAATAGAGTCGATAATATTGATGCCTGAGTTATAGGCAATGTTGGTTGCGTATTTTAAAGAGTAAGATTGTGTAAGCCCAATAATCAGGGCGCTTAAGCCGCCATTCGCGGAACTGCAAATACGGATGTCTTTCGCGTCAAAACGCTCAATGGTGTTTCCACATTTGTGCATCAAATCATCGAGGATGAGTTTATTGAAATCACGGAAATGCTGCTCTATCGAATCGGGTGTACTGACCTTGAAGTAAGTACTGCCAATATCGATTAGCAGGTTTTCGTTGTTCTGGCTTTTAGTGTTGGTTTCTGAAGTCGAACTCACTGCATTATTCCTATGTCGTGAATTATGTCATTAACAATGCTCGTGGTGTCCTTGTTCAGATCGCAGCATGATTTTTCATATTCAAAGCAATGATCGGGTATGGGGACATTGCCTCTGTCTATAATGCGGATATTTTTGTTGCTGTCGCGAATAGTAATCATATTATTATGATTAATAATATGAGGTGAGAAAGGTACATCGATAATACCGTTTTTAATCGAGTTGAATACCTTACGCCATAGGGAGTCTGCAGGGTCGTTAAAAACGGCCTCCATAATCGCGTGCACTTCGGCCGTTAAAATCTCTTCTTCCTGCTCATCGGTAATAGCGGGGAGGCCACCGAGAATGTTCAATGTGTACTGCGTGTTGGCAACCGTTTGAGCGTTGGCTTCTTTGGTCGGTATGCCTACCGCTTCTTCTCTTGTTTTGGTGATGATTTTATCAGCGCCAACCATGGATGCAATAACTGTAGACATATTAATCAGTTGGTCGGCTGAATCCCTGTTTGTTGGAAACGCTCCCATCCATTGATGGTAAACAAGGTGGATGTGTGCATCTTCGCAGCCAATTTGTTTAGCGTAGTGATCTGCAAGCGCTCTGGTGACTTTCCCTGTGACAATGTCCTGAATCATCGAGCCCTGCTGGGAGAAAGAAACAGAGAATGATTTAACCCCTTCTTCCAACGACAGCAACATTTCCAGAAGTTGGATGACTATGGTAATGGCAGGAGGTACAAGCGTTGCAGTTAGAGGTCCGAAAGATTCTCTGTTTATTGGTTTGTTCAGTGTTGAATAGTCGGCACAGACTCTCTCAACATACTTCCAGTACAGAAAAGCCTTGTCTAATGGAAAATTCTTGGAGTAGGGTAGTAAGTATGTAATTGGCCCACCTTCAATTTCAAAAATGCCTGAGGCGATCGCTATTTCGGTTAACAGACGAGCATCTGGTGTGCCATGACGCAGGCTTACCGGTAGATTAAAATGCGTCATCATTTTACGGGTGGTGCGGTATCCGTGATTAACCAGCGGATACCCGTTTAGCATATCCATTTCGTTCGCTTCACTTAGACGCAACATTTTCTTTGCAGTCGCATAGTCGTTTAATCGTGTGTTCGAATCAATGGTTAGTGGTAGTACATCGACGTTGGCTTTGACGAAGAAGTCATAGAGGGCAAATTGCTTTTCATAGGTTGGGAACCCACCACGAGGTTGAACCAGCATTTTGTTTTTTGTTGCAAAATGATGAGATATAAACAGTTGCTCATTTGCGTCTTTTACAAAATCTTGTACTTCATCAAAATCGAACGAATCAACATTTTCGTTACCGAGTATGATTTTTCGTTCTTCTTGTAATTGGCTCATGAGTGTTTGTTTTCCCGCATGTATTCTTCGAGCATATCCAAACCCGTATTTAAATCGACCTGATGGCAAACCAGATCGAATCCGTAGTTTTTAAAGCGCGGGACAATATCTTCAGCGTTTCCGCTACCCACTGTTAGGTTTCCACCTATCATCATGGTTAGATTGTCCAGGCTTTTGTATTTGGCCTTGAGTAATTTCACCTCTCGGCCCCAGCCTTCCGCCTCGCCGTTCAGCGATGAAATGAGCAGAATTTCCGCACCGGTTTCAACTGCTGCGTCGAAGAATTCCTCCAGATAGGTGTTGACACCTAAATTGAACACCTCGTAGCCTCTGGCATTGAGTGACAGGTCCATTAAGCGATTGGCAACAACGTGTATGTCATTGCCTATTACACCCGTTACCACTTTCATCTTTTATACACCTTATTACCTACGGGGCATTCTACCAAAAGCCCTCTGCATATAGATGCCAAGATGGTACTATCTTCCGGTTTGGCTCAATTCGATGGGCTCGGACATTTCCCAAGGAGAATGACGCATGACCTTCTTTACCGCAGATTTATGCGATACCTACCCAGACAAGGTGTCGGTGCTTGGTCCAGGCTTCCAGAACT
This sequence comes from uncultured Granulosicoccaceae bacterium, assembly GCA_937922945.1. Classification (GTDB taxonomy): domain Bacteria; phylum Pseudomonadota; class Gammaproteobacteria; order Granulosicoccales; family Granulosicoccaceae; genus Granulosicoccus. The sequence goes on from CAKZUP010000084.1 coordinate 43,029, forward strand.
ATGGCGGCTCGGCCGCTTGCGAGGGCGAGGTGGTAACCATTGCATTAGATCGCAATAACAGCGATCTGATCACATTATTGCGCGATGAGCCCGGAGAGGGGAAAGTGGCTGTGGTGGATTCAGCCCAAGCGTATTTTGCGATTGTTGGAGAGATGCTGATGAAATATGCTCATCAAAATGCCTACGCAGGCATTATTGTGAACGGCTATGTACGCGACACTCAGCAAATAAAAGACATTCCAGTGGCGCTTTATGCGTTGGGCACATGCTCTCGAAAGTCGATACCGGTGACTCAAGGTACACGAGATGTTCCGTTATCTTTCGCAGGAGTGGAATTTATCCCTGGTGACTATGTATACGCCGATGCTGATGGCGTTATTGTCGCGGCTCAGCCGCTCCCTGCCAGTTGAATTTACCTGCCTTCACAATCGCGATTTTAGGGCACGGAGTTGGGCTAAACTAGCAAGCTCGAAGCAGATTCAATTGTAGGTTCTTATGTCATTTGTTACCAATCATCTCATTAATACGCGCTGGCCAGCCAAAACGCCTGAGTTACTGCAGCTGTATTCGTTCCCGACACCAAATGGTGTGAAAGTATCTATCGCGCTGGAGGAAATCGGGTTGGCCTATGAGGCCCATACGGTGAAACTGAATGAAACCACCACCGATGCGTTTCTGGCACTGAATCCTAATAACAAAATTCCGGCAATAATCGACCCGGATGGTCCGGACGGTAAACCCTTGTGCTTATGGGAGTCGGGCGCAATATTAATCTATCTGGCAGAGAAATCTGGCCAGTTGATTCCGACAAATCCCGGCGCCCGTGCCGAGGTGTTGCAGTGGCTGATGTTCCAGATGGGCGGAGTTGGTCCGATGTTTGGGCAATACGGCTACTTCAGTGTGTTCGCCGGCGCTGAGATAGAAGATCCAAGGCCGCGTCAACGATTTCAGGACGAAGGTCGACGCCTACTGGCGGTGCTGGAAAAGCACCTTGAAAATCGTACTTATCTTGTTGCAGAGGAATACACCATTGCCGACATCGCCATTTGGCCGTGGATACGCGCGGCGAAATTGTTTTATAAAGCTGATGAAGCGTTGGGCTACGACGCTTTGCCAAACGTGATGCGATGGTGGGAGCTGTGTATGGCGCGACCGGCGAGCGAGCGAGGATTGCTTATTCCAGATCGTGATGCGTAATTCTTAAGGTCTTTAAAATAAGTGGAGTGCAGATGAAAGCCACTGAACGATTTTCTGATCGGGTTTCAAACTATCAGGCCTATCGCCCGTCTTATCCATCAGCACTCGTAGAAACGCTAGTTGAGCACTGTAGTCTTAACCAAGAATCTGTTGTGGCTGATATAGGTTCTGGTACTGGAAAATTTCTTACACTTCTACTTGATAAGCAGCTGCACGTTATAGGCGTTGAGCCAAATGCAGCGATGCGCGAAGCGGCGGAAGCGAACCACCACACATCACCTTATTTCAGCAGCGAAGCGGGGGATTCTGCCAACACTGGCTTAGCAAACAATTCTGTTGATCTTATTACAGCAGCGCAAGCCTTTCACTGGTTCGACTTAGCGCCCACCAAGTTAGAGTTTAAAAGAATTTTAAAGCCCGGTGGGCAAGTCGCGCTAATTTGGAATGAGCGCGATACGGAGCATCCCTTTCAAAAAGCATACGACAAGATGCTCAGCCAGTATTGTGCTGAATACGGGCAGGTTAATCATCGCAATATCACCGACAAAGATTTAGAGGAATTCAGCGAAGGCAGCGCAATACAAACCTTCACGTTTGTCTATAAGCAGACGTTTAATATTGATGGTTTTATCGGCAGGATGTGTTCATCTTCCTATACCCCCACACCAGATACCGCTGAGGGTGAACTGCTGATTGAATTTGCGAAGCAGCTTTTCTCTGAGTATGAAAAAGAGGGTGTGGTGGAATTCGCTTACAGCAGTAATTTATTTTTATTTGAAATGAGTTAACAAATTCTAGGCTGACTGTGCCTGCAGTAACTGACTTGCCATGGCTTTTTAGCATGGGTTGCACCAGACAACCCATGCTATGGCAGCCGGCCTGTTTTAGAAAGTAACAGGGTACATGAAGAGTACCGTTTTCTGCTCATTACGACCGCACACCATCTTACCGAAGACATGTTGTCCATTCGGGGCAAATTTGAGATCGTCAAACTGGTTGTAGTTCAGTCCGCATAAACTACTGTCCACAGAGATTGATTCTGAACGAGTATTTGTTGCGGTATCGAATAATTCCAGAGATCGTCCATTACTCAGAGCGAATGCATTGTCGGTTGGCGAATATTCTCCAGCGTGCGGATGGCTGTTGATTGTGCCGAGGCTTGTATTAAATCTACCCTCGTACTTTAAGAAATTGGTCGCACCTGTCTCTATGACTGTGGAGGCCCAGCCGGGAATACCGTAAACATCCATTCCAGCGATAAACGCCACTCGCACACCGTCTGCTGAAATGGAAAAATCTTGTATATCAGTGCCTACGTTGAAGCTAAATTCCTGCTCCAGCGCCCCGTAGGTAGGATCAATTGTATATCGGTACACCTCAGCCGGAACCTCTTGATTTCTTAGCGCTATAATTTCATCTGCCACGGTGTTGTGTTTAATCATCCACCCTTCTACCGAGCCGTGTGGTTCGGGTGTGTCGTTGTCACCCAGCGAATACAGGTCGTAATCGAAAAAATACGGCGCAGACGGCGTTGTGAAATACAGGCGATCACCAGGTGCGTCAATCGAATATACAAAGGCATTGGTTGGTATGTCGAGCTGTACTCCGGTATTTAAATCGATTTTATGCAGCTTGGTAGCAGCCGTGAACGATACATACAAAGCGTTTATGTTTTCTATGTATTCGATTTGATTTGGCCGCGCATCAAGAACAAACGTATTGATTGTCGCGCCGGTTTGCATGTCGATGTGTAATATGTGGTTATTAACCTGGTCAGCGATGAACACGCTGTTTATATGTTGAACATAGTAACTTCCTGAACGCCCCAGTTCAAAACTCGTTTCAAGCGAACCTGTTGAGTATTCTGCGGCCTGCGTGTAGCTGGATGTAGTCGCAGCTGGTAGCTCTGGTGTTTCGACATACTGAAGCACAGAAATTCCATCACTTGTCGGGCACTGTTTCAATAACAGGGCGTGCTCACCATCCAGGCTAAATTTAATCTGGCTGGTTGAATTATGTGAATAGCTACACATGCTTTCGTCGACAGGGTAGGAGCTAATCTCATTGTGCCGTTTTGCGTCGAAGAGTATCAGTTCATCATTGTTCGAGGCAGCGTATAGGTCACCAGCTGGGCTAAAGTCGCCAGCAATAGCATTGATGATGCCGATTGGGACTGTTGCAGTGTGGGTATCCCAAAGTCCTTTTATGGAATCGAGATCACTCCCGTCAATATCGAGAACAGAGCTTCCCGGGATATCCTGTTCGATGCTTGGTAGGCTGATTTGTTGACCATCAGGTGAGATAGCGAAGTTATCGGTAGCAGCAAAAATAGCTCCTGTAGATTGTTCTTCTGTCACCTGATCAGCACTATCGAATCCGTATCGATAGACCGCGGTTGGATAGGCGTTTGAGTTAGTTGCAACGATTTCATTGGTGCTACTGTTGTAGTTAATGAGGTTACCCCATATTGAGCCGTGGGAGTGAAGCGCGCCCTGATCATCGAGTGAGTGCAAGGCGAAACCATTTGCACTAATACTGCTTAAGGTGAAATAAATTTTATTGCCATCCGTTGCCATCGCATCAGCAAAATCGGTTGTTGTGAATTCTTCTTGTGTGCCAGTGGAGAGATTAATCGCTACAATCTTGTACTCATCAAGGATAGTTGCATACAGTGTGTTATTCGATGCAAGGTATTGTAATCTTCCTGGCGAGCCTGTTAGCTGATAACTCGCAAGCTCTGTACTGCTTAACAAATCATACTGTACAATTTTGTTCGCATCCTGATCACTTATGTAGACGCTGTTAATACTCTCAGCGTGGTAGTCGAAGACATTTCCCAAGATAAACTGCCCTGCCTGAACAGAGTTAACCACGGGTGTTGGATCTGGCGTATCTGGTGCATCCGGTGTATCGGGTGTGTCGGGTGTATCGGGTGTATCCGGTGTATCCGGTGTATCCGGTGTGTCGGGTGTATCGGGTGTATCGGGTGTATCGGGTGTATCGGGTGTATCGGGTGTATCCGATGTATCCGATGTATCCGATGTATTTGAATTATCCGGTGTCGAGGTCGCAACGGGCGTTGAGGTTGCAACCGGTATGCTCTCTGACACGCTTTCTACATTCCATTGATAATAGAAATTTGAAGTATTTGTAGCGCCGTTTGCGGCCGTC
>CAKZUP010000085.1 GCA_937922945.1 uncultured Granulosicoccaceae bacterium
TCAACCAGATTCAACAGCTCACTATAGTCAGAAAAAGCCCGAGTATGGGGCAATTGCTCCACCGGAGTTTTTCTATACCCTTCAGTAAACAGTAGAAAATCGATTTGCGCGCGACGCGCCGTTTCGGCATCAACTTCGCTATCGCCAACATAAAGGCTCGGTGCCGCAGGCAATTCTTTAAAAGCCTTATGCAACATTTGGGGGTCGGGTTTTCTTACTGCAAGCGAATCCCCACACACAACGGTATCAAACAAATGATCCAGCTCCAGCTTTTTCAACATAACGTGAGTCGCATCGGTGAGTTTGTTTGTACACAGCCCAAGTACACAGCCATCGGCCTTTAACGCTTGCAAACTCTCAACTACGTGGGGGTAGGTTTCATTAACGAATACCGAACGTTGATCCTCTTCGTTGTATTGCTGGAAGAGTCGACTGTGCTCAGAAGCAGGTATATCGCGCGCAGCGCTCATTCGTTCGATAAAAGTCGCTATGCCATTGCCAATAAAACTAACGGTTAATTCTAATGACAGCGGTTCGCGGTTTTCCTTTGCCAATACTAGATTAGCTATATGGCGTATTCCGGCAGCACTGTCTACCAGTGTTCCATCCAGATCAAAAACAACACATGCCTTAACCATAGCGATTGTTCCTCACCACTAAAAATTGGCAAAAAAAACGCCAGCATTAAGCTGGCGTCTTGATCGAGCGATACAACTTAAATTGATTAACAAATTACTTGCGTAATTTTTTGATCAACTGTAACTGCGCCGACGCTTCAGCCAACTGCTGCTGAACCGCTGCGTAATCGACCTCGCCTGCTTTACCACCAGCGGCCAAGGCTTCTTCAGCTTCTTTCTTGGCAGCCTCAGCCGCAGCTTCGTCTATGTCTTCTGCACGCAATGCGGTATCGGACAAAACAGTGACTACATATGGCTGAACCTCGAGAATACCGCCAGACACATAGATGGCTAAATCTTCTTCATCGCCAGCAGACTTCACCCGAATTTCACCCGGCTTAATGCGTGTAATAAACGGAGTGTGTCCCGGTGCAATACCGACTTCACCAAGCTCGGCAGAGGCCACGATCATTTCAGCGTCACCGGAGAAAATCTCCTTTTCGGCGCTAACAATATCGACCCTAAAGGTTGCGGCAGCCACGCTTATGCGTCCTTCTTGCCGTTTTCAACCGCTTCTTCGATAGTGCCCACCATGTAGAACGCCTGCTCTGGCAGGTGATCGTATTCACCAGCACAAATGCCTTTAAAGCCTGCGATGGTATCTTTTAGTGAACAGTACTTACCAGGAGAACCGGTGAATACTTCAGCAACGAAGAATGGCTGAGACAAGAATCGCTGTACTTTACGCGCACGTGATACAACCAACTTGTCGTCTTCCGACAATTCGTCCATACCCAGAATAGCAATGATGTCTTTCAGTTCTTTGTAGCGCTGCAACGTGTTCTGCACTTCACGAGCTGTATCGTAGTGATCTGCACCGATAACCTGAGGGTCGAGCTGACGACTGGTTGAATCCAGTGGGTCAACCGCTGGGTAGATACCCAGTTCCGCAATGTTTCGAGACAGTACAACGGTTGCATCCAAGTGAGCGAACGTGGTTGCAGGTGACGGGTCAGTCAAATCATCCGCAGGTACGTATACCGCCTGAATAGACGTAATAGAACCGGTTTTGGTTGAAGTGATTCGTTCCTGCAGGTCACCCATCTCTTTAGCCAGTGTAGGCTGATAACCTACCGCTGATGGCATACGACCCAGCAGTGCTGATACTTCGGTTCCCGCTAGTGTGTATCGATAGATGTTATCGATAAACATCAATACGTCACGACCTTCGTCACGGAAGAATTCCGCCATGGTCAGTCCGGTTAACGCTACGCGCAAACGGTTACCAGGAGGCTCATTCATCTGACCATATACCAGCGATACTTTATCGAGTACGTTGGAATCTTTCATTTCATGGTAGAAATCATTTCCTTCACGAGTACGCTCACCCACACCTGCAAATACGGAGAAGCCAGAGTGCTCAATTGCGATGTTACGAATCAATTCCATCATGTTTACGGTTTTGCCTACACCCGCACCACCGAACAATCCAACTTTACCGCCCTTTGCAAACGGGCAAAGCAAGTCGATTACCTTAATGCCGGTTTCAAGCAATTCGGTTGAACCCGACTGCTCGGCATATGTTGGAGGCGCACGGTGAATCGGCATGCGATCTTCGGTGCCAATTGGACCTGCATTGTCGATTGGGTTACCCAATACATCCATGATGCGACCAAGCGTTGCCTGACCAACGGGTACGGAAATTGGCGCACCTGTATTAGTCGCAACCAATCCGCGCTTTAAACCTTCCGAACTACCCATAGCGATGGTTCGAACAATACCGTCACCCAACTGGCCTTGTACTTCCAGTGTGATTTCAGTGTTTTCGATCTTCAACGCGTCAAACGTTTTTGGCACAGCGTCGCGAGGGAATTCCACGTCAACAACCGCACCGATAATTTCTACTACTGTTCCAGAACTCATGGCTGTGTTCCTGTCTTTATACTGCTAAGTTTAAAATTCTATTTAGAGTGATAGGTGCAAAGTGCGATGCAGCGTTATACCGCCGCCGCGCCACCTACAATCTCTGAAATCTCTTGTGTAATCGATGCCTGACGGGCTTTGTTGTACTTAAGCTGCAAATCATCGATAAGATCACCCGCGTTGTCAGATGCACTTTTCATTGCAATCATTCGCGCTGCCATTTCGCAGGCTACGTTTTCAACAACGGATTGATATACGAGAGACTCGATATAGCGCGTCATTAAATGATCAACAACGGTTTTTGATTCCGGCTCGTAGATGTAATCCCAGTGATGCGTTAGTTTTTCATCGACATCGGGAGATGCTGGCAGCAATTGAGTGACCGAAGGCGACTGCGTCATTGTGTTAACAAATTCGTTTTCTACAATGTATAAACGATCGATCTTGCCTTCATCGTACGCATCAAGCATGACTTTCACCGTGCCAAGAAGCATGGCAAGCTCTGGTGCGTCTCCAATATCAGTCACCTGACCAACAATGTTGGCGCCCATACGACTGAAGAAACCCTGTGCCTTTTTGCCGATAGTGACAACGTCGATCTCTACACCTTTCTCAGACCATTCAGCCATTGAAGCAACAGCCTTTTTGAATGCGTTGGTGTTCAAGCCACCACACAGCCCGCGATCGGTAGAAACAGCGATGTATCCAACACGTTTTACATCGGGCCTGTCGACCAGGTACGGGTGGTGATACTCAATATTCGCCGACGCAACGTGACCAATTACGCTGCGCATCTTTTTCGAATACGGCCGATTCGCCGCCATTCGGTCCTGAGCTTTACGCATTTTACTCGCGGCCACCATTTCCATGGCCTTAGTGATCTTTTGAGTATTTTTAATACTCGAGATCTGCGTTCTTATCTCTTTTTCACTTGGCATCTGCGTCTCCTATTGGGACAGATTCAATCAACCGGCTACCAGGTGCCAGTTGATTTGAATGCTTCGATGCCTTTTCTGAAGGCTGCTTCAATATTCTCATCCCAATCACCAGACTCGCTGACTTGATCGAGCAGGTCTTTGTGGTTGCTACGCATATGTGCAAGCAAACCATCTTCAAAAGGAACTACCTGACTGATGTCAAGATCGTCCAGAAAGCCTTCGTTCGCAGCGAACAGAGAAACACCCATTTCAGCAACTGACAATGGTGAGTACTGCTTCTGCTTCATCAGCTCGGTTACGCGCTGACCACGTTCAAGCTGCTTACGAGTGGCTTCATCAAGATCGGATGCGAACTGCGAGAACGCCGCCAGTTCACGATACTGAGCAAGCGCCAGTCGAATACCACCACCGAGCTTTTTAATGATCTTTGTTTGTGCCGCACCACCTACTCGAGATACTGACAAACCCGCGTTAATCGCAGGACGAATACCAGCATTGAACAAATCAGTTTCAAGGAAGATCTGACCATCGGTAATCGAGATTACGTTGGTTGGTACGAAAGCCGATACGTCACCAGCTTGTGTTTCGATAATTGGCAGAGCCGTAAGAGAACCAGTTTGCCCTTTCACTTTCCCTTCGGTGAAACGCTCAACATAGTCAGCGTTTACACGTGCTGCACGTTCTAACAAACGCGAGTGAAGGTAGAAAACGTCACCGGGGTAGGCTTCACGACCTGGTGGACGCCGCAGTAGCAATGATACTTCACGGTATGCCCATGCCTGTTTAGTGAGATCGTCATAAACAATAAGTGCATCTTCGCCACGATCGCGGAAGTACTCACCCATTGCACAGCCAGCATATGGTGCAACGTATTGCATAGCAGCAGAATCGGATGCACCCGCAGCAACGATAATGGTGTGATCCATCGCGCCATGCTCTTCAAGCTTTGCAACCACGTTTGCAATGGTTGATTGCTTCTGGCCAATAGCCACATAGATACATTTGATGCCGGTGCCTTTCTGGTTGATGATTGCATCAACGGCTACCGCTGTTTTACCTGTCTGTCTGTCACCGATAATTAATTCACGCTGACCACGACCAACCGGTACCATCGCATCGATAGATTTCAAACCGGTTTGTACGGGTTGATCAACCGATTGACGATCGATTACGCCTGGCGCTACTTTTTCAATAGGCGATGTGATTTTTGCTTCAATCGGGCCTTTACCATCGATAGGTGCACCCAGGGAATCAACTACACGACCTAGCAGTTCCGGACCAACCGGAACTTCAAGAATACGACCCGTACATTTAACTTTGTCGCCTTCTGAAAGTGCCTGATAGTTACCCAGAACAACCGCACCGACTGAGTCACGCTCTAGGTTCAGTGCAAGACCGAACAGGTTGTTTGGAAATTCGATCATCTCACCAGACATAACATCGGTAAGACCGTGGATACGAACGATACCATCGTTAAGACTAACGACTGTGCCTTCCGTACGTGCGTCAGCAGACGCTTCGAAATCACCGATCCTTTGTTTGATCAGTTCACTGATTTCTGATGGGTTCAGTTGCATAGCAAAATCCTCTTGAATTCGGTTACCGGAATCGCATTAAAGAGTCCGGTTGCGGTAGCGTTATAACGGGAGTGATGTCACTCCTATTGTTTTCGTCTGGTGAGATTCTCAGCCAGTAAACAAGCTACCGAAGCTGTTTTAAAACAGCCTTTAAACCCGAGTCGCTGCGATAAAATCACAGCGTCGGGCACGCATATTTTTATGATCCGACGACGTGCGTCATTTTATCCAAACGGCCTTTTACAGATCCGTCGATAACCAGATCGCCAGCGCGAATAATCGCACCACCAATTAGACTTTCATCAACAGAGCTGACAATGCGAACCTTACGGTCGAGTCGTTTGCTTAATGCCGTTGCCATCTTGTCTCGCTGTTCGTCTGTGAGTTCAAAAGCCGATACTACGTTGGCTTCTATCTCACCTTCGGCTTCAGCGCGCAACTCTTCATATATGCCACCAATATCCGGAAGCATCTTCATGCGGTTGTTTTCAGCAAGTAACTTAACGAAATTACGGCTGTCGTCGTCGTTGACAACATCTGATGCAACGGTCTCAACCATTCGCGCCGCATCGGCTTGTGTCAGATTGGGTGCGTCCAGCCTTTCCTGCATTTCGGGATGGCCAACAATGGCACCCAGAACCGAAAGTCGATTGGACCAATCTTCAAACTTGCCACCGTCTCGTGCGATTTCAAAAACCGCCTTCGCATATGGTCGTGCTGCAGTAGTAAAGTCAGCCATGGTCTTAAACCCTCTTCATTAGTTTGACTAGAGTTGTCCGACCAAGTCGTCAAGTACCTTGGCATGAGATTCAGCATTCACTTCGCTGCCCAGAATTTTACCGGCGCCCGCTACAGCAATGGATCCCACCTGCTTACGCAGATCTTCTCGAGCTGTAACCACTTCCTGTTCAATTTCTGCCTGAGCCGCTGCTTTCAAACGCTCGCCTTCTGATCGCGCCGTGGTCTTGGACTCGTCGATAATTTCATTGCCGCGCTTTTGCGCCTGAGCAACGATTTCAGCTGCTTGTGCTTTCGCATCCTGCAACATGGTTTCGACTTCGGCTTCAGCCTCTTCACGGCGCTGAGCGCCCTGTTCAGCATCGGCAAGACTTTGAGCGATTTTATCCTGGCGTTCGCGTAGTGCCGTCATAATTGGCGGCCACACATACTTCATGCACAAGGAAACGAAGATAGCGAATGAAATTGCCTGGCCAATAAGTGTCAGGTTGATATTCATTATGCTCTCCCTTTAATCGTATCGATTGCTTAACCGGCAACCTGACCGATGAATGGGTTCGCAAAAGTAAAGAACAACGCGATACCAACACCGATCATAGGAACCGCATCGAGAAGACCAGCAACGATGAACATTTTAACCTGAAGCATTGGAGTCATTTCTGGTTGACGCGCTGCACCTTCCAGAAAGCGACCGCCCAACAGACCAAAGCCGATAGCTGTACCAAGTGCACCACAACCAATCAAAAGACCTACTGAAATCGCTGTTAAACCAACTACTAGTTCCATTACTAACTCCCAGAAATATAAATATCTAAATTAAAAAATCTAAAGCAACATTGCTTAAAAACTTAAAACCGATGAATACGAATAATTCAATTTATTCCTATTCAAAATTCTTCTTTCCGCAATAACTATCTGCAAATCCTAACGCAATACTTATGTAACTAAACCTGTGTACCAAATCTTGTCTGGTTAAACCTTAAACAGGCCAATCTAGTGATGCTCGTGTGCCATGCTCATATAAACAATCGTGAGCATCATGAAGATAAATGCCTGCAGCGTGATAACCAGAATATGGAATAACGCCCAAGGCACAGACAGCGTCCACTGAGCATAGAACGGTAACAACGCTATTAGGATAAAGATCAATTCACCGGCGTACATGTTGCCGAACAATCGCAGACCAAGTGATATCGGTTTCGCGATTAGCGCAACGCCTTCTAGCAGCAGGTTGATTGGTACGAAAAGCGCCTGGACAATTGGATTGCCACTGTTGAACGGTTGAAAGATGAGTTCTTTTACGAAGCCACTAACACCCTTGATTTTTATACTGTAGTAGATCATCAGTGCGAACACAGAGAACGACATACCTAAGGTCACGTTTACATCGGTACTCGGGACGATTTTCCAGTACGGGATGCCGATGCTCTCTGCCGCGTAAGGAATCCAGTCGACCGGGATGAGATCCATCAGATTCATCAGGAAAACCCAAACGAATATGGTTAACGCCAGAGGTGCAACAACCTCACTTTTACCGTTAAAGGTTTCGCGTACGTTCTCATCGACAAATTCGACGATGGTTTCAACAAAATTCTGTAAGCCACCCGGGACACCCGCAGTTGCTTTGTCGGCGCCTTTTTTGAACAGCCAGAGAAAAAACAGCCCTAGCCCGATGGACCAGAACATGGAATCGAGATGGATAGCCCAAAAGCCCATTGCCGCAGCTTCTTCGCTGCCGTGAGCGATACTCAGACCGTTTTCGGGATGAACACCCAACACCAGGTTTTGCAAGTGATGCTGAATATATTCGCCGGTGGTTCTACCTGCTTCTGAAGATGCCATAACGTTTACTAAAGTCTCTTCTTTATTTTTCGTACCGTCGCCGCTCCTGCAGTGCGATTACGATCGGTACTATCCAGTTCATTGTCTGAACAATGGCAAAACCCACAAATAACGCTAACGCGCTAATCGGTTTTACCTTAATAAAAACTATGGCGAACATCGCCATAGTCAAGATCATTTTGCCGAAAGCTCCGGCATAAAACGAGCGCACTATTTTTTGTGCAGCTCTTGCTCCCCTGTAGCGAAACGCTCTGAGGGCGAAATACACGTTCGGGAGCCAAGCGATTGACCCACCTAATGCTGCTGATAACCCAACGAGTGAGCCGCCAAGCACTAACCCGACAAGGCCGACTATTAGCATGGCAAGAAACTGGCCAAGCAATATCAGCTTGATAACACGCAATCGTTCGCCTGCCTGCTGCATAACGGAGGCTCTGTCGCTAATTTAACGGGTTCTAAGGCAACGAACGATATAGGCCCGCACCTGAATCTTAGCGAGCGAATTATAGCAGTGTTTTACAAATTTGATGCGAAAGTAACGCGACTTAGTTGTGGAAGTTGTTCCAGTCGCGACACAGTTAATAAACGGCTATTGCCTGCGTGGAAAGGGTGTTGAGCCACGTTATTTAATGTGAGACAAAATGCCCTCAAGCTCATCAACGGATGTGTAGCTGATTTCCAGTTTGCCTGCTCCACTGGGCTGATGTTTTATCGCAACGGTTGCACCGAGTAACTTGCTGAGCTTCTGACCCAGAGCCTCGATATTCGGATCGGTTTTTGATTTTTCTACAGTAGCAGACGACTTTCCTTCACGCATGTCTTTCACAAGCTTCTCGACCGCGCGCACCGTAAGTCCCTGTTGGACAATGCGTTTTGCAACCGCCGGCTGATCTGTACGAGGCGCTCCAAGCAAGGCTCGCGCATGCCCCATATCGAGCTCACCGTTATCAACCATGAGCTTCACATCGTCGTGCAATTCGAGTAACCGCATCAGGTTAGTTACAGCGACCCGCGACCGACCAACAGCTTCCGCCACTTGCTGGTGGGTCATACTGAACTCACCGCATAACCGCTCCAACGCTTGAGCTTCTTCAAGCGGGTTGAGGTCTGCGCGCTGAATGTTCTCAATCAGAGAAACCGCGGCAACCGATTGATCGTCCATATCGCGAACAATGGCAGGAATATCGCTGATACCCGCCAGCTGTGAGGCTCTCCATCGGCGCTCACCGGCAATAAGCTCAAATTTACCGCCATAGGCTCGCACCAGAATGGGCTGGATTAGCCCTTGCGCCTTAATTGAATCGGCTAGTTCTTGCAGCAAGTCTTGATCAAAATGACGGCGCGGCTGATACATTCCACGGGTGATTTGATCAACACCCAACATACGCAGACGATCGGTTGGGTGAGCATCTGCCGGCATCACTGCCGGATTGACGGCGGCGTTTGACGTTATGCTGCCAGCACCGCTTGCGGATGACCTGGCCGTATCGGGCGTTGAACTGGAGTGGCCGCTATGGGAAACATTAACACCGGCAGCAGGTTTGCTCTCAGAGGCGGAGTCGGCGGCGGCTTTGGCCGGGTCAGACGCAACCGACGCAGATCGCTCATTCTGTTCAGTTGACTCACCGCTGCGAACACCGGCGGAGTTTTCAGGCGCATCCGCTGACGGAGCGGCGCTCGCCGGGTTACTTGTAGACGTTTCGCTATCAGCAGGGCGCATCTTTGTTGCACCACCGAGTAATGCGTTCAGATTGCGTCCCATCCGCGTTTTCTTAGCCATTCACCGACTCTACTTCGCTCTGTATTCCAGGAGTGTCAGCATCGTCCGGGACGCGACTTGATGGTTTGGTCTCTGCGGCGCCAAGACGGGCACGCCGACGAATAATTTCGCCAGCCAAGGCCAGATACGCCAATGCGCCGCGAGAAGATTTATCGTAACCGACGATCGATACACCATGACTGGGCGCTTCTGCGAGCCGCACGTTACGTGGCACTATAGTGCGGAATACCTGATCACCAAAATGCTCGATAAGCTGCGCCGACACTTCCACGCCAAGATTATTCCGGCCATCGTACATGGTGCGCAGTAAACCTTCGATTTCCAGTTCAGGGTTGACGGCATCCCGAACCCCATCGATGGTTTCAAGCAATGCGGATAACCCTTCGAGCGCGTAATACTCACATTGAATGGGAACGAGCACGCTATTGGCAGCAACAAACGCGTTCAGGGTCAGAATATTTAATGACGGCGGACAATCTATCAGGATGTAATCGTACGATTCTTGCGCAGGGGCTAACACCTGCTTTAGCTTCTGCTCCCGCTCGTCCATGGCCATAAGCTCTATTTCTGCTGCGGTTAAATCGGCATTGGCTGGCAGTATGTGGCAGTTGTTCGCTTCGGAGCGCTGCGCAACATCGGCAACAGACGCATCTTCGACCAGCAGATCGTAGACAGTAAGCTCCGCCTCGTTCTTATCGATTCCACAACCCATGGTTGCATTACCTTGGGGGTCGAGATCGAGCAGAAGTACACGTTTCTGCATGCTGCCCAAGGCGGATGCCAGATTGACACTGGTGGTGGTTTTACCCACGCCCCC
>CAKZUP010000086.1 GCA_937922945.1 uncultured Granulosicoccaceae bacterium
ACACGAGTGAACTCCGGTTCATCCCAGCTGCCGGTTAATGTGTAATCGCGTAATCCGAGTCGATCGAAATCCAAACCAATGGCTTTGAGCAAACCGCCGGCAAACAGTGCTCCCAAACCGGCCGTTGCGCCACCAGAGATAATGCCGATAACCGGCAGCGCCGAACTCACGCGCGGCAACACTGTGATGCGTTGATTATATTCTTGCGTAACGAGATTGGATTCACCCGCGATATCAACTACCCCAACGGCTCCATTGAGTTGTACCAACGGCGTATGGGCCACACCATTGGCTAATTGAACTGTGCCTCGAACCGTTTCGTAATCGAGCCCATCGAGCACCAGATCTTTAAAATCCAGACTGAGGCGTCGCGGTATCGTTTGCAAAGCGAACAGACCAGCCAGTCGCGCAGCACCGGGTTCTAATTTTAATATACGCCCCTTTTGCAAATCGACATCAAACTCACCAACCAGCGCTTCAAGAGCAGGTTTGTAAGCAGGTTTCGACCACTGCAATGATCCATTCAACACGCCCTCGCCTTCTGCCAGCGTGCCAGCAAAACCAACGTGCGACAGCATTTGCCCATAGTTATCACTTTGCAAAGTCAAATTCAAACGCGTGACATGTTGATCTGCAAAAGTGGCATTGACTCCTTGTGGATCCCGTAAACGCCAATAACCTTCGCCAATGAGTTGCCCTGTTTGATAAGCGAAACCAAAAGTATCAATATTCAGCCCACTGACCGTTGGCGATGTACGAATGGTTAAATCCTTCAGATCCAACTGATTCCATTTTACTTGAGCAATTCGCGCGTGTATCGGTGGTAACTCTCGCGGGTCGAGCTCATTGCCAGGCTGGCTTTGCGGTGCTGAATCCAGTGCATCGATAAACTGTTTATCCACACTGTTCACACGCACCACAACCGGCATATCCTGTTTCCAGTGTATGCGCGGATAGCGTGCACTGGCATTAAGCCAAGGACTTTCAATAACACCGTTGATGTAATCGGTATCGGTGTTGAATCGCAAACGTCCACCGCCAACCGACTGCGTGCCAGCTATAAAACGATTTACTCTAAGCTCTGCAGACACAGGCAAAATGGGTTGAGGCGTTGCAGAAGGTTCCAGATCGTCAAGAAAATCTGCAACACTCTGCACCCACCCATCAAGCGCGAGGGAGCCTACATTGCCCTCTAAACGAATACCGTCGTATACGTTCTCGTTCGCAGAGCCACCGCCGAACCGGCCGGAAAACGATTGCATGCCCGATTCGTTTACACGTACCAATGCTCGAAGCGTATCGCCATAATCGATAAGCCATTCACCATCAGGGCTATTTGGCATGATGCGAGTCGATAGCGCGAGCCTTGAAGATGCACCCACAGGCTTTGTTAGTGGAGCGGGTAACTTCAAGCGGGTGCCCAGTAAACCACTCACAGCAGCTAAGGTTATGCCCTCTCGATTCAAAACGCTCGATACCATGGGCACTCGCACGCTAACTTTCCAACGCGACTCACCTTCCACAAAGCGCGTTAACGGAATACCATAGTTTTCCAACACATTGGTAGCCGACACTGGTCCGGCCATGGTTAATTCCAATGTGCGTGCATTACCCCGGCCTTCCGTCTTGGCGTCTAGTCGAATCGGGCGGCCGTACATCAATGCCTGCAGATTATTAACACGCATACTATTGCCAGTAAATCCAATAGCACCATCGACATCGGTCAGATCGACTTTCGCGCGTCCAAACGATAACGCGTTGTTGCGCAAAAATAGTGAGCCATTAATTTTTAATCCGGTGACAGGTCTTGGCTGTGCAACTGAGTCATCGGCAACGGATGCTTGAGCCTCAGCAACCGTGTTGATCGCAGCCTTGCCACGCAGTGGCACGCTAATCGATAAATCCATTTGCGCTCGACCAGTACCACTCACATCGCTCAAAGCAGGTTGCAATGTTTGTTTTAACGGCCCTGTATTCGCAAATTTGATGAGCTTTGGCAACGAGCCGGCACTGGTGCTGTTGATCTGTAGAAGTGGTTTGCGCAGGTTATCAATACGTGCTTCAGCCTGACTTATGCGCATACTATCGATATATCCATCACTAGCGGTCACAGTTAAAGACGGGCCTTCCATTTCCAGTTGACCATTGAGCTGCGTTGCATCAGGCCAGCCTTCAAGGTAATTCAGTGTCCCCTCCTGGAAATCGAAACCAAGCTTGAACACGCCTTCATTGTCTTCAAACGGAAAATCGGCAACGTCACCGAATAGCAGCACTTCGCCATTGCTAATACTACCGGCCAGCAATGCCTCTTCAAACCAGCGCATGGTTCTGGCCCGAAAAAGTCGCTTTGGCAAATACCGGTTCGCCTGAGCAAGATCATCCAACGAAAACTTACCCTGTGTATAGACATGAGGCTTAGAGCCAGGGGTAAGCTTTACTTCCAATCGTGTGTTGGATTCGAATCCTCTATCGCTTATAACAATGTCACCACTGACCGACGTGCGTAGCGGGTCGCGCACATCGAGTTCGAGTTGACCATAAAGTTTTTCCAATGCCAGAGGCTGTGGATACACCGCAGGTAAATCCAGCTCCATGGCAACACCTTGCATCGTCAGCTCACCCACGTTGTGCTGCATATCTAAAGTGCCGCCGATGTTTTTTAAACCCGGTACACCATCGGCAGCGCTGAGTTCCAGTTCGTGAAAAATGCTGAATAACGAAAAGTCCGGTTTACCATCAACCAACGCAAACGAGGCATTCCAATCGTAAAGATCTCCTCTGGGATTCGCTTCTGCCAACCAACGTGCGCGAGGCAGGTTAGCCGCATCGTTGAACAGAGACAACACCAGACGTGTTGCAACATCGAGTTCGAGCGTTTCACCGCTGGCATCGAGTTTCCAGGCAGTACCTTCGGCTGGTTTGTATTGATAGACCAGATCTTTAACGGTGGTTTTATCCGCGCCATTGGTGAACTCCAGCGCATCGGTCGACAACTGCCAGCCGGATGCGTTGTTCTGAAATACAACGTCAGTGGTGATTTTATCCAGCACCCGTTCTTGCTTGTTCAAATCAACCAACTCTGTGGCCAGCAGCTGCCCTCGCGCGGTTTGCAGGCTACCCTCGGACATCGAGCCCCACAGTTCAAGCTCCATGTTTGCATCAAGTTTGGCTATGCCCGTGGTTGACACACCCATTCCTTTGAAACGCGTTGCCTGCAAAGATCGCCAGGCATCGATTTTCAAGTCTGTCGCTTTTAGGTGAATGTCTGCCGATGCATTGCGAATATCATCACTATCACCAACAAGATCAACGCCCATTTCTATTTGCCCGCCAAGCGCTTCTGGCAACTGCATGGCAACCCGAAGTTGGTGCAGATCGTTATCGTTAATGGCAACGATATTTAAATCGGATATGGTGACTTGCTCTTCCTCTGTGAGGTTGAGCAAAGTGATAGTTGAATCCTGCAACCCAACCCGTTTGGTGCTCATTAGCCATGACAGAACATCAACGCCACGCCCGGGTGCAGCAGCGCTTTGCTGTTGGTTTTTCAATCCGCGCAGTGCAAGCTTGCCGTTGTCACTGGCCTCCAGCACTAAATTCGCACCCACAAGCGTTAGTTCATCGATGGCAGGTGAACCCTGCTGAACCGACTTTAAAACGTTAACGTCTATTAGCACTTCTTCGAGCGACACTTTTCGCTGTTCAGAACCCGTTAGCGATACGCCTTGGGCGCTCAACTTGGGTCCGAATTTTTCCCAGCGAACACTTAAATGGTCAATCACGACCGGGGTACGCATTTGCTCGCTGAGTCGGGCTTCAACCGTGCTTTTGTAGCCGCCTAACCATGGCAACCCGATTCTTATCAGCAACAACAGAATCGCCAGAGCAATCAGGCAGATGGCAACAAACAGCATGAACCATCGACCGGTCGTGCGTGATGCCGCCGCTAGCGTGTGACGACGGTGTTGTCCACGCGAAGGTGTTGACGATTCGTCATCGTGATACACCGGTTGGTTCGAGTTGTGTACGGTTTGACTCACTTAAGTACGACGTCGTATTGTTCTCGGGTGTAAAGCTGTTCGCCCTGAAGACGTATAGGCACTTCAACGAAGTCTTCCAGCAGGGCCAAATCGTCGGAGCGCTCTTCAGTAAACCATTCAACGATTTCAGCTGAGGCAAGCACCGTCACCGATTCGATATCAAACTGCCTTACCTGTCTTATTATTTCGCGAGTGATCTCAAACACAACAGTTTCCAATGTTTTGGTCATACCACGTCCGCCACAAACGCTGCATTCACCACACAACACTTGCTCTAAACTTTCGCGTGTGCGTTTACGCGTCATTTCAACCAAACCCAACGCAGAAACATCAGACACCTGCGTTTTCGCATGGTCTTTTTCGAGCGCTTTTTCCAGGGCACGCAACACTTGTCGACGATGATCTGCCACCTGCATATCGATGAAGTCGATAATGACAATGCCACCCAGATTTCTCAGCCGTAGTTGCCTTGCTATCGCTTGAGCAGATTCCAGATTGGTTTTAAAAATAGTTTCTTCCAGATTGTGCCTGCCAACAAACGCACCGGTGTTGACGTCGATCGTTGTCATCGATTCTGTTTGATCGATAATCAGATGCCCGCCAGATTTGAGCAGCACTTTTTTATTCAGCGCTCGTTCTATTTCGTCTTCAATGCCATGTAAATCGAATATGGGGCGTTCACCCGGATAGTGCTCTATTCTTTCCAACAGCTCTGGCACGTACTCTTCGCAAAACGCAATGCTGCTTTTGAAGGTTTCGCGCGAATCAATGCGAATACGTTCAATGGAGTTACCGCGTATGTCGCGCAATGTACGAAGCACCAGTGGTAGATCACGAAAAATAACGTGTCCGTGCGGCACATCGGACAACTGTGTTTGTATGCCAATCCAGACTTTATTCAAATAGCGCATGTCGTCTGCAATAGCATCAGCATCGACCCCCTCTGCAGCCGTTCGAACGATATAACCGCATTGATCATTTTCACGCTGCGACTCCACTAGCTGGCGTAAGCGCTCGCGTTCGTCTTCAGCTTCTATTTTAGTAGACACACCAATGGTGTTCTCGCCCGGCATCATGACAAGATAGCGAGAGGGCGCCGTGAGTATGGATGTGACACGAGCGCCTTTGGTGCCCAACGGATCTTTTATGACCTGCACCGCAATTTTTTGACCTTCTCGCAGCATTCTGGCAATCGATTGGGTTTGTTTCTCGCCATCGGGGCCAATTTCGAGTGAGCCCGCCACATCAGACACATGCAGAAATGCCGCCTTGTCTAAACCGATATCCACAAACGCAGCTTCCATACCCGGCAAAACACGCTTTACGGTGCCTTTAAACACCGTACCCACGAGGCCGATTTTTTGTGCACGCTCAATCCAGACTTCGGTGAGCATACCGTTCTCGACAGTAGCCACCCGAGTCTCTTGAGGTGTCACGTTTATTAGTAGCTCTTCGCTCATATGTTTTGATTTTTACAGCTGTAGCAGGCAAACGCCACGCGTGTCGAATTAGTTGCAAGCTTGCTCGAAGCAATCGAGTCCGATATTTGACAACAATTGCGCTGTTTCAAACAAAGGTAAACCCATGACATTACTGTAGCTGCCAACGAGCCTCTCAACAAACACAGCGCCCATTCCTTGAATCGCATAGCTGCCTGCTTTATCGGCAGGTTCGCCCGTTTGCCAGTACCGCAACGCCATATCCTCATTGATGGATGTCAGTGTTACCACCGATTTGACCGTACATTCATGCAGTTGTTCAGCGGCGCGAATGCAAACAGCTGTGGCCACCGTGTGCTCGCTACCCGACAGCGATAACAACATATCGATTGCATGCGCCTGACTCTCAGGTTTTCCAAAGACCCGTGTACCTTGTATCACCACGGTATCAGCAGCCAATACCGGTTCAGTAGCGTCGATAGATTCACATTTGGCACGTGCCAAACGCCGCACCATTTTGATGCCTGTTTCACCCGTAATGGGCGATTCATCAATATCGGTCGGTTGCACTGTCGGTGTGATTCCGATTTGCGCCAATAGCGCTAATCGTCTGGGCGAAGCAGATGCCAGAATGAGCGATGTATTCATGTTTTGGTTCGTGCTGGTTGATGATTCAGAGTGCGCGTTACGAGCAACTGCGTCTCAACACCTATGTATCACGGGTAACGATCAAGCCCGATGATAAGGGTGGTTAATAGTCAGCGTATACGCACGGTAAATTTGTTCTATTACCAACACCCTGACCAACGGGTGCGGAAAAGTCAGCGGCGACAAACTCCACTGCTGATCAGCGCGCTGATACGTCGCGTTGTCGAGCCCGTCCGGACCACCGATTAATAGACTCACGGGTTTACCAAGCTCCTGCCAGCGCGTCAGCTGCTGAGCCAGTTCCGACGTGCTCCACGACGAGCCACGATTGTCCAAGACCACCACATGCGCCCTGTCGGGTACACACGCCAGTAAGGCCTCACCTTCTTTTACGGTATTTTGTGCAGCGCTACCAAGCTTGGCCTGAGACACTTCATGCACGGAGAATTGCCACTGGCGGGGCAAGCGCTTTTGGTAATCCTTAGCCCCTGCCTGCACCCACTCTGGCATTTTACGCCCAACAGCACATAAAGATAGTTGCATGGCCGGTAAGCTTTGTTACATTACGTTGCGCTGATTACACAGCGCCTAGCATGCTAGGTTGCTTCTCGTCGGAATCGGGGCCGACTGACCACAATTTTTCAAGCGCATAGAACTCTCGCTTCTCCTCTGTCATGACGTGCACGATAACGTCTCCCAGATCGACCAGAATCCAATCACTGCTTTCGCCGCCTTCAAAACCCAAGGGTGCGTGATCGGCTTTTTTCGCACTTTGCCGTACCGATTCGGCTAACGAACGGACATGCCGTTTGGAAGTGCCGGTGGCCACCATCATCGCATCGGCGATACTCGACTTCTCCGCGATATCGATAGTGGTGATATCGACCCCTTTGAGCGCTTCAAGGGCTTCGGTGGCGAGCGCTATAAGTTCTTTACTGTTCATAATTAATCGTCATGGTAGTTGTTCATAGCCAATGTCTACGAACCACGTTCCGGAACGTGATCGTACAGCCTATGTTGAACAATATACTGGTTCACTCGCTCCGGCACGAGAAAATCGATACTTTGGCGATTTGCAATACGTTCTCGGATATCGGTTGCAGATATCGCCAACTGCGTCACGCTGCATCGCTCAATAACACCCGCCTCAGCATCGCCAATGCGTGCGCCGACTTGTCGATTTTGGGTATCCATTAACGCGGCTGCCCAGTCGCTTAGTTGCGATTCCGGTCGGTCGATGACCACCAGATTGGCCAATTCGAGAATATCCTGCCATCGATGCCAGGTATCAAATGCAGAGAATGCATCAAGCCCCATGAAAAACACCAGCGATGCGCCCGGGAACTCGCCCCTGAATTCTAACAAGGTATCGTAGGTATAGGAGGCTTTGTCACGCATGGCTTCGCGCGCATCGACCACCAAACGCGGTATTTCGCTTGTCGCGATTTCCAGCATGGCGATACGTTGTGCCGTGGTGGCGCGCGGTTTGCCGCGATGCACTGGTCGGTGATTTGGTAATAAACGCAACTCATCGAGCGAATAAGCATCGGCAAGCTCAATAGCCGGACGCAGGTGTCCTATGTGCACAGGATCGAATGTACCGCCGAATAGCCCGATACGCTGCTGCTCTTTAATATTCAAATGCGAGTATTCAAATGCAAGTATTCAAATGCGAGTATTTAATCGTCTGGATTCAAATATCGGGTATCAAAAACGTGGCTTTGGCCAATTGCCGCTTACGCAGCAATTCGCTCAAACCACGTTTTCTTTAACGTCACCTTGTCAGACTGACGACGTGCTTTTGCAGACTTTTCGTGAACTGCCGATTTTCGTAACAGTGGGTTTAATGCCACCGTGTTACGCCGCGTGTTGTGCTCCTTATCGTGCTTGTTGAGCAGCACAGCCTTTGGTGTTTGCTTTCTGTGTTTTTTACTCATTGCCTTATCCTTTTTTGTTGAATCCTCTTTCCTGCTTACTGACGTAATTTTTTAGTCTTACCTGTACGGTAATTATCAAACTGCATAACAGTAACGTTTGCAGCAAGCATCGCTACTTACTGCCTAGTGCCGTATGGTCCCGTCACCGGTGACAACGTATTTTTCAGTGGTTAAGCCTAACGCCCCTACCGGACCACGTACGTGCATTTTGTTGGTGCTAATGCCGATTTCTGCTCCTAACCCATATTGTGCACCATCGGCAAAACAGGTCGCTGCATTAACCATTACAGAGCTGGAATCGACTTCACGCACAAATTGTCTGGAACGCGCAATATCGCTGGTCACAATGGCATCTGTATGGCCTGAGCCGTATTTTGCAATGTGTGCCATTGCATCGTTTACATCATTTACCACTTTTATTGACAGTACAGGCGCCAGATACTCCGTCGCCCAGTCCTCTTCTGTGGCGAGCGCCACATCTTTAACGAGTGCTTGCGTGCGCTCACAACCCCGCAGCTCAACGCCGTGCCCGGATAATTTCTGACAAAGTTCAGGCAGTACAGCTTGCGCTTCGGCTTCAGCAACAAGCAGGGTTTCCATTGCACCGCAGATACCATAGCGATAGGTTTTCGAATTGAACGCAATGGAAATGGCCTGATCTTTATCGGCACCTTCATCGATATAGACATGGCAAATACCATCAAGGTGCTTTATGACTGGTACTTTGGCATCCTGACTCACGCGAGATGTCAAACCCTTACCACCGCGTGGAATAATGACATCGATATAGTCTTCCAGACGTAACATCGCGGCGACCGCTTCTCTGTCGGTGGTACCGATAAGTTGCACAGCGTGTTCAGGCAAACCAGCCGCCGCTAAACCTTGTGCCATGCAGGCGGCAATGGCCGCATTGGAACGACGCGCTTCACTACCGCCACGCAGAATAACCGCGTTGCCCGATTTCAAACACAGCGCCGCGGCATCGGCAGTGACGTTCGGACGCGATTCGTAAATAACACCGATCACACCCAAAGGCACTCGCATACGCGCAATCTCTAATCCCGAAGCTTGTTTTTCGCTGGCAGACAGCGCACCTACCGGATCTGCCTGAGCCGCGATATCTCGCAAACCCTTAGACATTGAAGCAACTCGTGCAGGTGTGAGTTCCAGGCGATCTAACAGTGCAGCGCTAATGCCACCTTGTTTCGCACTTGCCAGATCTTTCTGATTGGCTTGAAGTAAAGCGTCAGTAGCAGCATCAATGGCATCGGCGGCAGACAGAAGCGCAAGATTTTTTTGTGCTGTGTCGGCGCTGGCCAATGTGGCCGCACAAGCACGCGCCTGTTTTCCACATTGCGTGACCAACGCCACCGGATCAACCGCATCTGCTGTTTCGTTTGATGTTGATTCAGTCATTTCAGATAACGTTGTGCTCATGCTTTTACCCTGTTGATTCTTTTCCGATAGCACCAACCCGACGGTTCCTTGCTGCTTGTGCATCGGAACATTAAAACGTTAGCGCATTAATACCTCAGAATATTGATACTTCAATCCGCTTACGCATCGGCACGTGGACTTTTTTGCGTTTGCTCGAGTTTATACCGAGTTTGCATACACTCTGCCAGCTTGGGGGTAAACTACCGTTTTCATCCTGACTCGAAGCCATGCAACTCGTCGACTCACACTGCCACATCAATTTTCCGGATTTTGACGGCAGAATACCCGATATTCTACAGAATGCAGCGGACAACGAAATCGCCCATTTATTGTGTATCTCGACCAGTTGGGAGAATCAGGCCGATGTACTGGCTTTGGCGGCTGATCACCCAGAGATTTTCGCCTCCGTAGGCAAACACCCCACAACGGAGGGTGGTCACGAACCCACGGCAGACGATCTTATTGAGGCCGCCAACAACCCGCGAGTAGTCGCCATTGGCGAAACTGGTCTGGATTATTTTCGAAGTGAAGGCGATTTAACTTGGCAACACGAGCGATTTCAAGCGCATATCCAAGCGGCCAAATCGTGCAAGAAACCCCTCATTATTCACACGCGTGCCGCGGCGGATGACACCATGAACACCCTGAGAGATCACAACGCGTCCGATGCCGGTGGCGTAATGCACTGCTTTGCCGAGAATTGGGATATAGCCAAGCAAGCGCTGGATATTGGTTTCTATATTTCGTTTTCAGGTATCGTTACTTTCAAAAGCGCCAAAGAGGTGCAGGAAGTGGCCAGGAAAGCACCGCTGGATAGAATTCTGGTGGAAACCGACGCACCCTATTTGGCGCCGGTACCACATCGCGGAAAAATGAATGAACCCGCTTTCGTCAGACACACAGCAGAATTTGTTGCTGATACCCGAGGCATTCCACTAGAAACACTTGCAGAAGCCACCACGGACAATTTCTTTACGCTTTTTTCTGCGGCAAAACAGAGGGCGTAACGTTACCAACCTGCAGCCACTAACAACGAAGCGTCATCTAATGATTTTCTAATGTTCGACTAATTATGGCTTTTTAGGGGTTTTGTATTCAGCTTCTTTCTGAAATTCGACCCACTCTGTGTGGTATCCAACAAAGCCTTTCTCGTTAGCTGGCATTTGAGTCGTGGTTACATACTCAGTTTTACCTGTTGGTACTTTTGGTCGTTCTGATTTAGCTTCACTCATCGGTGTCTCCTGTTCTGGTTCAATTTGAACACGGTCTTACTATTAATATAAATGGGCAGCACATCTGACCCGTCTTTGTTTGTTCAAGCGGCTTGTTCAATCGGCTCGTTCAAGCGGCTTGTTAAATCGGTTCGTTCAACCGGTTTATTCATCTGTTTATTTCAACGGCGCTGCTGTCGATTACGTTACACCTGCAAAGCCGCAACCAGATCGATTGTCTGCTGCTTGCGCTCTTTTGTCTTTGTTTGAAAGTCACTGTAATCAGTTTCTTCCAACAACTTACCCAACGCATCGAATGCTTCAACCGCAGACTCGGCCATATCCAGATGATCTGATTCTTCGGCCAATGCTTTCATGGCAGATGCTCGATTGGCTGCAATCATTGCTCGGATCAGTGGTAACTTGTCCGCCTCCACTTCTTTGAGAACGGCGTCGTACATCGGGATAGAAGCTTCCAATGACCCAATGTCTTCTTCATGTTCGCCCAGCGCTTGCAATGTGGCCGCCAGATTATTCTGCGTTATCGCCCATGCCGCCAGATTTTTCTCACGGCTGCGCTCACCAAGCGCATTGCGTAACGCAACCACGGCTTGCTCAAGTGTTCGGGAGCCACGGCGGTTGGTGCCCAGTTTATACAGCACCACCCCAACGCTACTCATTGATGCCGCCCAGTCTTGTGGAACTTCTTCGCGTGAAATGAAGTTCACCGCTTGCTTATAACCGTCTAAGGCTTGCTTCAACATACCAGGCTCATCTTCCAACTCGCCGATGGTCTGAATAACCAGAGCCATATTGTGCGTAGTACGTGCCCACTCCAGCGGCATGCTGTCCTGTGTTCTTATTTCCAGCGCTTGCTCATAAGACAATGCCGCTTGCTCGAGGAAATGAATACTGCCGCTGCGCTGCCCGATAAAACCCATAACATCACCAATGTTGTGATGAATCATGGACAACCTGGCTGGGTCTTCTTCCCTGTCAGTCATCATCTGCATGCCCTGCAGCAATTCTATCGATTGCTGAAAAACATGCGCGCCACCTAAACGAAGTTCGCGTCGATCGGCAGCGTCTTGCAGCGTTTCCTGCGAGTTCGCCCACTCAATGAGTGTCGGCTTATTTAACGCCAGCTGAAAAACCGTGTTCTCGAATCGATCGATAGCCTGACCAAGCGCACCGCACACCGGCGACTCAGGGTCGAGCACACCTAATAGCTCACGGCCGTTATTTTGATATCGCCACTGAAACGATACGTCCAACGCTGGCGCTAACAATGTTTCTGAGTAGAGATGAGGCAATTAAGAGAGTTCCACGTCCAAGAAAAACAGTTTATGCCTAATGTGAAATCGGCTTTACATGCTGATCTTTACCAACAATGTCACTGATGTCAGGGTCTGCACCCACCGGACCACCAATGCTCATCTCTTCTTCGGTTGCATCACGAACCGTCAGAATATCCAGCTTGAAGATGACTTCACGTCCTGATAACGGGTTGTTGCCATCGATGGTCACCGACTTATCATCAACACGCGTAACAATAAATGTTTTTGTTTTGCCTTCATCGTTTTCCATGAGTATGGACGTACCCACTTCTCGATACTCTTCTGGCACATTATCAATGTGATCGGTTACCACCAGAGACTCATCTCGCGGACCAAACAGCTCGTTACAGTCTATCGGCACCTCAATAACATCACCTGGCAGCTTGCCTTCAATTTCTGCTGTCACCGGCGGCGCAAGTATCTCGTTAACACCATGCACATAACCAATGGGATATTCAACTTCGGTGAGAATACTTTTGGTTTTCGCATCAATGACTTTATACGTCAGCTCAACCAGTTTGCCGTTACTTACCGGGTCTTCCATTGCCATTTCAGCCATTGTTCACTCCGTACACCGTTAGCGATGTTGTCAGACTCATGAAAGAATCCGTACTAAAAAATGGTGCGTTACAACCGTTCCTTATTCAAAGGCCGTCGTCGTGCGCTCTTACACTTGTACTACAGGGGTGTGCCAAACATTAAAAAATAGACGCACCGAAAATTTTCACTTCATCTTCTTTGTTGTAACCAAGCACTAACCGGCCCAGCCACTCACCCTCTCTTTTTGAGCTTCGCATACGATACAAGGCCGTTACATGCTCATTGCGTCTTATCAGACCCAGAAAATCATAGTTAGGGTCAAGACTTCGCGTTAACTCGCTTTTGGCGAACTGTTTGCCAATCTCGACTTCATTCAGACCAAACAGCAAATCGTAAGAGAAGTTGCGAATAAACTTACCGTACTCACCTTCGTTCGAAAACTTGATCAGCTCTTCCCACATTGGGTGAGCGATGGCGAGAATGTCGTCGTCTGACTGCTCGATAATATTCATAAAATCGGTCTACAAGGGAACGCAGGCCGCTAATGCGAACTAGCTAAGCCATACTAAAAGAGAGTTAAAACGGTACGGGTGTTAGTGCCGGGAGAAAGCTGCCGCAATAGTTGCGGCAGCTTGTCCTTCTAAGCAGCTACGCTGCGCTTTCTGCTTTTCCGTCAACATCAACAAGATGGTAACAAGGCGCTTTTTCCATGGTGTATTCGCCCGTTTCAGGATCACGGCGCGATACAGTCAGAACATGCCAGTTCTCATCATCCACCTTCAGGTGGTCGCCACGGTAGTAGTAACCAGGCCAGCGAGTCTCTTTGCGGAATAACGTATGCTGCAGTACAGATTCAGAGGTTAACTGGCGGTGCTTGACTTCCCAGGCACGCAGTAACTCATGAATGTTTTCAGCAGCAATTTTTTCTAGATCTTCTTCCAACGACTTGAGCTTTTTCAAACCAATGTTCAACAGCTTTTCATTGGTCATGTAGCTTACTGTTACGCCACCCGCATACTCGTCCATCAACTTCTGCAAACGATCAAGCGCTTGACGTGGGTTGATGTAATTCGGGTTAACAGACCCTGCTGTAATTTCATTACGGAACACGCGGTAAGTTTCAAGCGGCTTGAATATTTCTTCTTTACGCTTTTCTATTTGTTCATCAGAAATACGAATGCCTTCCGCTTTGCCATCATCAATGTACTTGCAGGCAGCTTTGGCAGCAATTCGACCTTCTGTAAACGAACCAGATGAGAATGCGTGTGGCGTTCCACCAACGGCATCACCCGCACCGAACAAACCTTCAACGGTTGTCATGCGGTTGTAACCCCATTGGTA
>CAKZUP010000087.1 GCA_937922945.1 uncultured Granulosicoccaceae bacterium
GTTGCCAATTTGCTATTTTGCTACCGTTTTGGCTTAAACTCGGACGAACGGACGGTATTAGCCCAACTTACCCGAAAGGCAAAAAAAGCCAGATAACGCACAGAAGCCATTGCGCTAATTCACAGTTCGTTTCACACGGACTCAATCTGGTATTTTTACAGAAAGGAACCATTTCACACATCTTGTAATACTCTCGCAATTGCACCCGTTTTCGGTAAATTTCCCTTCGTTCGGCTCTATTTGTCCCCTGTGCTTGCCGAAACCAACCCTTATAACTATAACCATATTCAATACTGAAGAGAGACATATGCTCGCCGTGAACAAAATGCACGATCGAGCCTCCACACCGGGGCCAACACACGCTGAGTTGAGCGCGCTGGGAATTGAAACGCTCGATCTCGACATGATCTGTCGGGAGTTAAAGAGTCAATTCTCGCTAGCTGCAGGAAAAACCATGGCGATTACCGGCGCAGCTGGGTTTCTCGGCTTTTATTTGGCTAAGGCCCTCGCGCACTGGAATAGCCAATCTGAAACCAGTGAAAAAATTAACATCGTATTAATAGACGCCTTTCTTAGAGGGCAGCCAGACTGGATTAACCAATTAGGTCGTGAAGACAATGTGACGGTTATCCATAAAAACGTGATAGATCCCGTTTCAGTTGAGCTACATGACGCTGACTACATCATCCATGCTGCCAGTATTGCGTCGCCCATCTTTTATCGCGAGCATCCCATCGAAACAATGGATGCGAATGTGACCGGACTAAGGAATATACTGGACTTCGCAAAGGATCGACAAACAGGTCCAGATGCGTTGAAAGGCATACTTTATTTTTCGACCAGTGAAATATACGGCGACCCCGACCCGCAAAACATACCAACTGCAGAAACTTACCGCGGCAATGTCTCCTGCACCGGACCACGTGCCTGCTATGACGAGTCGAAACGTTATGGTGAAACATTGTGTGTCAATTTTGCACGCCAGCACCATGTTCCTGTCACGATCGCTCGGCCATTCAACAACTATGGGCCGGGGTTAAAAATCACAGACAAAAGGGCACCACCCGACTTCGCCAGTGATGTTTTGAGTTCTCGAGACATTATCTTGCTTTCAGATGGTTCGCCAACGCGAACGTTTTGTTATATCGCTGATGCGATTATTGGCTACTACAAGGTTCTGTTTAATGGCAAAGCCGGTGAATCCTATAACATTGGCAATGATTCACCCGAAGTATCCATACGTGACTTCGCTCAGAAAAATGTAGACGTGGCTGAGTCACTTTTCGATTATAAAGGAACGGTAAAATTTGCGAACAGTGAAGATGCCGACTACCTTACCGACAACCCGCACCGTCGCTGCCCGGATATTAGCAAGGCGCGTGCAGAACTACAGTTTGAACCAAGCGTGTCCTTGGAGGACGGCATTCGCCGATCACTTGTGTGGTACAGCGAAAACAGAGACGGAGATTGCAGCTAATGCGTATAGCAGTAATAGGTGGAGGTTATGTTGGCTTGGTGTCAGGCGCGTGTCTGGCGAGCAAGGGCCATGAGGTGCTCATCGTTGAACAAGACGAAAGTAAAGTAGCTCAAATAAACAACGGTGTAAGCCCAATACACGAAGACGGACTTGAAGATGTCTTAATGGCATCTCTTGGAAGCAATTTACAGGCAACGACTCACCTCGATGCCGCAGTGCGACTCAGCGACTTAACCATGATTGCTGTTGGCACGCCCTTTAACGGCAATGAAATCGATCTGGGTCAAATCGAAGACGCAAGCATAGCAATTGGCGAAGCCCTTCGGGATGTCAACCGTTATCACGTAGTGGTCGTTAAATCGACAGTTGTGCCAGGCACCACAGACGATTTGGTCATGCCACTCATAGAAAAACATTCTGGAAAACGGCCGGGTTTAGAATTCGGTGTCGGTATGAATCCGGAATTCTTACGTGAAGGCAATGCCGTATCTGATTTCATGTCACCCGACAGAATTGTTATTGGCGGTATTGATGAGCGAACCCGTGCGTGCATGGCTGAGATTTACGCACCGTTCGGCAATACAGACAAAGTGTTTGTCAATAACCGCACAGCGGAAATGATCAAATACGCATCGAACGCACTGCTCGCGACACTTATCTCCTTCTCCAATGAGATAGGTAATCTGTGCAGCGCTGTGGATGACGTAGACGTTGTTGATGTGCTAAACGGTGTGAAACTTGATAAGCGACTATCCCCAATTTTATCGGATGGACAAAGAGTACAACCGGAAATCAATAGCTATTTGGCGGCAGGATGCGGCTTTGGTGGCAGCTGCTTTCCAAAGGACGTTAATGCACTGCGCGTCTATGGGCAACAACGTAATCTTGACATGCCCGTACTCGACGCGGTTATGCAAACCAACGCGAACCAGCCTTTGCAAATGCTGGACTTACTGAAAAAACGACAAATAAACCTAAAGCGTGCTCAAATTTGCGTACTTGGCCTGGCTTTTAAACCCGGTACCGACGACGTACGGGAATCGCCAGCAATTCCGCTAATACGAACATTGGTGGATTCGGGCGCAAAGGTAACCACCTATGATCCCGTTGCAACTGACGAAGCTAAAAAGGTGTTGGGCGACATTGACGTGACCTACGCAGCGTCGATGCACGAAGCCATCGATCAAGCCAATGTCATTATGGTTGTAACGTCCTGGTCAGAATTTGCAGAGATCCCTGCCCTAATCGCTCCCCGAGCCTATCAACCGCTTGTGATCGATGGCAGACGGATGCTGGATCAGCACGCGGTAATGCATTATGAGGGAATCGGGCTGGGAGCTCAAACTCCAGAATCAGGCTCTGATTACGACGAGCACGATCACACCGGTCGAATGACTTCTGCGGCATGATGCAGCAGAACTCTAGCGAAAGTAACAACAAGGAAGCAGCATGATCATTGTCGATACAGCTTTACAAAAATGTGAATCCGACGGTAAACCCATACGGGTCGGCGTTATTGGCGCTGGCTACATGGGGCGTGGTCTGGTGTTGCAAATTTTGAATTCGTTCCAAACCGGCATGAGACTATCGGCTGTGTATAACCGCACAATCGAGAAAGCTGAGCTCGCCTTCAAACAAGCGGGCATAGAGGAATTTGTTCATGTCGACACCGCTCAACAGCTTGAAGCCGCTATCGCGAATGAGAAACACGCTGTTTGTAGCGATGCGCTTGCGTTAGCGAGTGCTGATAACATCGATGTCATCGTAGAGGCGACTGGCGAAGTTGAATTTGGCGCGCATGTAGTCATGCAAGCAATAAAACATGGTAAACACGTTGTCCTCATGAACGCTGAACTTGACGCAGTTTGCGGCCCTCTGTTGAAGCACTATGCGGACAAAGCCGGCGTGATTATTACCAACGTCGATGGCGATCAACCCGGTGTAACAATGAATTTGTTTCGTTGGGTTAAGCAGCTAGGTTACGAACCACGTTTGGCTGGCAACCTGAAAGGTCTGCAAGATCGTTACAGAAACCCAACAACTCAAAAAGGATTTGCCGAACAGCACAAACAAGGGGTGAAAATGATCACCTCTTTCGCAGACGGGACTAAAATCTCCATGGAAATGGCGGTCATCGCCAATGCCACGGGCTTCGGCGTGGATGTACGCGGCATGCACGGACCCAGTTGCGATCATGTCACCGAGGGCTTAGGACTTTTCTCTGAGGAGCAATTAGCCAAAGGCACTATCGATTACTTGTTAGGTGCAGAACCAGGCCCCGGGGTGTTCGTCATCGGTTATAACGAAAATCCAATACTTCAACAATATGCACATTATTTAAAAATGGGCGAAGGCCCCTACTACATGTTCTACGTGCCCTACCATCTGCCCCATCTGGAAACGCCAATGACTATTGCACGCGCGGCGTTGTTTCAGGATGCCGCAACAGCACCAATTGGCGCACCGGTTGTCGAGGTTATGGCAGCGGCGAAAACACCACTAAAGGCCGGCACTGTGTTCGATGGCATTGGTGGTTATCATGCCTATGGCATGGCAGAAAACGCCTCTACTTTCGATGATGAAAAGTACCTCCCCATGAGTCTGCTTGAAGGGTGCACCTTAAAACGCGACCTACACAAAGATGAAGCGATAAGCTACGCCGATGTTGACATTCCAAAAAACAGGTTGATCGATAAGCTTCGTGCTGAGCAGGAAAGTTTCTTTACCAGTCGGGTAACGCGCGCAGCAAGTTAGCTCATTTGCCAGTGATGTGACTATTTCTGAATAGTCACTTTATAGAATCAACAACGTACCGACCGATTTCGCTTTTGTTGGTCGGTAAATTTTGCGGCAAATCTGTGCAGCTAGCCTATACCATTAATTTCTACTATAAATCTCTACCACTAATTTATACCGCATCGACCAACACGCCAAACCCATCTTAAGCATTCGATTTTCTCTGTACCCATCTTTAGCAATTATCCAGCTTGTCATCCAATAAACCTGTTCACCAAGATCGATAACCCAAAATTACTACATCATTTTTCAATGCACTTCGATATTCTGGTGTTAGTGGAAACGACTAATTGATGAGAAGTCCTTTGCTTCGTCATTTATGTCGAATGGAATTTAGCTTCAATGTCTTCTGTTCGTGTTCAATGCAACGTAGATAGAGGAATACTCATCAGCAGTTGTTTTATGCTCCATGCCTTTCACATCAAAACCAGCTAAGAAGCTGCATTCGGTCGAGGTAATATTCGAATGACTCAACACGTACTCATACTGTTAGCCATTAGTTACATGGCATTTGTTTTCACATCAAACATGCTGAACCCGTTTAGAGTAAATCAATTCAGATTTTCGAACACACCGTCTAAAAAAAAGCAGCACCAATTGGGTAGAGCTGTAGCGCTTTGTTCACTTGTTGCAGGTATCGTAGCTCTGTTAATGACGCATTTTTTCGGTATAGATCGCCGACTGGCTTTGCTGATCTACGTTTGTGGCGCAGCTATCTTGATACTGCCGAGTTTAGTAAAGTATCGTCGCCGTTCACTTTGGCGGTAGTTAATGACAATACAATACGCCAAGTTGTCGACACATCCGGTTAATTGCAAAAAACTGAGTGTTTTCGTAAAAAGTGGTCATATTCACTTGGATTGGAGCCAACTCACCTCAATGTTATAATTCAGGAGCAGCCCTACACAGACGAAACCATGCCCGACCGGCCGACCAAAACGCCCAGCACACCCAACGCCACGACCCACACTGCGAGAAAACGTTCCGGCGATGTGGCAACTAGTGGTGCGACAAATGAAATTGAACAATTTCTGCAATCTGTAAAAAATACACCCGCTGTTAAAACGGCTAGCGGGAACGAGTCTGGCCAGCTTATATTTGCCCTCGATGCAACGGCTAGCCGTCAGGCGACTTGGGATCAGGCAAGTGCTTTACAGGCAGACATGTTCACAAATACAGAGGGGTTATCGGGCCTGAAGCTTCAACTTGTTTATTTCAGAGGCTATGACGAATGCCGAGCCTCACCATGGCTGGACAACGCTTCTGCCCTGCTCAAGATGATGAACAAGATTCAGTGCGTTGCAGGACGCACTCAAATTAACAGAGTGCTCAAGCACGCAATTGCGGAAGCTAAACAGAAAAGTGTGCAAGCCGTGGTGTTTGTCGGTGACGCAGTCGAAGAAGATATTGATGAGTTAGGCGATTTAGCCGGACAACTCAAAATACTGGGGCTACCTGTATTTGTTTTTCAAGAGGGACACGATGTCACTGCGAGTATCGCCTTCAAGCAAATAGCGACCATCTCTGGCGGGGCACATTGCCGCTTCGATCATCATTCTGCACATCAACTTGGCCAATTGCTCAATGCTGTGGCTATCTATGCCGCTGGCGGACAGGCAGCGTTGAAACAACTTAGCTTGCGAGGCTCAAAACAAGCCGAATTGCTGCTAAAACAGCTAAACTAGTCGAATCTAGCCACACCAGAACATTGCTGCCCTATCTATTGGATTTATTAGCATGCGCCTACTCCTAGTTATCGCTGTCGTTGTCGCCGGATACCTGCTTTACAAGCTGTACTTCCAGCAACTGATGTCGCAAGGAAAAGCGGGAAAGATCAAAATTGCGATGATTGTCGTGGGTTTACTCTTTCTCGTCGCCGCCCTCACCGGGAGGGCAAACGCCATATTTGCCATCATTGGAGCAGCGATGACACAAGTCATGCGATTAGCCCCATTGCTCATAAGATTTGCCCCCAATCTTGCACAGCATCTTGGGGGCTCGTTTGTACCGAACAATGGCAATGCTCCGAATACCTCGAAGGTTAAAACCAACTCATTGGTTATGACGCTGGATCATGCCTCCGGCAAGATGGATGGTGAAATTATCACTGGTGCTCTAGCTGGAAAACAATTGAGTGATTTAACGCCTAATGAGCTTAAACGCTTTTATCATGACTGCGCTGAATCCGACCCTGAAGCCATTCGATTACTCGAAGCCTATATTGCACGAGAGCGAAGCGACTGGGACGAAGCGCCCGGTCCGTCAGGCGATGCAGATAGCAGACAAGCACAACTTAGCGATGCTATTACCGTGCGCGAAGCGTATGACATTCTGGGCCTGGAACAAGGAGCGACCCGTGCCGAAATCGTACAATCCCACAGGTCATTAATGAAGCAGTTTCACCCAGACAAAGGTGGCAGTAATTATCTGGCATCCAAGGTAAACGAGGCAAAAAAAGTGCTTTTGGCTCACGTTCTTGAGGAGTAAGCCAACTCTACGTCTGTAAAAATTAGTCTAGAGTGCCAAACACTCCACAAAATACAATATGTTTCAATAGCTTACCTTTCCAATTGTCATTTTCTGAGACACTCTCTTCCAACGGTTTTCGATCTGACAGCCGATAAAATCGAAAGTTGATCACTGTTTTCGCTAACACTTTCTTAACAAACAGATAATTTTCGCTTTTTTGACACCAAACGGCCAATTGGATGGAATGGATAATCTAAAATGCGGTCGAAGCTATCAGAAATGCAACACAGAAAACCGTTCGCTATGAACCACCCTTTAAGCACCGCGATTGTGCCCGGTCGTAATAACAACGCCACTCTGGCGTTCACGCAATTAGCATTGCGATGGATCTGGCTCAGT
The DNA here is from genome assembly GCA_937922945.1 of uncultured Granulosicoccaceae bacterium. Taxonomy (GTDB): domain Bacteria; phylum Pseudomonadota; class Gammaproteobacteria; order Granulosicoccales; family Granulosicoccaceae; genus Granulosicoccus. The sequence continues at coordinate 7,142 of CAKZUP010000087.1, forward strand.
TTAATCTGTTGTCTTTCTATCACTGCTAACGCTCATGCGAACTACCCACTGGTCATTGATACGCCTGATACCAGTGAATATGGCTATTTGTTCAATGGTGTGAATAATCACCAGGATAGCGTCGAATTTACGTTTACCGGTGGTACAGAAGACTTATATCTTGCGCTTGACGCATTCGATATCGACAGCACATCTGAAGTTAAAGTACGACTAAACGGTGTTGACGTTGCTTATCTAGCAAAAACGAACAACAACAGTCTAGGCGAGCAATTTATCGTTTTTCCATTCTCAAACCAGAGTAGCGGTACGAACACCATACGATTTGAACAATCTAATCCTGGGTTCAAATGGGGGGTTACAAATCTGCTTTTGACAAACGATGGATTGCCCGAGCTTGAAATCGACTCCATTAACGCCAACGCGTACGGTTATCTCTTTAATGGTGTCAATACCAACATTGCCAGCGCTGGATTTATCTTTACAGGTAACAGTGAAGATCTTACCTTAAGCCTTGACACGTTTGATATCGATTCTAGCCAGGAAGTGACCGTTATGCTAAACGGGAACCCCATCGGACATCTTTCCACCACCACCAACAATGGCTACGGTTCTGAAGAACTAACCATCAACGCAGTTGATCAGGTTGCAGGGGATAACACGCTGGAATTTGTTCAGGCGACCCCGGGCTGGAAATGGGGCATCATAAATCTACTGCTTGAAATAAAAGCCTCTCACACATTGGCTATAGATTCGATGGAAACCGGTGAGTTCGGATACTCATTTAACGGCAACTTCAACAACCAGGAAGTGGCCAACTTCTCGTTCGTGGGCAACGGCGACGGGCTAACCTTAGACTTGGAAGCATTCGATATCGATACGGCGACAGAAGTTAGTGTGTTGCTCAACGGTGTTTTGTTAGGCCATTTGGACACCACCGAAAACAACGGATACGGAAACACGACACTCGAACTGCCTGTACTCGATGCAGGCAGTGATAATAGCTTAAGCTTTGTGCAAATCAGCCCTGGTTGGAAATGGGGTGTAACTGACATTTTACTTTCTTCGGTAGTCAATCCACACCTGACGTTGAACGTGGTTCACCAGCAAGCTTATGGGTATGCTTACAGTGGTGCCATTGAGAAAATACAGCAAGCCGATTTTACGTTCTCTCAACAAACACAAAGCTTATCACTTGAACTGAACACCTACGACATTGACTTCGCAGATGAAATTTTAGTGACAGTCAATGGCATGTCCATCGGCTACTTATCAAAAACCGCTAATAACGGTACCGGCAATAGCACACTGACTATTCCTCTTGCTGTGCAAACCTCTGGTAATAATGTGCTCAGTTTTGTCCAGAAAAATGCTGGTTGGCGATGGGGTATCTCTGACATCAAACTGTCGTTAGGTCCCCCGCCGTTGCCGGCGCTCTCTAACTACGACCTGGTGTTCAACGATGAGTTTTCTGGTTCAACGCTCGACAGCTCTAAGTGGAATACCGGCTTGTTGTGGGGACCTTACTTACCGATCAATGGCGAACAACAGCTGTATGTCGATACACTCGGTATCAACCAGGGATACACGCATACACCGTTTGAACTGACTGGAAGCTCTCTGATTATTCGGGCTACACCCACCAGCGGCAGTGTGCAACCGCCACCACGTCCAGCTGAGAATGATCCTATATGGGATGACTACGACGAGTATCGCTACAATGGCCCCAGCTCGGAAGGACCGGGCTACAATTCAAATGACGTTGATTATCTGTCGGGCATTATCACGTCTAATGAGTCGTTTAACATGACACATGGTTATGTTGAAGCACGAGTCAAGTTACCTCCCGGTAGAGGGCTTTGGCCTGCTTTCTGGTTGCTCACTAAGCACTACGTGGAGGATGTTCCGGAAATAGATGTAATGGAATTTCTCGGTCAGAACACCGATACGGTTTATCACACTTACCACTACTTTGAACCGCAGAACAATTGGGCGAAAATCTCGACGCCGACTTATGAAACATCTCACCCTGACTGGACTCAATACTTCCATACATTCGGAATGGCCTGGTCGCCAAGAGAGATTGTCTGGTATGTGGACGGTGTGGAAACACGCAGAATAACCGATTCTGAATACAAGATTTCTAAACAGTCTATGTACATTCTGGCCAATTTGGCCGTTGGCGGTTCATGGCCGGGAGAACCTGACAGCACCACACCCTTCCCAGCTGAGTACGAAATTGACTATATTCGGGCCTATAAGAAAAAGCTGAATCCAACTTTAGATTTAAACGCTGACTACCAACTGATGTTTAGCGACGAGTTCAGTGGCAACACGCTCGACACCACCAAATGGAATACATCGTTTCTCTGGGGGCCCTATTTAGCAATCAACAATGAAGAACAATACTATGTAGATATTGCTAATACGGATCAAAATATCGGTTACACACCATTCACCGTCGCCAACGGCACGTTAACGATCACGGCAGAGCCAAAGGAAAACTCACCGGCAAATGTGCCTCCAGTATCGCTACCTGGTCCGAATGAACAAATATGGGCTGACAATCCTGAATTCCAACAAGGACCGTATCCAGAGCAGGCTGATTACACATCCGGGATGATCACGTCGTATGACGCGTTTAAGTTTGTCAATGGCTATGCTGAAATCCGAGCCAAAATACCTGAAGGTGATGGCTTATGGCCTGCCTTCTGGTTATTAAACGCCTACTATGTTGGAAGACTTCCAGAAATAGACATTATGGAAATTGTTGGCGAGAGTCCCAACATTGGATATCACACGTTTCATCGCAGCGCGGATGACGGAACACCGTTGGCTGATCAATACACAAGCTCCCACGGAAGCAGCAGCACAGGGTATAGCGACGATTTCCACACGTTTGGCGTCAGATGGGAAGCTGGAAAAATCACTTGGTACGTCGATGGAGCGGTTGTCGGTACATACAACGAGCCTGAAGAGAATCGCGCGTATCAACTCATGTACGTTATTGCAAATCTGGCCGTAGGCGGAAACTTCAATTCGCAACCGGTTGATCCATCCAAACTACCGGCAGAATACGTGATTGACTACATTCGGGTATATCAAGAGAAAGACGGATGATATTGGCGTAAGCCATATCAGTGTTGCAAACACTCTAGGTAGCTCTAACAATGTTAGACGCTACCTAGAGTGTGTTTGGAGGTCGGCAGTTATGCCGCTTTTTTCGCGCCGGGCTTCGCTACATCAATAGCGTATTCAAATAGCTGAAAGTCATCACCATAAATTGATTCCACTATGTCGAGGTCTTTCGACGTAAGATCATTTACCGACAGATACTTGGTGTTGGGTACGGCCTTATTCTTTTTAACGGCCGATATTTGAGGGCTCCCGGTAGCTTCCATGACACTTTTAAAATCGTCATCAAAATTCTCAATTTTGCCGATAAAATCAAAATCGATACACTCGAGCATTAAATTATACGACTGAGGACGCCAGTGCTGATCCATTTCCTCAATAGCCTGGTTCTGAATTATCGATAGAAATTCTGTAAATGACAGTTCGACCGATGGATCGTCTTTATAGCCCGCAGCTTCCTTTAGTGGCGGAACAAAGAGACGAGCATGCTTGATAATCTTATCGTTGTAGCACGATACGATTCTTGCTAACGGGTTACGAACAAACGTGAATTTATAATAATCGCTTGGGTCGGTTAAACTCGCATCAACCACGTCCCATCCCAGCTTGGATGGCGGTGGAAACAAGGTCGCACCTGCGTTATGGATGTTATTGCTGTCGAAATCGAAATCACCACTCTCAAGCCTTGAAAGCAGCAGCTTGACTGTCGAACAGGCTGACTTCGGATTTACAACATACAGAAGCTTGTATCGAGGGCAAAAACACAACACCTGGCCCAAATTAACGCCCGGATATTGTTCTTTAATTTCTTTTATTGACACTTGATAAATCCTAGTGATATCAGCATTTGCGGGCCAGCGACACTACGAAAGCCACCGCGTTTAATCTGTTAAATTTGCAAAATAAGTACCAAAGATGCGTGAACAGCCTCGGAAAGAAAACATCGAAAAAAACAAGCCGTTTTACGATGTCAGCATAAGCGCTCTGTAATACTTTTTTCGCATGAGACTGAATGCAGTATGGAAGTCCATTCGTTGTATTGAATTTCCTTGGCATTAACATAAGGTGCGAATGCGGTGATATGCGCACGAAACACTCCGCTCTCTATCTCTTCGATTGTGCCGGCTTGAACAGCATCACACCCCTCATGCACAGCTAATAGAACATGCTTCTCGTTATACTTTTTTAACAATTCGGCAGTTTTTAGCAAATGACGATCGTCCAGATTGCCATTTTTCTTCAGTACGTAGACAGTTGCATCTTTATCTGCCAACCTATGAAAAAACTTGGCAGACAGATGATCCACTTTAGATTTATCTTTCTGGTAAATGTCGTCCATTTCTTCTTCTGTGAGAAGAAAAGTCAACTTACCATCGTCACCCCGTTCTGATCTCATTTTAGAATGGAATGAAATACCACTTTTCTCATCCTTGATCATGCCAGGTGCGAACGGCACTAGCGAATCTCTCTCATATGCAATTGCTTGATTGTTCTCCAGAAAAATATGGAGATTATCGATAGGTGTGACAGTCCAGCGGAACAAACTACCTGTCTCGTAGCCCAAGCTACGAAGAACAAAGCCGAATTCGCAATTATCGCCAAGACTCTCAAGCCGATTGACCACAGGCTCACCATTGGGCAACAACAAATCGCGTTGATCGTCTATTGCTTTTGCTACATTAACCGCAGTGCTCACAAGCAATACTCCTTTTTTATATTTAATTTCGTCTCCATGAAATTAATGATTGAATTTAAGTGGGTACAGATTCACGTTTTCACGCAGCAACGAGCGTGCCACGCACAAATGTGCAGGACGCTTCCGAAAAATAAGTACACCAGAGTCAGCACATCATGCTGCTAGATCAGACCTGTCGTTGTTCTCGGTATTAGCGCTTTCCAGCGTGCGTGCAATGCCCTCACGCAACAGGATTTTTGGCGTCCAATTGAGTTCTCGTTTGGTCTTCTCCAGATCTAACACCACATGCGGAACATCAAACACGCGGCCTGATTTAAATACTGGATTGATATCAATACCGGAGCACTCGGACAGGATATCAATGAGCTCCAATATGGATACTCCTCTACCAAAACCTGCATTAAAAACACCGATAGATTCTGATAAGCCCGCCTGAACGCATAGCTGCGCTAAATCGTCGACATGAATAAAGTCGCGGACCACTTCTCCCGTACCCCATACCTCAATAGGACTGCCCTCGTTCAAACAATTTATATAAGTTCCGATCACTCCCTGTAAACCGGTGTGACCTTGTCTAGCGCCATAGGGGTTCGAGGCTCGAAGGGCTATGAACTCAATGCCATGTAATTCATGAAACATATTCAAATAGTTTTCAATGGCGACTTTGACTATGCCATACGAGCTAATGGGTCTGAGTGGGTGTGTTTCTGGGATGGGGGAATAGTCGGGAATTCCATAAACAGTGCCGCCCGAGGATAAATAAACTATTCTGGGTGTACCCTGCTGACGCATTAAATCCAACAACTTAACCGTATTGATCAAGTTGCCGTTGATATCGCCAACCGGATCCATGTTCGATGTTGAGGGTACCGTAGTACTGATTAAATGGTAGACAATGTCCACACCATTTAAAGCTTCAGCTACAAGGGCAATATCATTGAATTCGCCAGAGAAATACTCAACGTTCTTTAACGGGCTCCGATACTTTTCCGGCCCACGATCAAAGACGCGGACACGATGGCCATGCTGAATCAGCTGATCAACCAAGTGCGATCCAATAAATCCATTTCCACCGAGTACGAGTGCTTTCATAATCTTATTCAATTAAAACAAACAGGGAGAACCGTAACGACCCAGTAGCCATGGACGTCTACTGTGGAACGCAAGATAAGTACCAGATGGATACCGATAACCGTAAGAAGACTGTGCTGTTCTGTTCTACACCGCTCATTACGGTGGTCACAAACGGCATAGAGCTCCATTGGCACAATGCTTGCCAAACTCTACATATGACTGCAAAGCGGTAACCACTTGCAAGCAGTAACCTCAAGCAATGGACGATTTAAACTATGGGTGTTAAACCTGACTGGTATCTCGAAGACGCTGTCTTTGCGTCTATCTGGAAGCAAGTGAGCCCGTACACCATGACATCGGTGGAGCGAGGCTTTGCACTATACAACGCCGTGAAGTTCATATCCGAAAAAAATGTACCTGGCAATATTGTTGAGTCCGGTGTTTGGCGTGGCGGCTCATCCATGCTCATCGCATTGACGCTCATGAAACTTAACGACACCGATCGAGATTTGTACTTGTTCGATACGTATGAAGGGATGCCTGAGCCACAGGTCGTTGACGTCGACTTGTATGGCAAAAGCGCAAAGCAGCAACTCAACGACGCGTGCAGTAAGAACAAAGATGAAGCGATATGGGCTTATGCTGAGCTAGACGACGTAGTTAACAACATGGGCAAGACCGGATACCCAGAAAATAAAGTACATTTTATTAAGGGGGATGTTTGTCAAACTGCACCACAAACCGTTACCCGACCACTATCACTACTGCGGCTTGATACCGATTGGTATGCGAGCACGAAAGCGGAGCTACGGCATTTTTATCCGCGATTAAATCAAAATGGTGTGCTTATTCTAGACGACTACGGACATTGGCAAGGGGCCAGAAAGGCTGTCGATGAATTTTTGCTTGCCAAGGAAAAAGCAGGATTTCAACCACTATACCTGCAACCGATTGACTACACAGGCAGGTTGGCAATTAAACCCGAAGGCAATAAAAAACTGCAATGGGGTGATCGATACGATCATTACCCGGAGGAATTCAATTGCCCTAACCTGTTTCATTTGTTTCCTTATCTGCAGAATACGGATACAGATACCTGTGAAGACAAAAGACTCAGACGAGAAGTGCCTCATATCTGGCGCACCGACACCCGCGAGAAACCCAATAAAACAGGTAATGTCAGTACAGAAGAAGCAGCATTGTTATATGCGCTAGCAGACGCAAAACGGGGTAAACGCGGTATTGAAATAGGCTCACACTTCGGCTGGTCAACAGCGCATCTACTCAAAGGCGGTCTTACACTGGACGCCATAGACCCAGCTTTTCAAGACAGTAAGCGTTTTTCTCAAGTATCCACAAGCCTTAGACAATGGATTGACTCAGGCACAGTAAATTTATGGCCAGGCTATTCACCCCAAATTATCCCAGCTGTGGGTTCGACACAGCCAGAACGATATAGTCTGGCATTTATAGACGGACACCATGACAATGAAAGCCCGCTGAACGATGTCAATGCTGTACTGCCCTACCTGACAGATGACGCCTATGTTGTCTTTCACGACCTAACATTTGATGCCGTGGCGGCAGCTGTCAGGCACTTGAAAGCGATGGGATGGAACATTCAAGTTTACAACACAATGCAAATTATGGCAGTTGCATGGCGTACCGGGGAAAATCCACCGCACTATGATGGCGACACAAAACACGGTATACAGCTTCCCGTCCATTTAGCCGATTTGACTAGCCAAAACTCCGTATCTGCACGGCTAAAAAACGCTGCATAACGTGGACTAATAGCGTTAATACAGCAGCTTAGCAGGCACACCCTTTGCATCACCTTAATCAAGTCAGACTCAAGTGTCTGATAAACATATTAATCTAAGTAGAGAATAATCGATGTCCAAAATAATAGTGTTAGGCGGTGATGGATTTTGTGGATGGCCAACAAGCCTGCATCTATCTAAACAGGGTCATGATGTCATCATCGTTGACAACCTGTCGCGTAGAACCATTGATGCCGAGCTTGAAGTGGATTCCTTAACCCCTATACAGGACATTCAGACACGACTGAGCGCGTGGGAAGAAGTTAGCGGGAACACTATTGGATTCCAAAATATCACTGTGGGTCAGGATTACCCTGCATTACTGCGCTTAATCAAGCAAGAACAACCCGATACCATCATTCATTTTGCAGAACAACGTGCTGCCCCTTACTCTATGAAGACAGCAGAGCACAAACGCTATACGGTTAACAATAACCTGAATGCTACGCACGATGTGCTTGCAGCTATTGTGGAAAGCGGCTTAGACATTCACTTGGTACACTTGGGCACAATGGGCGTATACGGTTATGGCACAGCCGGCATGCAGATACCAGAAGGCTATTTAACTGTCAAAGTTGAACAAGACGGTAAGAGCGCGGAGCAGGAAATTTTGTATCCGGCAAACCCTGGTTCGATCTACCACATGACAAAAACTCAGGATGCTCTGTTTTTCCAATTCTATGCGAAAAACGATTCACTACGAATTACGGACTTACATCAGGGAATTGTTTGGGGTACGCAAACCGAAGAAACTAAAATGGACGAACGCCTGATCAACCGTTTCGATTATGACGGCGACTACGGTACGGTTCTTAATCGATTCTTAATGCAATCTGCTGTTAACTATCCTTTGTCTGTTCACGGTACCGGTGGTCAAACGCGAGCATTTATCAATATTCAAGACACTTGTCATTGTCTGGACATTGCTGTTAACAACCCTCCTGAGCGTGGTGATCGAGTCCATATTCTCAATCAAATGACCGAGACTCACCGAGTCATTGATCTGGCCAAGATGATTTCAGATTTAACGGGAACCGAGTTAGCTCTGGTAAAGAACCCACGTAAAGAAGCTGCCGAAAACGAGCTTCACGTGAAGAACGATAAATTTCTGGCGTATGGTTTAGAGCCAACGACCTTAGCAGATGGACTCTTAAAAGAGGTAACTGAAATCGCGGAGAAGTATGCAGAGCGATGCGATCTTAGCAAAATACCTTGTATATCCAATTGGGTTAATGAGCCAGGAACCGATATACCACCAAGACTACGTCTGGTTGCGTAAGCATAAGTATCGATCACGATAACGACCCAAACCAATCCGCGCTCTGTTTCGCGGATTGGTTTCTTCGTACATACAATAACGTCTGTTTCAAATGACAACATCAAAAACCGAATCAAACCAGTTTGCAAAAAGTGCACACACTGAAAATCCCGTTGATTTTCAGGAAATCATTGAGCAAGCGCCCGAGTCTCGCACTCAGCAGCACATTGACGAAGCAGACTCTGATGCGACTATTCTTGCCGATAGTATCGAGCTTCGAGTTAAGCAAATTGCCGATTCACTGTTTATTTACGATGAGCGGGCATGGTTCCTCGCAGCCATGTTCAACTCCGACTTTTATGCCGCTAACTATGGGCTTGAAAACTATCCCACTGACATGCTTTTTCAGCATTTTCTGGAAACCGGGATGCAGAGCAACTATTCTCCCTCACCTGCTTTCGACCCAGTGTATGCTCAGACCGAGCTCGATAGATTAAAGTTAGCTGAAC
>CAKZUP010000088.1 GCA_937922945.1 uncultured Granulosicoccaceae bacterium
GGGACTGTTACCACTAATTGATAGGTAACAAACTCACCAGCAACAACTTGAGTATTATCGTTACTCGCATCGTTAATACCAGTACTGAGAATTGATTTATCAAACGATGGTGATGCAACGATAAAGTCAGCATCATCTGAATCGCTGCCACCAGCTTGTACATTATCTGCCGGGTCGGCGTTATTATCAAATCCGTCGTTTGCTGCATCATCATCCAAGGTATCCCAACTAATATCAGCAGTATTCAAAACCGCCGTGCTGGCAGACGCAGAAGCATTCACTGTGCCTGTGATTGTTAGGCGAACAAAGTCGTTAAGAGCAACGTTAAAATCAGGATTACTGATCGTGTCTTGGGTTGCACCTGTAATAATGGAAAAGCCTGAAACCGGTGCACCCAAGCTATCCACGGCAATAACTGAAACAGCGTCTATTTCGCTTGGTAATACATCACTGAAACTAACATCCATCGCGCTTGCATTGGAAGCTGCTGTGTGTTGTATGAGCACGTCATACACAATGGTATCGCCAGCATCAGAGGGTATTGCTGTAATGCTTTTTTCTATTTCAAGTTCTGGCGCTAAAACTGTAACGCTTGTTCCATCAGTCAGATTGCCATCATCTGGACCGGCATTGTCGCCATCGCTATCGGCATCCCAAATAAGGGTTGCATCGTTTGGCAATGCATCACCTAGAACAACGTCTGCATCGGCGTACACACGGTAGGTAATGGTGACTGTATCATCAACGGCATCATCCGTATTAAGGTTTACAATCGTTCCTAAGTCGAACGTGATATTACTACCCGATACCGTTGGCGTTGTAGCTGCACCACCGAATGAGACACCGCTCGAACCCACCGCAGTAACCATAAATTCAGGGTCAAAGAGAAGATCCGGGTCGAGTACGTCGGTGATCTCTGCTAGCGGCGTGGTGCCTTCCGGAACTGTTACGACTAACTGGTAAGTAACGTACTCACCAGCAACAACTTGTGTATTGTCGTTGCTAGCGTCGTTGATTCCAGTACTGACGATTGATTTATCAAAGGTTGGCGATGCGACGACAAACTCAGCATCATCAGAGTCTGTCCCTGCCCCTTCTGCGCTTTGAACACCTTGCGTATTATCGCCTAAGCTATCCCAATCTATCTCTGCTGTGTTCGTCACGTTTGAACCAGCTACAACACTGCTGTTTAACACGCCAGATACGACCAGTGTAATACTCTCGTTTAAACCAAGATCGAAATCTGTATGGCTTATTGCATTCCCCGCAACCGTGAAACCGACGACGGGATCATTGTTATTGTCCAGCGCTGACACCAACGTAACACCGGTAATTTCAGATGGGATAACGTCCGAAAAGCTCGCATCGTATGCGTCTGCATTGGAAGCACTATTGTGCCGAATAACAATGGTGTATTCAATACTGTCGTCTGCATCAGATGGTACTGTGGATACTTGCTTATCTACCTCCAATACGGGCACCAATACATCAACGGTGGTCGAATCGCTTTGGGCGCCATCTAGTGCGCCTGTGTTATTTCCATCGCCATCTACGTCCCATCGCATTTCAGCGTTGTTTGCTAAGAGATCACCACTATTTCCGCCAGTAACATACACACGATAATCAATGGTTATTCTTTCTATCGTTGAATTATCGTTATTACTATTAGTAATGGTGCCAAAACTAAAGCTGACTTCCTGACCACTTATTACTGGTGGAACACCCGATGCGCTGATAGACAGATCACCACTATTCAAAGAAATTGTAGGAGTAAAGCTTGTATCAAACGACATGTTACTCGGTAACGTATCAACAACCTCAGCCACTGGGGTTACCCCTTCGGGTATTGCTATATCTAATCGATAGGTAACAAACTCCCCTTGAACGACATCAGTAACACCGTTTACTGCGTTATCAATACCTGAACTGATAATACTCTTGCTCAGCACCGGCGACGATACAGTGAACGAAGCTGAGTCTGTGTCTGTATAAACTGGCTCTTCAGCATCAACCCCATCACCAGGATTCGCAGCATCCAACGTGGTCCAGTCTATATCAGCAGTATTAGTGATCGTCTGCTGTGACACAGCATTAGCAACCGTTCCGGACACGGTGATAGTAATGCTTTCCCCCAATGGGAGATCAAAACTCGAGTTACTCAAGGTATTCCCAGACAGGGAAAAGCCGGTAGCGGCGCCGATACCACCATCAACAATCGAGTCGATACTTAACCCTGATAGTTCTGAAGGTAATACATCGCTAAAACTTGCATCAAAAGCATCTGTGTCAGAATCGGCTGTGTGTTCAATAACAATTTGATAACTGACAGGGTCACCAACATCAGTTGGGGCAACACCTATTATGGATTTCACTACATCCAATTTGGGCGTGATAATTTCAACATTTGGCGCTCTATCTCGGATAAGTCCATCTCCCGAGTTATTCCCATCTCCATCGTTATCCCACCGAAAATCTGCTCGATTGTTTAAAGTCTGGCCATCAGTCGCCGTACCTGCTGCATACACACGGTACTCGATTGTCAACGTCTCAGCGACGCTGTTATCAGTGTTGTTATTCGTTATGTTTCCAAGATTAAAGATTAAAGTACCGGTACTGCCTTGCGCGGGAGCCAGCACGCTTGCAAAACCACCGGCTAAATCGGTTATGACATCTGCGCTGCTTGGCGTAATACTGACAAGTGAATCAAACTTCAATCCTGTATCCAGTAGATCTCTTATTTCAGCGTCAGGTGCTGAGCCCTCTGGTAAATCAATGGTGAGTCTGTAGGTTATAAACTCACCGGGCACGGCCTCATCCAAGTCATTAACGCCGTTGTCAATACCACTTGATATAAGCTCCTTCAGTATCGTCGGCGCTATTGACTCAACCGACGCATCATCGGTCCAGGCTGGGTTAACTTCTCCAATGGTGTAGTCAACAAGACCATCATCGGCCGCGAAAGTTAAAATTTCCGCCGTATTGATCAGCACAGAATCTGTGGCTACGCTGGTATCGACTACTAAATCGTACGTCACAACGATAATATTCGTGCCATCATCTACGATGTTGGCGTCGACTCTGCCCGCACCAAGGTTAACCTCATTACCACCCAATTGAAAATTAATACCAGCAGGGTCAGGATTACCCGATGCGTCAAATAGCGCTCCCCCCACTGTTAATGCAGTTCCATCACCAAGGGCTGCTTGCAGATTTACGCCCCCTGCTGGAATTGCAAAACCTGCTGGAAAATCATCATTTATGGTGATGTCTGTGGTCTGAAAACCACCAGAATTTTCTATCGTAATAGCAAAACGAACGATATCTCCTGCATCCACATCAGTTAGATCTGAATCGATCGGCGTTGTTGCTATTCCAGATGAAGTCACGCTACCACTAAAGGCGGCACCGGGCGTACCGGCTGCGTTGAATGTCACAGGCCCTACTACCGGTTCATTAAACGTACCGGTAGATGCCGAGTCAATCGAGACCACGCCCTTGGTCAATGATAATTCGGGTGCCAACGGTTCAATCTGAACAATAGATGCAATAGGCTCTTGCGGATTGTTCGTGTTGTCGTAACTAACTTGTGTTTGGTTTGTTAATGTCAAGCCATCCTCAAATGGCACGTTCGCTGTCGCTGTGGTAAATAGGAGATCAATAACACCGCCGGATGAACTTGCTTGATTAAAGCTATTAAAATTCCAGACAACCGTGTTAGCAACGAGGTCGGTCGTTACCGTGGCAATATCAAGATTCGGCCCAGTTGCGTCAAAAAAACCTGATGGGAAATCTGCAGGATCAGTTAAAGGACCAAATCCAAATTCACCTGGCAAGGGCACATTATCAACACCACTGTAAAAACCAGTGTAGTCATAGCTTGGGTGCACCGCGAAAATGGGCAGTGGCATAAAATCGGTGATAACAAGGTTTTCGACGTCAGTAGTTGGAAGCTCAATCGTAATACGATAAGTGATACTTTGCCCTGGTGCTATTTCAGGATCGGCCGGGTCCCAATTATCCGTATCTTCAAAAATGGCGTAAATACTTTTTGAGGCTGTTGGAGTCGCTACGCTCACCTCACTGCCACTATCATCAGTTACTTGGTTATTGGTTCCAACTACTTCTGCTGTTACATTTACTTGGTTAGTTAATATATCGCCAACATCAACACTGGAATTACCACCAAATAGCGCCGGATACTGGAAATTTTCTTGAATTTCAGTTTGGAAATTAACTACAAGGCGGGACTTACTCGTCTGAGTATTGTCGGTTGCCAAATCCCCATCTATTTGTCCTGTAGCCCCGATAGCGTTGGCGACGTCAAAAGTGACGAGGGTCAGACCCGTTAACGGATCAATGGCGTTCAAGGTTACATCGCTTGTCGCCAGAGAGCTAACACTGGCTGGAACACCATTGTTCGTGTACTGAAGCGTTGCGCTGCCTGGTATGTATAACTGTCCATCTGAGAAATGATCATCTATGACAAATTCGTCCATCGAGAAATAATCCGAGACTTGGACCGCCAAAGACCATTCAACTAAGTCACCTGGGACAACGTTATCGCGCGTAACCGGATTACCGCCACTGTCTAAAATCGTATAGGACTTCTGGATCGCCACCGAATGCGGTTCAATCTGGTGTGTGTCGGAGTCACTAACGTTTGTAGCGTTATAGTCTCCATTTATAGTTGCTTCGTTTTCAACGGGTCCGGTAGGCTGACCCGTGCTGGGATCGAGAATCGGGTCGCCGTCTGCGTCCACATCTGGGATGTAGCCGGTAAAGGTTATAACGATGTCGTCATCTGCCAAAGTACCGGTTACACTATCGAAAGTCACACTGAGCTCGTTTCCGTTGTGAACACCGATAGTGGCATCTGATGTACCCACGTTAATTTGTGCACCGGTGCCTGCAACAGTTAGGCTACCTAAGTAATGAATATTATTCGGAACAAAATCGCTGAGCACAATATTGTCAACGGTCTCACCATTAGCAATATCCACCCTGATTTCATACGTAATGGGGTTATTGGGACCGGTGCCTTGCTCAGACTCAGCACCGACCGCATCGTCCCCTTCACTTCGGGCAAGCTTTTCAAGCTCCCAGAGAGTGGGAGTGGTTGTATTGGTAGTAGCGGTGCCTAGAATGGGCGCATCGGTGGCTGGATTATTAAACGGATCTGTCCCAAATTCAAACCCGGCCTGCGCAGTAATATCGAGCCCGTCCCCAACGACAGCCCCGCCGGCCGAGTCTATCTCAGCGTCGAATGAAATTGCGGCTGGCGGCTGACCCGGAACGAAACTACCAAACGGTAAATCCATCATTATCCACGTGGTACCAACAACACCAGGAGAAGGAGGCAACCCAATAGCAGAATTAAGTGGATGCTCTGTTATGGCCATTCCAAGACTATCTACCCACGAAGTGCCATCCCACGTAAACGAATTAGACGTATCAACAGTTGTCCCTAAGTAAGAAGCACCATTAACCACAATACCCGGTTCTAGAAATACATTTAGATAAGGCTCATAACCAGGATCACTTCCACTATTGTGCACATTAACAGCGAACTCGAATGGCTCATTAATGAAGGATTCTGCTGGAGTACTAACAGTTGCAGTTGGAGTGGCCGCAAGTATGCCTGTAAACTCAGACTGCGCCAGTGAAGCGGTAACCAACTCGGTTTCAATTTCACCAACACTGTATTCTAATAGCCAATCGCCACCCAAGTCTTTGCTACCCGTTGGGTCATCTGATGCGGCCACGTCTGCGCCTGTTTTCTGGGCCAATGATTGTACGAAAGCAACGCCAGTTTCATCGTTTGCCGTGAAACAGCCGTACAGTAAAAAGTCTCCATTTTCGTTAAACGCGGACTGCCAAAGCTCAACCGCCTCAGCATTTTCGACCAACGTCTGTTGATTAATTGTGTCTACCCCGATCGTGATACTACCTTGATCACCGTGACTCAACACATGCACAGCATCCATATTCTGATAAGGACTTAAAGCGCCGCTAATTGCATCGATACCACTTAAACTGGCATCGAGCGCAACAACGGTGACAACTCGTTCATTCGTTGTGATACTGAAAAGCACATCGCCGTTATTGACGGTTTCTGGCAACTCTGTGCTGCTGTGCTGGAGTAGGTCTGCCAGTAGCGCCTGATAATTCTCAACTGACGTATCAACCAAAACCAATTCATTGGTTTGACTTACCTCGTTTGTAACGACGGTTGTTTCATCAGGGAGCGCAGCAAACACATCCGCGATTCCAACGTTCTTGATTTGCGCATTGTTATCAGTAAATGGCTGAGACATATCAGCCTGCTCAGCGGTCGACTCAGATTCGCTGCTTTGAATTAAAGCCTCATTCGCGGCATCCGCACCAGCAGCATCTAACATGATACGCGGTTCTAGCAGCTCAACCTTCGACGCGCTCACCAACCCTATTTTCCAGGATTTCTTGTTGAAATCACCGGTGGATTGCTGACTGCTCTGTAGTCTTTGGTTCTTTTTAGAATCTTGGCCCACGACTGGCTCCTTAGAGTTCGTAAGGTAACAACGGTTACTCACATTTCTCTAATTAAATTATTTTTTTAGAATCCACTTTCTCTTAGTATCACGCCATAAACACGACGGAACACACTACTGGCAAAACTGTGAGATTCTGTACTCAATTTTGCAAACCCTATCCACTCTTGAGGTACGCGGGATAGTTGTTCATCCGTTGCAAGGGTGACAAGGTGCCATCCCTTTATCGGCTTTAATTCTTCATGCTCTGTTAGCTGCGTTGCAATAGACCCACCAAACTGAGTTGACAACATGGAGTCCGTTAACACTTCGATACTGCCAGTTGATACAGTCTTTATAGAGAATCCTTTAAACACACTCCCGAACGACGTTTCGAAAGTGGCTTCTCTGTTCTCGATGTAAGGAAGCTTGCTAGCTGGCAAATAAGCCCGAACCAAAGGTTCGCCTGAGGCTACGTACTCAACCAGTACACTATTTGCAGGCACCCATAATCCAGGCTTTAGCCATTCAGGTACGGTGGTTACAACGGCATCGAATGGCGCTCGCAAGGCAAGTCGCTCCTTCTCTTGGAGTATCTGTTCCAATTCTGCCTGTTTGCTGGCAATATGAGCTGGACTGACACTGCGCTGAGTATCAACATCCTTCCACCTCGTTTGTTTCTCCAAACGGTCCTTTAATCCAGAAATCTCCAATTGCAGCCTCGACTCTTGAAAATCAAGCTCTGGCACACGTAATTGCAGCATCACTGATCCAGCTTTTATCGACTGCCCAACATCAACATTCACTTTATCCACAACACCCGCTGTATGATTAAAAACGCGACCCGCTGCATCGGCTGATATAACTGCGGGGATAGACAGTGTTCTTGGAAGGGGTATAAAAAACAAACAACAAAATAGTGTGAATACCACCATAGCGCTGACACGCGTTCGCGACACGCGGCCACTGGCTATCGCTTTTGCGTAGTGAAGGAGTTCGTTTGCGACTGGTTTAATTAGCATGCTAAAACACACACCGAGCATCAGAACTATACCCAATGCTTTAAACCAAAAATGGTAGACCATGGCGCAAATTGATAGGTATAGGAAGAGTCTGTAGATCCACGTAAAGTTGGCATAGCGATGCAACACAGTTAGCTCTCTACGGGAAACAGCGTGTGGCACTGGCTCAAGGTCACCCAATATGCGTTGCCGCCAACGCCACCGTCCTATATCAAACGATTTTTTCTGTAAGTTCTCTATTCCCAACCAATCTGATAGCAAATAGTATCCATCAAACTTCAAGCAAGGATTCAAATTAATGAGTAATGTGGACGCCGCTGAGGTCACCGCTACAAAATACGCAACCGTTCTAGGTACTCCATCTGGCAACGTCAACCACAGCAACAAAGCAAAAACGGCCAGGACAAGTTCCGCCGCAATACCACCTGCGTTTATCCAAAGACGCTTTTTTTTCGAACTAAGGCGCCATGCATCCGAAGTATCGCAATAAGCCACGGGTAGCATAAATATTAGCGCTACGCCAATTTCGCTAACTCGGCAGCCAAAGTGCTTTGCGACGACCCCGTGCCCAATTTCATGCAATAGATTAAGAAAAACCAAAGTCAGTACAAACAACGCCAATCCGCTTGGATTCATGAACGCTGCGAACGCATCTTTAAACTCATATGCGTGTGCACTAATACCAATTGCGGCTACTACTGCCATACACAATAACGTCATGCCAACTAGCGCGGAACGGTTTAGAGCCGGTTTCAGAACAAAGTGTATGGCGGTTAAGAGACGATCAGGGTTGAAAAGACGCTTTCGAATGAACATGCTACTGCGAAAACCACGACGCCACCACGTTGGCCCCTTACGTTCGGATTTGGATAGCAATCCATTCAATGCGGTAGCATTATCGGCTACCAATAGTTCATTATGCTCTAAGAACTCAACAAGATTACTGAGATCTGTTCGCGTAACAGTTAGTGTTGTTTCAGCGTTTACCGATTCTATTATTTTTTCAGATAAGCCTAATGTCCATCTAGCTAGCAGTTCATACTCCACCCAACCGATCTTGAAATAACGCGTACGTAAGCTATCCCGTATAATCCAGTTTGGTGTGCCTACAGAGTCTACCGTCACCGGTTGCAACTTCAGATCAGAGCGTAAGGCGGGCACGCTCGTAGGTTCTGGAACAAGCTCATCGGCTACACCATTTGTAAACTCAGGAGCAGTCTCTTCTAGTTGAACACTGGGAGAATCAGAACTTGCTACGGTGACTGATCGATGTTGAGCTGCGAGCCGGTTCACGATCAAACACCCAACGTCCTTCTTACTACCGAAATTGGCTTACGGAAAAGATGGTATCCAAGGCTCACTTGCTCGCCATAAAGCCTGAATGTGCCTTTCATACCCAACCGTAGATCTGAACCATCGTTTTTTTCCGATGTTTCGCTTCCTGTATGATTTCGGCTTGCAACAACTCGATACACATGTTCATGGCTTGAAGCAGATGAGGCGGCGAAGTAACCAACCTGCTTAACGTTACCTGTGATGGTCTGAAGTGGGTCAGCGTCTGGAAAAAACTTTACTGGTGCACCAGTGTCCAATCCAATAGCGTCATTGGCTGAAAGCCAAATCTCAAAATGACTATCGTCTGTACCGGCTATTTCCATAATTTTCTCACCCGTCATCACAGCTCTACCTTCCCAGTCTTTTTTCCGTGAAAACAACACAATGCCATCCCGCTCTGCTCTAATTTGTAATCGACTCATTTGTTCGTCGATATAGTCTAGCTCTAACTGTTTTAGTTTGATTTGCGTTTCTAGCTCTGAGAAAACATGACCATCCGTCGTTGTATTCAATGATTGTTGCCGTGCTTTTCGAAGCTTTTCCCTAGCCAATTCAAGTTCGCTATAAACTGACGTTCGTTGGTGTTTAAAGGATGATGACTCGAAATTAATCAGCACTTGATCTTTTTCAACATATTGGTTTGGTAGCACCTGAACCTCTTTTACAACCGCATCGATACCGGCTGCGATTACCGTTGGCGATACCGCTGCAATTTCTCCGCTGGCGATTACACTCTGCCGAACGGGTAAAAAGGTTAATGCGAGAAGTCCGCAGGTCACCAATGCCCATTGAGGTTTGAAAACACTGTTTACAGATGATCTGAATCGAGACCTAAATTTCTTTTTGTTGTTTCTTTGCAGCGCGTGTAGCGCATGTGATGCAACATCAGACACTTGTTGTAAGAGCTGTAATTCGCTCAATTGCCAATCAGTATCTCGAAAGAGAACCAGAGCAGAGCCGCTACTGCTCATACTCATCGTAGCGAACTGAGAAAACTCAATTTCGCTGAATGCTGAACGCACAGACGTTGGCAGTGTCCCAGCAGTGTGGACTTGTGTATCCTGTAAAGGCAAATCACGTTGATTAACAACTTGCTGCGCAAAATCAACTATCGGTGCATCCTCATCAAATTCAGATACGCCAGATACCGTAACTACCCTGGCAATACCGCCCTTAGAGAATAATTTACTATCGCTAGCACTAACGGCCGCACCGCTTACCAGCAAGGCAACATCATAGGCAAGCAGCTTTCGTAAGTAGTTTGTTAAAACGAAACCAAGCGCTTTTTCTGACGGTGCCGCGCGCAAGTCTCGCTCTAGTTGAATAAACTCTGCCATCCGATTAAGCAGCTTGTCTTGCATAATCAGAGCCCCTCTGCGTCTTCAGCAACTATTGTTACTAAGGAAACTCGACCACTCATACCGGCCCACAACTGTTCATCATGGATTTCTATACGACTAACTACCTTCACGGTTTGACTAACAGAATCAACCACTGGAATAACCTTGTGAACTGTTAGATCGTAGGTTTTTTGTGTTTCAAGGATATTCAACTGAATTGACCTACCTTCGTAGAAATCGGCTAAGCTTCGCGACGGAGCCAAGAATTCGACTGTAAGATCGGTATTACTAACGATCTCAAACAACTCTTCTTGAACCTGAACCGATTCATGCGGGTTAATATGGCTCTGTACAATTACGCCATCATACGGTGCAGTAAGTACGCAACGATCAACGCGATATTGCGCCGCTTTCATGTCTGCATCCGCAATGGCGAATTGCGCAGCCATTCGGGCAACTTCGACCTTTGTTGATGAATTCAATTTGTTTAGCGCCTTGATAGACTTATACTCATTTCGAGCAAACTCAACATCAGCCCGAGCTTTACTTAACGTCGCATTTGGTAGTGAACAATCCATTTCCAGCAGTTTGTCACCCTCGGCAAAACTATCGCCGATTTCAACGTGTACCTCATTCACTAGTCCATCGAGTTGACTCGATAAAATGGCTGTTTTGCCCGATTTGATCACGGCCGCATACTCAAAATTATCGCTGGCCATTGCCGATGATGAAAATAGGCAGGTGATAAACACGCTAACGGGCAAATTCAGAGCGCTGGTTTTTCTGTTTTTGTTAGTCATTTTTTGGTTACCTACTTAATTCGCGAAAGAGCTTTAACTTCTTCGTTTCCACGTTCGTAGCCTCTTGCGTAATCAAGATTTTCTGCAGTTCTACCAGCGTTATAAAAACCTTCTGTGTTAGTCAAACTTGGTTCAGCAATATGGTCTGAAACTTGAGAAATTAGCTCTTCAAGACCCACTGTGTGATCAAGCAAAACACCTGGTTGATAACCAACACTTATCTCAAGCTGAGAGATCGAACTCTGCCAGTCAGCATAGGCAACCGCCTGCCGCATATTCGATAACAATTTACGCGCTTTCGCTTCAACTACTGACAAATGGTCTTGCTGATTGAACTTAGCCCGATTGGCATATTGTTCATACAGGCTGTTATCGACGCGACTCATCTCGCGAGAAATATCATAATCAGCACTTGCTTGTTTTATCCGATGCAAAGCTACATCAACCTGAGTGACAACAGCCATCCCGGTGGCCATACGTCTTATGTCTGCCAGCTCAACCGTTGACTTTGCATGTTTAATCGCACGAGGACCGGAGACTAATCGAAGCAAATCCCATGTGAGCCGGTATCCTGAACTGGCCCATGTATCGTGCAGTAAAAAGCTATTGTCGTTATAGTTGTATCCAGTAAATAGCTCTATCCCTGGTATCATTCGTAACCGGGCTTTTTTGACTTCCAGCAACGCAATACGTTTTTTATAATCTTCCTCTATGAGTTCGGGCCGGTTAGTTAGAGCCATCTTTCTCAACTCGTCTACACCTGGCAGATCATTCTCCAAATCCAGTGTTTTAGGCTTTATAGAATCTGAAATTGAATAGTCAAAACCAGGAGGAAGACCCATTAGAGCGGTTAGCTCAATACGTGAATCGTTAATGTCTCTCTGCAGACCATGCATCTGCCGTTGGATATCGAGCATGGCACGTTGATAGTCCAAACACTCTTCCAGCGGCAATAGTTTTGCTTGTTGCGCAGCATAAGAATCATTGATGCCCTGTCGTATTTCATCCATTAACGGTGTCAAGCTTTCCAGCAGCCCTCTGGCACCCAACATTCGCCAGTACGCGTACTGCACATCGCGAATGATGTTTTGAACCATTTTGCGTTGTCGCTCAGCAGCGATTAGTACTTCATCACCGGCTTGCTTTGAATTGAGGTACGCAATACCAAAATCCAAGGTATCCCAACTCAATTGCAAATCAGCAGAAAAAATACCTTTATCTTGAGACGTAGACGCACCAAAATTGGGGACGCCGGTGCCCAGGTTCAGACTACTCGACGCTTGTCGTCGACTGCGCACGGTGTAACCTGCGTTAGCCGCTAGACTCGGTAACTTATTCATGTCAAGAAGATCGAGCCGCTGTTGCGCGACAACGGTTTCCATAAGCTTTAAACGATTATCGAGGTTGTATTTAATAGCCCTTGCAATCGCTTCTTCCAGTGAGATGGTGTGACCGATTGCTGGCAAGTCAGAAAACATGGCTTCGTAATCCTGCAGCGAACGGAGTACGGCATCCTCACGGGAAATTATGTTTGGTGTTGTGGAACAAGCAGAAACCATGAAAGTAACCCCAATTGCGAGAGTTAAATTCAGTAAGGAGGGTTTCACTCTTTTCAACAGTAACTTGTCCATTGACTACCCATCGTGTCGTTATCGAAGAAAACGAATGGGCAGCCATCGGACCATCTTTGTTACCTGACTGTGTCTTATCGTACCAACATCTCAAAAGCGTTAACCAGTCGCCAATATTGTTACAGAATAACTCGGTTGAATAACGGGTTAGCTAACCTGAACAAAGCTCAAAACATTTGCTACAAGTATTATCTGAAGGGACTTGGTTGCGCCTACTTGTCAAAGACAAGAACTTACAATCGTCAATTTTTTGGTAGCGTCAATTTGATGATACGAGACTACTTTGGTGAATTTAGCTATTGTGCAGGAATCTAAAAAGGCTATTAGAGAGTTTCCCAGTAGATTTTCCAACGGGTTTTCCAGCTGGTTTCTCAATGAAGAATCAATAGTCGAAAAAACAACTTAGCGAGGCTAGCGTGACTGATTGTATCGTTTTGCCAGAGCGGCTCTTATCATGGAAGACACCAGATTGGGGTATCTGCTTAGCTTACCAATTTTGATTACGCGATGGAGTACTAACCAATCAAGACCGGCTAGCCAAACGCTCCAGCGCAAATTTAAAATGGTCGGCACCATCGCCATTCGGATAATCAACCAACAACGATTCAATACACCCAACCCTTGATGGATTAGCTAGCACCCTTAACGCTGCTGCAATCGATTCTTGCGCTCCTCTTTCGACAGGGATTGAAATAGACACATCGGATGGCGTTGCCTTATAGAGTTCGACAAGTATGTTCCAAAGCTCGTTATCGTCAGATAATTCTGCTATGGCAAGAGAACGAGCGATTCCTGATAAAATCCTGGGATGGTGACTTATCTGTAAATGCTTTTTAAGTACAGGTACAGCGCTCATGTAATCATTGGGGCTGTTCACAAAATCCCAAACCGAATTTACCTTATAGCCTAATTGACTTAGCTCATCCAGCAATTCCGCTTGATCTTTGTCAAAAATTGCTTGCTGCTGTTTCGTCTCTTCTTCTCGAGCACGGGCTTTTCCCTGGAATTCTTTATCCTGCTTCAGCTTTGCCATCAGTTCTGCAGCGGTCAATCCCATGTCAAATTGCTCCGGGTATAAATTTTAAGTTAATCGTACCGGCTTCTATTGCTTCTAACAAGGGTCCTGTAAGCTCCGTAGATGGACGTACATACAGGTCGTAGGTTAACCCGCGCTCAGCGGCGATATCGGCAAAATCTCTGAGTTGTTGCGTATAAGAGAGTTTCTTTACATTTTTGATCTCTGAGAGCGTGGTTTCATTGATACCATCGGGGATTCGGTCGCGGCCATTAATCGTTATCGTCTGCTTTCCACCAATATCATGAGCAGCGTTAACCGCATTTTCTCCCGCACGCCCGATTTGGTTTGGAGAAAGCTGTGCGATGTCATCCAGACCGGCCTCTTCAGCAGCACGTCGCAACAGATCAAGATCTTCACCCTGCTCTCTCATTGCTTCGGCTATTTCATCAAGCTCATTTGCAAGTTCATTGGGGCTTGCAGTATCAGCGCGCTTCAGCGCCGTGAGCACATCTGATAATTTACTGACTTTGGCCAAGGCGCCTACGCCTGCAAACATGGCAGCAATATCAAGCGTGGCTGTTGTTATTGCCTCTCCATATCGCCGTTCAGCCCATTGCTGAACATAAGGGTCTGTTAGTCCCTGCCAGATTAGCTCAGGATTTTCTCGTATGTTCTCGGCTAGAGAAAGTGTGGAAGTTCCCAGGTCGCTAAGCGTTTGTACCGCATCACCATAGCTGGGATACCACTCTGGGAGATGCATGGCTGGCGTATTAAAGTAATCTGCCAACATGTTCTGAACATCGCCCTGAATGCCTAAAGTGGCATCGAAAGCGAAGTTTATCGTACCGACTCCGAGATTCCACAACGAGGTTACGGTACCAACAACAAAAGAGCCGGTTGCTCGACCAATGCCCGCAGCCTGAAAAACAGTGTTAGCAAGCACATCGATTTCCGGAATCAGGTAAACAGAATTGCCCTCACCAATTCCACAAAATATTTTCTCAAT
This sequence comes from uncultured Granulosicoccaceae bacterium, assembly GCA_937922945.1. Taxonomy (GTDB): domain Bacteria; phylum Pseudomonadota; class Gammaproteobacteria; order Granulosicoccales; family Granulosicoccaceae; genus Granulosicoccus. The sequence continues at coordinate 14,659 of CAKZUP010000088.1, forward strand.
ATTGTTAGTCCCGTTGCGCATGAATAATTCGCGCAACAACAACATGGCTGGAGTGGTGAGTTCGCCCTGGTAACTATTTGCAAAGTCTTCAAAAATGCCGTGATTGGTGATGTCAAACAGGAGCTGAAAGTATTCAAGGCCTTGCCCGTTTAATGCATAACCATGTAGTTCAAGATACTGTGCTTCGGTAATTTGCGTACCAGGTGGACCACCTCCACCAAAGTCAGGAAGGGCCGCCGAATCATCTGGTCGAAGACCAAGCACATCGACCGTATTGAGTGGGTCGGCGTTGGCGTATAGGTAGGTGTTGAGTCCTCCGGAAATTGATATCGGATCGCTCGTTAAATATCGACCCGATTCCGGATCGTAGTCACGCAAATAGTTGTAGTGCGTACCTGTTTCCGAGTCTTCATAATGGCCGGGCAATCGATGGTTAAAGACCACATCGTTAATAAGAATCGACGCTTTTCCAAAGGGCGAGTATTCGGCTTGCCATGCAATTCCACCCGACTCATCGCTGAGCATATGGGCAGTACCCAACTTATCCGTGTGCACCGCATAGGCATGCTTACCCTGTAATTGAACAACCGGCGCACCATGTAGGTAGAGCGTGTGCTCCATCTCTGATGTATTCGCAGCTGGTATTGATGCGGTTATACGATGCCCATCGTAAAGAAAATACGTTACGCGTTTCTGATCATCGCTGTAAGACACTTTCTTTATGCGTTCACCAAAACTGTTGTACGCATACTCGGCAAGCAACTGATCATCCTTGTAGACTCGTACCGGGCGTTGATCGATGTTGTATTCGTATCTGATAGAGCCGTGGGTAATGGGTGAACCGCTAGCGTTATAGTCGATTGCCTCAATAGCTCCATCGTTCAGGCCTGAGCTGGCAGATAACAACCGGTTGCCCCTTCCGTTTGGTGAGTATTGGTAGGTCTTTTGCGTTAATCGGCCATCGGCCGTTGTGGCTTGTTTAGCGATACGGTTACCGGCAATATCGTAATCGAACACGTAATTGCCAGTTAAAGTCTGTGCAGAGCTTAGATAACCTTGAGAATAGGAGAACGATTGAGTTACGCCGTTATCGACGATGCCGATGATTCTTCCGATATCGTCATAGCGATAATCAAGTGACATAACCTCGCTTACTTCTATCCGAGTGATACGACCATCAGAGGCATGTGTTCGCGTTGTGCGTTTACCGTTGTGGGCGATAAACCCGGTGATGCCATCACTCGCGTCTTCATCGATTTCTGCCAACAGTAATTCCTGGCGAAGTCCAAACGCTGAAGATCGCGTCACCGCTCTCAAACGACCTAACAATTTGTCATCCTGATAATAGTGATAACGCAGCGATTGACCATCTGGCAGCTGTCGACCAATCATGCGCCCCACGTCATCGTATTGATATTCCGTGACGAAGCTAGCCTGATCTATCGTTCTCTCGTGTCGTTGCAACTGTCCGTGTCTGGTATAGCGGAAACGCTCAGTAGCCACACCGTTACTGGTTTCTGCCAGCAATCCGGTATCAGCGTCGTAGGCAAACACCGTAGTACCTTCACCGTTTCGTATTTGAGTTGGGCGATTGGCTGCATCCCAAGTGTATTGTGTTGATTCTCCGCTTGGGCTCGTCCACAGAACGCGATTACCAGCATCATCGTATACATAACGCGATAGTCCTGTATCAGCGCTGATTACCGCGACGACCCGACCGAAATCATCCTTTATAAATTGAGTTTCATTATTTCTGGAGTCGGTTACGCTCTGGGCAGTACCGATTGCATCATAGCCGAGCTTTAACGATCTACCAGCATGCGTCGACATACCCGCCAAGTTACCTAACGCGTTGTAAGTGACGTCGATTGTCGCACCGCTGCTTCGATCAGTGGCTAGTGTCGCGCGGTTATAGTGATCGTATTCAAAGTCAATCTCTGTCGATTGCGCTGCAGGCATTCCAGCTACAGAGGTACTGCGTGAAACAGAAGCAACACGACCTTGAACATCGTAAAGTGTGTTAACCGAACGGATCATGCTGCCGTACTGATCGAGCAAGCTCTGTCCAATGACGCGCCCTTCGTCATCATAATCGGTTGTCATACGTTGACCGCCAACGTATTCAACAGACACCAATTGTCCAGCATCGTCATAACCCAGCGTCATTTCCCGACCAACGCGATTGACCACGCCGATAAGCCGCCCCTCTGCGTTGTAACGCATGCTTAGCGTTCGCCCCAACTGCGTCACTGATTCAACCTGGCCACCGAGGTTGTAACTGAGCGTTATTGGAGAGCCTCCACTTGCGGCGGAACCTTTGACAAAACTCACAGCACGTCCTAATGCATCGAACTGAGTGATGCGTATGACTGGGCTATCAGGCATAGCCATTGAAATCATGCGATTGTTTTTATCCCATCCAAACCTTGCAACATCGTCAATGTCGTCTCGCGGACCATCCAGACTCACCATGCGACCTGACTCGTAACCAATACGCGTTGTATGTTCTATGGGGGTAAAGTCGGTTATTACGCCGCTTGCATCCAACTGCGGCGTAAAACCTCGCATCGTTATCCTGGTAACCAGGCCTTGCTCATCACGCTCGATTTCGGTTAACTGTTCTGCATCTGGATTGAGACTGGGCGCATAACGCCGATAAGGTTGAACCGACTGCCCGTCGTACTCGAGTCGCTCACTGAGTTTTTCCTGTGCAAACTCATCACTCACCCAACGCTCAATAACCCTGCCGAATTCGTCATACACCATTCGCGTATTGTGAACACCAATTGCTGTACCTTGCTTGTTACGCGTTTTACTTAACAAGCGACCAGCATCGTCATAGTCATAGTTAAATCCCGTTATTGGGCATGTTGTACAAGCCGAACCAGCACTGGATAACAACCTGGCTCGTTGTCCGTTTTCGGGTTTTATCCATGTGTAGATACTTTGATTGCCGAGACTGCCAGTGATTGTCGATTCGACGATGTCGCCAGCATTAACCGCCAGCAAGTCTGGATATTCGATAGATAAGCGTTGTAAACCTTTCGCACGTTCACTGGAAATAGCACGGCCAGAATCATCATAAATCCATGTAGCAGCGCGCACCCCCAGACGATCTGAAATACCGGTTAGGTGATTGGGATAAAGCTCATCTTCATAGTGATATTCGCGTGCCGTTTCATCCGAGAAACGCGCTCTGGTGAGATTCTGCAATTGATCGTAGTCATAGTGAATTGTCTTGCCATCGGGAAGCGTGACAACCGATAAATGGCCAGCTGCAGAACCATAGCGAGACTCAGTATATTCAACCAGCGCATTATCGGGATGATACTCGAGCAACAGTAACCGACCCGTTTCATCTGTCACTTCAGATAGCCTGCCATTTTTATAAAATAGCTTGAGATACTGATGACCCGGCCACTCTATGTCCGCAAGAAAACTACCTTGAAAGCGTAGAATCCTGCCATCGGAAAGATGCCAGGCGTAGCGATGCTCATCTGTTTGAAGCAAAAAACCTTCATTGGAATGAGCGCTGCGCCAAACCGCACGACCGTCTTTGTCAGGCTCAAACTCTGTGAAGCTTAATCGAGTGCCGTTACTCTGAACAATCTGTAGCTGAGCACCAACCTTGTACAGTGACACAGCGTAGGTGTGAGACCAGCCTTTACCGATTCCGATATTGCCAATGGCATTTTCTGAATTGTAGGTGCGGCGAAACGAGAGTTTACTACCGGGAATGGCAAAATCGACTTCTCTTTGTTGCTTATTTCCAGAGAGAAAATTAATTGGGTTCCCAGCTAGAATACTCGGTAAATCGCCACCTGGAATTTCGCCGGGATCGCCCTCTTCACAACTGCTACCGTCACTTTGCTCCCCACAACCCATGGTACTGGCTGTATCTGTTGTGTCACTTTCAGGATCGTTCGCAAAAACCGGCGCAGATACGCCAAGATAAAAACACAGACAGGCGAGTAGCAGAGCAAACTGATGAATAGGTATGCGTCGATTAGATCTAAAATCCAATACCCCCAGCTGAATGAGCATATGCTGACCTTTTTTTGGCAAATACCCGCCTCCGAAAATGACAGGAGCGGCGGTATATCAAATCGTTTGTGCCAACGGTAGCAGTAGATTGTTCTTATGGAGATAGTAGAAACCCTAGATCTGCGTGCTCAGGGTGGGTTTCTGGCGTATGAGATGTATTGCTGGTTGGGTAGAAAATGAACTGATTGAGAGGAGGAGGATTTTCACACAACTGCGGCGCCATTGCGGAACCGAATCGAGCTATGAAAGGCCAAAGTGTACTTTACTCGTTTTACTGGTCGGGACGATAGGATTCGAACCTATGACCCCCACAACCCCATTGTGGTGCGCTACCAGACTGCGCCACGCCCCGCCGACCATATAAGACACTGATTATATTATAAATTTGGTGTCTTGTGCTAACAACTACTCAGAAGCTCTCTACCCGCTGTATCGCAAATATATCGCACTCTACCCCTATTATAACTTAACCCGATGAGCAGAGCTGTTGAATCCTGAACTTTCGATTGTCACCAGTTGAGTAATGGATACCAGCGCTTGTGAAGGCCCCACATGCTGTATATCGAGGGAAAAGCTAAGGCTTAGATGGTTTGTTTGGATCCACGAAAAATAAGCCAATAAGTTGATGGAATATTTTTAGGGTTTGCACGGTTGATTTCGATAATGACCACAAGATTCTGACAGCCAATCTCAGGTAGATCGAACCTACTCTCGCCTACCACTTAACTTAATGATTAGTCTATTACTTTCCTTTCCAACTGTTTCACTTTCAAACTTCAACTTATAGGCTGTCGCGAGTATATAGTCTACAAGTGATCTCTATACTGCATATCTAGGTATTCACTGATGTATATTGAATTCCTTACTAATTACTTTATCAGTTGATAAAGATGGCTTACTTATCACAGCTCAATAACTTTCCGTTGGTCATCACTGTAGGTTGTGATCGGCATCAACGACGACTCCACAGCAATTTTGTATAATACTAAAGTGGGTAGCAAATTCAGCAAGTGAATAGATACCAATGTACGAAATAGCAGCTCCCACGGTTGCCTACTAACGCCAATAACTTCGCCAATCAATTTAGTACCACACAGACCGCCTGACGGTGAACGCCGGTACTTAGGCTTGTTGGCTTCCCTAAATCTAATAGAGACACTACGTACTCCGTTTAATTTAAGGGTGAGAGGCTGCGTTGATGTGACCGGTTAGGCATCTCTGACATTCACGATTAAAGTCGAAAACACTAGCTGCCGAAATGGCCCTTTGGATAGCCACGTACTTGCCGCAGCGCGAGCAGTAGGCAGTCTTGTAATGCTATCTTAGTACCGAACTGGCCTCGCCTGT
>CAKZUP010000089.1 GCA_937922945.1 uncultured Granulosicoccaceae bacterium
GATGTATCCGATGTATTTGAATTATCCGGTGTCGAGGTCGCAACGGGCGTTGAGGTTGCAACCGGTATGCTCTCTGACACGCTTTCTACATTCCATTGATAATAGAAATTTGAAGTATTTGTAGCGCCGTTTGCGGCCGTCACTTTCAGTTTGAAATTTAGCCTGACTCTGTTAATCGCGGGTGTTGCGATAAACGAGGCTTTCGCGGTATTCGCATTAACCAACTCTACGATAGGTTGCCCATTGTCTGGTTGTGACCACTCGTAGCTCACCAATTCGCTGTTAATCACAGTGCTACTGCTACCATCAAGATAAACAGTATCACCTACGACCAACTGGGGCTGGAAAGTGGTTCCGATAAAGTTTATGGTTGGAACATCGGTGCCCGCTGCGGGCTGAGCAATGTCTGGCGTCGAATTAGCGCTGGATGCGTTGTCGGCATCGGTTGTGGTCGAGTTTGTTCCGGATACAATCGCGGTCGGTGTGCCGTTATTCGCTGTGCCAGAATTGGCCGCACCAAGTTGGATATCAGTGTCGCCTGAGTCTCCTGCTCCCTCTCCGCAACCACTGGTAACGATAGCGACTGTGAATATCAGTAACACTGATAAGTATTTCATCTTCTTCTTCACCTTTCCATGGGGTTATTCTTAGCTAGCGGCCTGAATGATTGATTTATAAGAGAACCAGTCGTGATTTATTTCATGCCATTGTCCCCGGGGCGGTGATAACGGGTGCTCTAAGTTGTAAACACGGCGAGTGGCAGCCTATTTATTGTGAGTGGGTGTGGTTTGTCTTGTGAGCGTCGTCACGTATTGCTACGTTGCCCGAGCGCTGTGTAGGATGTATGCCTTGTATCAGTTGATGAATCCCGTTGGAAATACCATGCGAAATAAGGACCCTCTACTTCAACCCTTTACGCTGAATAACATCACATTGAAAAATCGTGTTGTTAGCACACCTCACGCTCCGGCTTATGACGAAAACGGTATGCCGGGTTTGCGCTATCAGCTTTACCATGAAGAAAAAGCCAAGGGTGGAATCGGTATGACCATGTTTGGTGGTTCTTCGTGCGTTGCACCCGATTCACCATCAGTTTTTGGCCAGTTGTATATAGGCGATGATCGCGTCATCCCGTATTTCGAAGACTTCTCAACCCGCATTCATCAACATAACTGCGCACTAGTCTGTCAAATGTCGCACCTTGGTCGTCGAACTGTTTGGAATAACGGCGATTGGCTGCCAGTAGTTGCACCTTCGCGTGTTAAAGAACCCGCCCATCGTGCATTCCCCAAAGAGATGGATCAGCACGACATAAATCGTGTCATACAACACTACGCTGATGCCGCCTGGCGTTGTCAGGCAGGCGGCTTGGATGGATGTGAGGTGCTTTTCCATGGGCATTTGCCGGGCCAGTTTATGACAACGTACACCAATCGACGCACCGACAAATACGGCGGTACATTAGCGAATCGTATGCGGTTTTCGCTTGAGCTACTTGAAGCCATTCGAGAACGCGTAGGCCCGGATTTTATTGTAGGTATTCGATCAGAAATGACCTCAGGTACAGAGGACGGACCAAACGAAGACGAGTGCATGCAGGCCATGAAGATGGTAGATAAAGCAGGCTTGGCAGACTACATTAGTTTGAATTTTGGTCGTATTGACAGTGACTACCAATTGTCGCGACATTTACCGGCCATGTGGGCACCACTTGCACCATGGGTCGCGTTGGCTGGAGTCTTTAAAAAGGAAATATCGTTGCCGGTAATACATGCGTGTAGAGTGAGCGATCTTGCCTCTGCGAGGCATGCCATTGAAGCAAATCTGGTTGATCTTGTTGGTATGACGCGCGCCCACATTGCCGACCCTCACATCGTTAATAAGCTGATGAGAGGGGAAGCAGATCGTATTAAACCTTGTGTGGGTGCGAGTTATTGCATCGATCGTATTTATGCAGAAGGCGAAGCGTTGTGTTTGCATAACGCTGCCACCGGGCGTGAAGCAACCATGCCGCACGTTATACAACCCAGCATCCAAAAAAAGAAGCACGTTGTGATTGTCGGTGCGGGTCCTGCAGGTCTTGAGGCTGCTCGCGTTAGTGCGCTTCGCGGCCACAAAGTCACGATGTTCGAAGCATCGGACAAGCCAGGAGGGCAGCTGCGACTCGCAGCAAAAGCAACTTGGCGTAAAGATCTTATAGGCATTGTTGATTGGTACAGTAGCGAGATTGAACTGTTAGGTGTGAACATCCATTGGAACAGTTACGCAGAGGCTGACAGGGTTATGGCCATCAACCCGGATATTGTTGTAATCGCAACCGGTGGTATCCCGGACACAGATTTTGTCCCAGGTGGGGAGCTCGCAATGAGTGTTTGGGACGCGTTAGATGGTGCGGCGTTGAGTGGCAATATACTGATTTATGACGACAACGGCCAACATCAGGCTCCATCATGTTGTGACTATCTGTCTGAGCAGCTCAATACGTCAGTTGAGTTCGTAACCCCCGATCGACACGCTGCAGCAGAAATGGGCAGCGTGAACTACCCCGAATACATGAAACGTTTCTACAAGAATAACGTGGTGGTTACCCCTGACTACCGGTTGGCCAGTGTTGAGAAGGTCGACAACCAGCTAAGGGTTGTATTCAATAATGAATTTACCGGTGCGTCGATGGATAGAATTGTTGATCATCTGGTGGTTGAGCATGGAACCTTGCCTGCCGATGAGTTATACGATGAACTGCGAGACAGAGCTGACAATCAAGGTATAACTGATATTGCTGCTCTTCTACAGGGTAACGAACAAGTAAAAGGTGACGAACAAGACGGGAAAGTAAAGGGACAGGTTCAAGCCGCTGTAAACGATCATGCCGTACCAGATAGCGGCTCGGGATATTTATTGTTTCGCGTGGGGGACGCTGTTGCAAGTCGGAACGTGCATGCGGCCATATACGATTCCTTGCGTCTGGCTAAGAACTTTTAAACTGCACCCGTTAACTTGCACTCGTTAACTCGTGACGTTTCACCGATCAACGCCATCATAAACAGCACCGTCTGTTGGTCGCATAAGTTCGAATACGTCATCTACACTGGCATAATCACGATAGCCACAGCGTGCCAAAGGATTCGCGGCAGCTGTGTCGAATCGACCATCTTTAATATACCTGTCGTTAATATGTATACCGACTACCTGACCAATAACCATATGAATGTTGGTGGGTTGGTTATTGCGATCGAGTAACTCCGTGCAGGAAAGGGTGACGCATTCCATGGACGCAGGGCTGGCAGCCACTCGCGGGGGCGAAATTTGCTTGCAGCTAGCCATCTCAAGTTTTGCATTGGCGTATTCGTTTTCAGTAGGTGGTACTGTGTCGCTGCTAATATTCATCTCATTCTGCAGGGCAACTGTTGCCATTGAAAATGTAAATTCTCCGGTATCTCGCGCATTTCTTGCGCTGTCTTTTAATTTTTCGCTGGAGAACATCAGCATGGGTGGCAGATTCGTTAGTGCATTGAAGAAACTGTACGGAGCCAGGTTAATATTGCCTTCGGTATCGATCGTTGATATCCAGCCAATGGGGCGAGGTGCAATAATGGCTTTAAACGGATCAAATGCCAGCCCGTGAGGTTGGTGTGCTTCGTAGTACATTGTGGGCAGCCCTTGTGTGGCGTGGAAGCTTGATATTCTACACTGGGACGAGTCAGGTGTTGGCTTCAAGTTCATTTATTCTAGTAAGGAAAATCTGTGCATAGCATTCGCGAAATGACGATTCAGGACTATGATCAAGTGATCGCATTATGGCGTGGCACAGAGAGTATGACGTTAAGAGATGCAGACTCAAAACAGAAGATAGCCGGCTATCTTGAGCGAAATAGCGGGTTGAGCTTTGTTGCGTTGAACGAAGCGGACATTGTTGGTGCTGTTCTGGTGGGCACGGATGGCCGTCGGGGGTATCTACAGCACTTGGCAGTCGACAAGCAGTTTCGTAATCGAAAAATTGGTCGGGAACTCCTTATGTGTTCCATCCGGGCACTGGAAAAGTTGGGTATTCATAAGACACATTTGTTTGTTCATCAAGATAGTGTTCAAGCGCAACGGTTCTATGAGCAGATGGGGTGGTTTTTACGCGACGACGTGAAAATGTACTCTTACAACAGTTCAAGCTTCGACAACATTTAAGTTTTCATTGAAGTATTAATCTTAAGTTTTCATCGTTAAATTTTGAAATGCTCAATTTAAACTCATGAAGCCTGCTATCTATCATGTACAAGCCATTGGACGGGGCTCGCTTAGTGTCATGGCCAAACCAGCTGGGTGTATTCCGCTGTCTGAGCAATTTTTAGCGATGGCGCAGTCCGGGGTGAATAGAGTGGTTTGCTTGCTGGAATGCGATGAAGCGCAGCAGTTGGGGCTGGTAGATGAACAGCTTGAGACAGAACAAGCTGGAATGGAATTTGTTTCCTACCCCATACAAGATATGTCGCTGCCGGTGTCGGTGCATGATTATCTAAATTTCACTAAACGCCTGGTAGATGAGGCCGAAGACGGCATTCACACGGTTGTGCATTGTCGGGCCGGAATAGGTAGAACGGGAATGATTGCGGCTGGCATGCTACTGCACTGTGGGTATAACGCACTCAATGCGTTAGAGCACATATCGACGAAGCGTGGCGTGAATGTTCCTGATACGAAAGCCCAAACCCAGTGGGTTATTGAGTGCGAAGTGGTTCTTCGAAAAAACCGTTATCTGACGTAAAAACACAGGCACGCAAAGCACAAAGACTCTGTATGTAAAAGAAATGCGGGATACCGACAACCAATAATATTTTCGACTTAGAGTGCAACGCAGGTTGCGTTGCTAGTGGCACAACTTTCAATACCTAGCGACCTGAATCATCCAATTCCATTGAGAAACGTCTTGGCATTAAACCGGCTTGAAACCAGCTTACAAAAGAGTAGATAGAGTAAACCGGCACACCGGTTGCCTTTCTGATCATTGCGGCATACGGAACCATATTAGTGCATTCAAGTACTATAGCGCCGATGTTTTCATGCTCGCTCATCAAGTTCGTTGCGGCTATGATGTTTTCCTTTTTGCATTGTTCAAAGTCCAGCTGAGCGCAATCGTTTAATATGCCAGACGAGAACTCGCTGTTTGGAGGGGTTCCGCCAATGGGTGTGTCTGCTGCTATGTTGGCGGCGTCAAGGTGTGCAGGTGTAAGTGTTTGCTTGGAAATGGTGAGTACGCCAACCCGTTTATCTGGTGGCAGCATGGATTGTATCCAGGGGACTTGCATCAATGAAGATGCTGCAACTGGCACACCTATCGCTGAACTTAGTTCAGTTTGTATCAATGCCAGAAAACCGCAATTGGTGGTAATGCCATCGGCGCCACTGGCGACGAGTTCCTTTGCAGCCTTAATGAATAATTGAGTTAACTCGGTTGCATCGTTTCTGACAACAAGGTCGGGGGTAGCGCCGCGCACCACGCGGTATTGCACGGGAAAGGGCCACGTTAACGCATTTCCCATATCGCCGACAATGCGCGGAAATTGCGTTTCAAGCATCAATATGCCCACACTGGCACCGAATACGGTTTTACCACCAATCTCTATTGCCACAGTTAAACTCGAACAGTCTAAAAGCAACATACTACGTCAGCATTGTGCGTATTGGTAGTTTCCTGTTAGCGCGAGGTATAGGGACAAGGATACGAGCGCACAAAGGGACTAGGCGATTAAGAACGGCTTTGCTACAGTGAGTGGATTGCTTCTCACTTATTCGATCAAGGTGTTTGCACTATGGCTTCAGGTATAAACTCACTCAACGGTGCGCAAGCACTGGTACGTATGCTTGAAGCCCACTCGGTGAAGCATATCTTTGGCCTATGTGGTGACACCACTTTGCCGTTCTACGATGCGATGCGTACCCTCGATCACGATATAAACCATGTGCTCACTCGCGATGAGCGATCAGCGGCCTATATGGCTGACGGCTATTCACGCGTTACCGGTAAGCCGGGTGTGTGTGAGGGGCCTTCTGGTGGCGGTGCGACTTACATCTTGCCCGGTCTCATTGAATCCAACGAATCATCCTATGCTGTGTTGGGCATTACTACCGATATATCCGTTGCGAGTTATGGCAAATATCCCCTAACTGAAGTGGATCAAAAAGCGTTGATGGCGCCGTTAACGAAATGGAACACGGTCATTACACAAGGTGAACACATTCCTCGCATGGTGCGTCAGGCATTCCGGGCGATGACGACGGGTCGGGCAGGTTCTGCGCATTTAGGTCTGCCATACGATGTGCAATACCAAGCCGTTGAACACGATGATATTTGGGCAGATGCTAAACATACTCACTATCCGGCTTATCGCGTAGCACCTGAATCCAATGCAATTCAGGCTGCCGCCGATGCCATTCTTTCAGCTACCCGGCCCATTGTTGTTTGCGGTGGCGGGGTCGTAATCAGTGGTGCAATGGCAGAGTTAGACCGATTAGCCGTTCGGCTTGATATGCCGGTTGCGACGTCCATATCCGGGCAGGGCAGTTTGGCGGACACCCATCCGAACTGTTTGGGTGTTGTGGGTTCCAATGGCGGAACTGACCAAACTTGGGCACTATTAGACGAGGCTGATCTTGTCATTTTTATGGGGTGTCGGGCTGGCTCAACAACCACGTCTCGCTGGGAAGCACCAACACCAGATGCGCGCATTGTTCAATTCGATTCCGACCCAATGGTTATAGGTGCAAACTATAAAACCGAGGTTGGTGTTGTGGGCGATTTACAGTTGGCATTGCGCGCGTTAAATGCCGAGCTTGATAAAAGAAACCATGCTTTGAACGGTTTTGGTGGTGCCAGATCGGTCGCTCAGGCGAAGAAAATCAAATTCGATTTATTCAATGTGCTTGCGCAAAGTGACGATCAACCCATACGTCCCGAACGGGTTATTAATACGATGATGCAAGTGTTACCTGCAGACGCGACAATTGTGTCTGATCCGGGTACCTCGTGCCCGTATTTCTCGGCGTATTATCAATTACCCCTGGCGGGCAGACGCTTTATCACCAATCGCGCACATGGCGCGTTGGGTTATTCGCTCAGCGCGGCCCTTGGCGCATGGTTCGGCCGGCCCGAAAGCAAGGTGGTTGCCATGATGGGTGATGGGTCGTTCGGGTTTACCTGTGGCGAGTTGGAAACGGTGGTACGGTACGCGGCTCCAATCACGTATATCGTTTTTTCTAACGCCGCATTCGGTTGGATAAAAGCCAGCCAGCATGCTGATTGCGATAAACGCTATTACAACGTTGACTTCAACCCGGTCGATCATGCGGCAGTGGCGAGTGCGTATGGCGTAAAATCGTGGAGAGTCGATAATCCGGCCGAATTGAAATCGATTTTAACTGCCGCTGTTGAGTACGATGGTCCAACCCTAATCGATATTGTTACTCAACCATTAGAAGAAGCGAATGCACCGGTTCGACGCTGGATGGGTTAGCCGAGTTACAGACAATGAGTAATCGTTCACTGAACCCTCTGAGCGAATTTATAGAAGACGTAAGGCCGGTGTTGCCCTACATGGGGCATTGGTTGCGTGATTTACTCGACAGCTTGTCGATTGTGTTTGTTGATCCCTGGGTTGCTTTAGTAAGTGGTAAGTCGCGAGCAAAATCAAATGCCAGTTGGCGTATGCTGCTTAGGCATTTATGGTTAACGTTGCTCCGGTATCCAGCACAACTGGTGCTGACACTTGCAGCTTTATTGCTTAATGCGCTTGCCAGTTTAATCAATAACACAGGTAAAAAAAGTCAAGAACGTGTATTAAGCGCAAACGAGATAGACTATCTTCGCGCTATTTTTAACGATAATCTTGACTATTCCGTCGTTAGAATTCAATTTGGTGGTATCAAAGAGCAGTTGCGTATTGCGCCGCAAGCGGTCGGTAATGATATTTTCATTAGGCGTGTTTGGTGGGGAACCAATATGGTCAATGACGACCTAAGCTTAACCAAACGCGGGTACAAATTGCTGGGTCATGAGGCCTGTCACGTATGGCAATTCCAACACAGTGGTGCCGGTTACATCGGCGACTCTTTACTAATACAAGTGGGTATTGTGTTAGGTCCTCTGCTCAAAGTGAGAATGAGTGACGGTTATGATCTTCTACGTGCCTTGCGTCAGGGTCGCGTTAACACTGAATGCAATGTCGAGCAACAAGCCGTCATGGCAGAGCTTATAGGCGAGGCGTGTGCATCCAACGCTCGCGGACTGTTAGATCGAAGAAATTTTGAGAAAGCCTCGAACTGCAGGCTTCGCGACGATGAATTCGAGCTTGTTCTGCGTGCGCACGCGTGGCTTACGAAAAAAAGCTGAATACGGATCTCAATCGCGAAAAAAATTGCAAATTCAACCGCTTATACAAGTTCGAATCAGTCTGTCAAAGTTGCTACAATGGCTGTTCGACAACGGAGTCTAAAAGAAAGTGAATAAATATATAAAACTTGCCGCATCGGCAATCGTGTGTATGGCATCTATCGGCGCTGCTCAGGCAGAATCGGTTCTCAACGAAATTCTTAGTGACGGAAAGCTGAAGGTGGGCACCACTGGAGATTGGAACCCAATGAGTGTTCGCGATCCGGCGAGCAACACGTACAAAGGCTTCGACATAGATGTCATGACAGAGCTCGCGAAAGATCTTGGTGTTGAACTGGAGTTTGTTCCAACCGATTGGAAAACGCTGGTTAATGGCGTTACATCAGGCAAGTACCACATCACCGGTTCAGCTTCCATATCGCCACCACGAATGAAAGCCGCCGGTTTTTCAGAGAGCTACCTCTCTGTTGAAATTTATCCTTTTACAATGAAAGACAACGCATCTAAATTCGATGGTTGGGATTCAATTAACCAGCCTGGAGTCAAGATTGCAACAACACTGGGCACGACGTTTGAAAAACACGCTCGTGAATGGTTTCCCAATGCTGAGATTAAAGTAGTCGAAGCGCCGGCGCGTGGCTTCAATGAAGTGGTCGCAGGCCGTGCCGATGTGTTTATTACGTCGAATATCGAAGGCGCTACACTAAAAGAAAAGTTCGATATTACTCAAGTGGCCGGAACCGAGCCTCGTTCTCCTGCGCCTATAGCAATGTTGTTACCACAAGATGATCAGGTTTGGATCAACTACGTTAACAACTGGGTGAAATTGAAGAAATTGAAAGGCTTCTTCGATGCGACTAGTGCCACCTGGGGCATCTAAAAGCAGGCGTACTATCGCATTAAAATGCGTTGATCGTTCGAAAGACTTTCACGGCTAGAGTTAAGGCAAGTAGAGCAATCAAGCTCTACTTGCCGAGCAACTCGTCCGCCCTTGTGTTTTTTGAGTCGTTATCTTTTTAGTTTTACAACTAATCCTGATAAGCTCTCATAAGCCTTCACATATAAAGATCACTACACAAACCATGACCATCAGCGCTCCTGCCATTGAAATGAATGGTGTACACAAATGGTTTGGTGATTTTCATGTTCTGCGAAATATTGATTTAACCGTCAACGTCGGTGAGCGCATTGTGATTTGCGGTCCGTCCGGATCAGGTAAGTCGACCGTGGTGCGTTGTTTAAACGGATTGGAGTCACACGAGAAGGGCCGAATCTTGGTCGATGGTATTGAGCTGACGAAAAATCGCCAATCGATTGCAAGCATCCGCGCTGAAGTAGGTATGGTGTTTCAACAATTCAACCTGTTCCCTCACCTTAGTGTCATGGACAACCTAACCCTTGGCCCAATAAAAGCACGTGGCCTTTCGCGCGATGAGGCTGAAGCACGGGCGAAGACGTATCTTGAACGAGTTCGCATACCCGAGCAGGCCCATAAGCGACCGGGTCAGCTATCGGGCGGGCAGCAGCAGCGCGTGGCCATAGCTCGGTCTTTGTGTATGGAGCCCAAGATCATGTTGTTCGATGAGCCAACGTCGGCGCTCGATCCGGAAATGATCTCTGAAGTGCTTGATGTCATGCTGGAGCTGGCTGAAGAGGGCATGACGATGATTGTTGTGACCCATGAAATGGGATTTGCGCGTAAAGCTGCCGACATGATGGTGTTTATGGATGAGGGTGAGATTGTAGAGACCGGTACTCCCGATCAGTTTTTCGACAACCCTAAAACCGAACGCTGTCGCCAGTTTCTGAATCAGATTTTGCAGCATTGAATCATTGACTATGCGAGCCTTGGGTAAATACTTCGTTTCTTACACACTGCCAGTGTTAATTGTGCTGGTGTTGTTTTTCGCGCTGTTTTATTTCTTTGCAAGTGGTGGTGACAGCAATCTTAAATGGTACGTGGTATCGCCGTTTACCCAACAGGGCGCCTTAAACCTTAAATTTTTATTTGCCGGAACCTGGAATACGCTTGCCATGTCTTTTCTGGCTTTGCTTATTTCTATTGTGCTCGGGTTACTTATTGCCATACCGGGGATTGCCAATAATCGACCCCTGCGTGCCAGTAATTACGCTTACGTGGAAATCGTCCGGTCGATTCCTCTGTTGCCGCTGATACTGTGGGTGTATTACGGGTTACCAGAAATTGCAGGCATTCAGTTTGATTACTTCTGGGCGGGCGTTTTTGCACTGGCATTGTCCGATAGTGCGTTCGAGGCTGAGATATTTCGTGCTGGGATTCAGTCGGTTCCGCGCGGGCAATCAGAGGCGGCAAGCACTGTTGGTTTAAATTATGTTCAAACCATGCGGTACGTCGTGTTACCGCAAGCCATACGTCGCATCCTTCCAGCATTGGGTAATCAATTTGCGTATATGGTGAAGATGTCGGCGTTGGTTTCAGTCATTGGGTTGCAGGAACTGACCCGCAGAGCGAATGAGCTCATAGTGACCGAATATCGCGCGCTGGAGATTTATACGGTTCTCATACTCGAGTATTTAATCATCATTCTCATTATCGGCCAGGCCGTGCGTTGGTTAGAGCGTAAAATGAATGCTGATGAGCAGAGCAGCAAACGCTGATATGTGCTGTCAATAAATTACGCGAAATGGCGAGATTACAACATTTTACATTTGCTTCCTTTCGAGTAAAATCCAGTATGCGACACTTTGTCGTTCTTTAACCACAATCTGCGTTGCAGAGGATTTTCATGAAACTCATAACTACCATCGCACTACTATTACCCGTTATGGTAATGACCACTGGATGTTCAATGTTGCCTGGTAAAAAGGCATCCGATGAGCTGGTTATTACTGAGGCTGAAGCACCTCCACAAATTCAATCGACGTTTCTCGAAGGCGATACCCTGTGGGAATTTGCCGAGCGCACCACTGGCAGTGGTTTTAACTGGGAGCGCATTAAGGAACTTAACGCTATCGAAGACGAGAAAAAAATCGATGCTGGTCTGGTTTTACTCGTACCACCTGAGCTGGCATTGGATACCATCAAATCACAGTAGTCGGAAAATCGCAGTAGCTGGTTTGCATCGCATATTGTTATTTTCCGCTGCGATCTGGTTACTTCTGCGACTTTCTCTATTGCGACTGGCAGGTAAAAAAACTGGCCCATATCCTATGGGTCAGTTGATGTAAACCGAGTGGGCGCTACGCTCAATCGTGGCTAATGCAGCTTTAAAGACCTTGCAAAAGAGATCTGTTCGTGATTGACGAACTGGGGTTCATCCCCCTGTAACTATCTGGTAGGCCAAATAAAATCAAGTAGTTATGCCTGTTTCCGGCAGGCTTGCCCTCGATTGGACTTTCTAGCCTTATTCACCATTCGCTTTGCTATAATTTGCCGCTCCTACGACGCGGTAGTCGAAAGGAGCTTGCTTATTAATTCTCACTGATTTGGTGGGCGAGCCCGCGAAAAAATGTCATCGTGCCGCTTTTGAGCTACCCCGTGGCCAGAGGTTAACCATGAGTGATTCGTCTTCGGCCTTCGATCTAATCTGTATTGGGCGTGCTGGCGTTGATTTCTATGCTGAGCAAGTCGGCGCTCGACTCGAAGATGTGGGTAGTTTTGCCAAATACATCGGTGGTTCATCAACCAATATTGCCTGTTGTTCATCGCGAATGGGTTTGAACGCCGCGCTTATTACACGCGTTGGCAACGAGCACATGGGAGAATTTATTCGCGAGCAGTTGCAGCGCGAAGGCGTCGATACGTCCCACGTGATCACAGATGAGGATCGACTCACAGCCCTGGTTGTCCTTGGCATCAAAGATCAAGACACCTTTCCGCTCATTTTCTACCGGGAAAATTGCGCCGATATGGCCATCGCCACGGACGATTTTGACGAAGGTTTTATAGCTCGTTCAAAAGCATTGCTCATAACCGGAACTCACTTCTCAACCGAACAGGTTTACAACACATCACGCCATGCGTTGCAACTGGCGCGCAAGAACAAGGTAAGGACGGTGTTGGATATTGATTATCGGCCAGTGCTCTGGGGGCTTACCAATAAAGGCGATGGTGAAACCCGTTTTATCGCGAATGAATCGGTAACACAGCACTTACAAAGCATTCTTCCTGAATTTGACCTTATCGTTGGCACAGAAGAAGAAATACACATCGCAGGCGGTAGCACGGACACTCTTCAGGCTTTGCGCAATATACGTGACATTAGCGATGCGGTGCTGGTACTTAAACGGGGCCCCTATGGTGCAAGCGTTTACGAGGCCGGCATCCCGATCCCGGATGAACTCGATGGCGGAGTAACGGTTCAGGGTGTAACGGTTGATGTACTTAACGTGCTGGGGGCGGGCGATGCGTTCATTGCCGGTTTTTTGCGTGGATGGATAAATGAAGAAGGGCATGAACAGGCACTTCGCTACGCTAATGCGTGTGGCGCATTAGTGGTATCCCGTCATGGCTGTACGCCAGCAATGCCAACGCGAGAAGAACTCGATTATTATCTGGCGAACAGCGCCAGCATCCCCAAACCGGATGAAGATACCGAACTCAATTATCTGCACCGGGTTACAACGCAAGTCAGGCAATGGCCAGCGCTGCATATTCATGCCTTCGATCATCGTATTCAGCTTGAAGAGATGGCTGCCGAGGCCAATGCGCCAATATCTCGAATTCCTCAATTGAAAGAGCTGCTGCTTAAATCAACGCAGCAGGTGGTCGATGAGCTTGGATTGCAAAGCTCGGCAGGTTTGTTGTGCGATGGTAAATTTGGCCAAAGTGTACTGAACGCGGTTACGGGTACGCCCATGTGGATAGCACGCCCGGTGGAGCAACCAAAAGCCATTCCGTTTGAATTCGAAAATGGACAAAGCATCGGTACCATCCTTGAGACCTGGCCACTGGAGCACATCGTGAAGGCGCTGTTTTTCTATAGCACTGCAGATGCGCCGCAGCTCCAGGATGCGCAGGATGCAAAAATCATTGAGCTTTATGATGCTTGCTGTCATAGTCAACACGAGTTGCTGTTAGAGATTATTCCTCCATTTGAAGCGTTATCAGTAGGCGAATCCGTTTTTAACAGCATCACTCATTTATTCAGTCAGGGTATTCGTCCAGACTGGTGGAAATTGCCTTGTATGGATGCTGAATGGGTCGAAAAAATAGACGATCTAATTCTGCGTACCACGCCCCACTGCAAAGGAGTTGTGGTTCTGGGGCTCGATGCGCCGGCGGCAGAGCTGGCGGAGGGCTTTAAATCATTTCGTAATGCCCGACTAGTACGGGGTTTTGCGGTTGGTCGAACCATCTTTGGACAACCGGCAAAAGCCTGGCTACGCAATGAAATAGACGACGCACAATTGATTAAAGACGTTGCAGCAAACTATTCCGAAGTCACTCATAGTTGGCTCAGTGCAATGCAGTCTTAGTTCAATGCAGTCTTAGTGCAATGCAGTCTTAGTGCAATGTAGTCTTAGTGCAATGCAGTCTTAGTGAGAGTCTGCGCCAATTACCACCGCTAATAGGTAGATAGGAAATGATCGAAAATCTGATTAACAATCAACGCATCGCTAGCACCAGCGGCCGTGAGCAACCGGTTTACAACCCGGCGACAGGCGAAACCATTGACTCGTTGGGTTTATCCACCGTAGAGGAAGTTAATGCGGCCATCGATGCGGCGGCAGCAGCGTTTCCGGCCTGGTCGAATACACCGCCATTGAAACGCGCCTCCGTCATGTTCAAGTTCAATGAGCTTATTGCGCAGAATGCAGATGCACTTGCTCGCGAAATTTCACGAGAGCACGGTAAGACCCATGAAGATGCGCTGGGTGAGGTGCAACGTGGCAAGGAAGTCGTTGAGTTTTGTTGCGGTATACCCCAATTGCTCAAAGGCGAGTTCTCTCGCAACGTGGGTCCAAGTATTGATAGTTATTCCGACAGACAAGCATTGGGCGTTTGTGCGGGAATAACACCGTTTAACTTTCCTGCGATGGTGCCTTTATGGATGTACCCCGTGGCTATTGCATGCGGAAACACGTTCGTGCTCAAGCCATCGGAGCGTGATCCTTCTGCGGTCATGATGATGGCAGAGCTGTTTCACCAGGCTGGTTTGCCTGAAGGGGTTCTGAACGTCGTGCATGGCGATAAAACAGCAGTCGATGCCATTCTCGATAACCCGGTTGTTCAGGCGGTTAGCTTTGTTGGCTCCACCCCGATAGCAGAGTATGTGTATCAACGTGGAACTCAGTCCGGCAAACGGGTGCAGGCACTTGGTGGTGCCAAGAATCATATGATTGTGATGCCAGATGCTGATCTCGATCAAGCTGTGGATGCACTTATGGGGGCAGGGTTTGGTTCAGCGGGTGAACGATGCATGGCTATATCTGTAGCGGTGCCGGTAGGTGAAGAAACAGCCGACCGGTTGGTTGAGAAGCTACGGCCTAAAGTTGAAGCGTTAAAAGTAGGGCCTGCAGATCATAGCGACTCGGAAATGGGACCGGTTATAACTCGCGACGCGAAAGATCGTATTGTCGGGCTAATCGATGATGGCGTCTCTGCGGGTGCTGAATTGGTTGTAGACGGACGAAACTTAAGCCTACAAGGTTATGAGAACGGGTACTTTCTCGGTGGTAGTTTGTTCGATCGCGTCACAACCGATATGCGTATCTACAAAGAAGAAATATTCGGGCCGGTACTGTCTATTGTTCGTGCGGCTCAATACGATGATGCTGTTGACATGATCAATGCGCATGAATATGGAAATGGCACGGCTATATTCACCCGTGACGGTGATGCGGCCAGAAGCTTCACCAATGATATTCAGGTTGGTATGGTTGGAGTGAATGTGCCCATTCCGGTGCCTGTTGCGTATCATAGTTTTGGCGGCTGGAAGCGCTCACTGTTTGGTGATCATTCAATCTACGGACCTGAAGGTGTACATTTTTATACTCGCCTGAAAACCATAACGGCTCGATGGCCCACCGGTATAAAAGAAGGTTCGGTGTTTGCTTTCCCTACTGAATAGGCCGATTGGAAAACCCTTGCTCAACGCGCCCTGAGTAGCATATTTCTCAGGGCGTCTGCTGCTCTCCACTTTTTGTTTCGTTTTTTCGCGCTCCATCCTGCTCTCATTACGGTTGCGCTGTGCCGTTTGAATTTGTCATGCTCTGCGAAGACCAACCGTGCAACCGCACCGTTTACCAGCTATCACTTTAGAGCGCTATAAGTCATCACAACACTACGAACGACACTACAAATAAAGTGTACAGGCAGTTTCGTGAGTGCGCTTATTAGCCTGATTAAACGAGCGTTTGCGTTCGTCAGGAATGTCGTAAAAGCTTCGGTTGTACTCGATGCGCACCATCTCCGGTGTAATGCCAATGTCTTTTATATGTTCGTCGCTGAGTAGTTCCATTTCGCGCCGTTCTCGCCAAACCGTGTTCATTACGGGTATGTTTATCAATAGTTCAATGAATGCGATGAACAAGTTGCTCAGCAAACCTGAAACGGTTCGTGGGTTGGATAACTTTCTGATTGCCTGAATATGCGACAGTGTTCGTGGGAATCTTATACCCATTTGCATCATCCTCTTTATTGCGGTAAACATACTTGAATCAAGTGTTGATGAATTTGATGAATAGGTGAAACGATTTAATGTGATTTCAACTATCACCGAATTTGATAATCCTGTTCGCGTTTTATGTTTTCTTTTTCGCTTGAAGCGGTGTACATTAATTGTGGGTTGCGCATGTCTCGTTCACACTTTGCCATGCGGTTGATTTTTTTAACCGTGCGTCGTTTAGGTCGCTTTGGCCGTTTACGTCTATTTAGCGGTTCATGTTTAATTAAAACTTGCTTAGTCGAATAATTTAAATTTTCTAAACTCGCTTTACTCGTTAATACGTTGGGTAGCACCATGCATAGAAATCTCGATCTGGTTTCGCTGCGAACCTTAATTGCAGTGGCAGAAACAGGTGGTATGACCAGAGCCGCAAACCTTTTGCACATGACACAGTCGGCTGTGAGCATGCAAATGAAAAGGTTGGAAGAACAACTATCGGTTCAACTGCTTCGCCGTGATGGCAGGAAGGTGGTTGCCACGATTGAAGGCGACCGGCTCATTTCCTATGCACGACGCTTGCTGGATATAAACAATGAAGCGGTCCGCAGTTTAAGCGAGTCTTTGTACGACGCCAGTATTACGTGCGGTGTTTCAGATGATATTGTTCATCCCTTTATGCCACAGATCCTTGGCGGCTTAAGAGATACTTATCCGCGTCTGGGTTTAAATATTGAATTGGATTTCAGTTACTTTCTGCGTCGCGGGCTGAAAAACGGTGTCTATGATGTCATTCTTACCACGGAGTTGTCGCCGGCAGAAGGTGGTGAAGCTTTGGTGAAGCGACCACTGGTATGGATGACTAAAACGGGTGGTGTGTGTTGGAAGCGTCGCCCGTTACCGGTCGCGTTATCACATAACTGCATGTTCAGAAAACCGGCCATTGAAGCATTGGACAAAGCCAATATCGCATGGATAGATGTTACTCAAAGCATGAACGATACATCCGCATTGGTTAGCTCTGCAGCCGACATTGGTGTAAGAGCAGAGATGGAGGGGAGTAGTTACCACGTTCTAGAAGAAATTGGGCATAACGATGAACTACCCGAACTGCCCGCATACAGCGTGGTCATGTATTTTTCGCCTGGCCTGAATCGGGAAATTGCTGATGAGTTCGCAAACGTCGCTCGCCGCGTTTTCAGTAGCGATTGGTAGCCTGCAGTTTTTATAATCTGAAGTTGTATAGCAACCTCTTCCTATGATGAATGCAACGCAAATTGCAATGCTGCTTTTGCATGAAGCTCAGTTGTATCGAACGCCTTTACAGGCACGTCGTTGGCGGATAACAGTAAGCCAACTTCGGTGCAACCGAAGATAACGCCATCAGCGCCGTCGTTTACGGCATCTTGAACAATTCTCTGATATTGCTGCCGAGATTTTGTTTCGATAATACCTTGGCAGAGTTCATTGTAAATAATGTTATGTACTACAGTGCGGTCGCCTTCATTTGGCACCAAGACATTAATTCCGTGTTTATTGTGCAGATGACCTTTATAAAAATCCTGCTCCATTGTGTAGCGTGTGGCTAGCAGTAACGGTTTTTGTATTTTGGCTTCTTTAATTGCCGTGGCTGTTGCATCAGCGATATGGATAAGCGGAATATCGACAGAGGCTGCAACCGCGTCTGCCATTTTATGCATGGTGTTCGTGCATATGATGATGCACTGAGCGCCACCGAGCTGTAATCGATTAGCGGCGTCTACCATTGCGCTGGTCGCTGCGGTCCAATCGTTGTTTGCCTGCATGGCTTCAATTTCGGCAAAATCGAATGACCAAAGCAGTAGCTGCGCTGAATGTAATCCGCCGCATTGCTCGCGGGTTAGGCGGTTGAGCAATTGGTAGTACACCACGGTACTCTCCCAGCTCATTCCACCAATAAGTCCAATGGTTTTCATGCGGAAACTATAGCAAAAAAAAAGGCCGCCTAAGCGACCTTGATCAGTAATGTGTTCCGCGGAGCAGTAATGAGAATGTCTGAATGTTTAGGGACTTTCTACGCCGCCACTATTGTGAAATATTAATCTTCAATTTTTGTTGCTTTGCCTGCATTTTGTAACTTGGGCTTCACTTTGTCATGGTACATCTGTTTTACCATGTCCCAGTTTCTACCTACCCACCAACCGATGCCTAACCAAATAATAAACGACATAATATGCCCTCCGAAAGTTTTAATGTGCTTGCGCACGCTAGATGAATCTGTCGCGCACAACGAAATCTGTGAAAAGAAATTGGATCTATATACAAACCAGTAAATTACTGCCATTGGTCGTATCTACTAGCCCGTTAGTTAACACGTCATTGACGTGTAACCAACTTTGGCCTTAACCAAGGAACAATAGGGGCGAAAACTTACTTTTCAACAGGTTACCAGCGCTTGCGCTGGCTGCGCAAGCGTAGTAATGCGGGGATCCTGCAAATAAGCGTTAACTCTTACAGACGGTAACGTTTGCTCACATGTTGGGGTAGTTCGGACCACCGCCACCTTCCGGTGTAACCCAAGTAATGTTTTGACTGGGGTCTTTAATATCGCAGGTTTTACAGTGTATGCAGTTCTGAGAGTTAATCTGGAACTTGGGAATATCATCTTCCACCACGACTTCATACACGCCCACTGGACAGTAACGTTGTGCAGGCTCCGCAAACTTGGGCAAGTTTTCCTTGATGGGTATGCTTGGGTCGGCCAAGGTCAGGTGCACCGGTTGGTTTTCTTCGTGATTGGTGCTCGATAGAAACACCGACGACGCTTTGTCGAAGCTGATTTTGCCGTCCGGTCGCGGGTAGCTTATTGGACGACAGCTATCAGCGCGCTTCAGCGTTTCATGGTCAGGAATATCGTCGCGCAGTTTGAATGGCAGTTTGCCGCCAAAAATATTCTGGTCAACGAAGTTGTATCCCCCACCCAGAAACATGCCGAACTTGTGCATGGCAGGTCCGAAGTTTTTAGTTGATTCGAGTTCGTCGTACACCCAACTGGCTTTGAAGTTATCAGCGTACTGCGTAGCATCAATGGCACGGTTATCACCTTTGGCTAGTTCGGCGGCCAGAGTTTCCGCTGCGATCATGCCGGACTTCATAGCGGTATGGGTACCTTTGATTTTTGCAAAGTTCAGTGTGCCTGCATCGCAACCAACGAGAAGCGCACCAGGCATGTGCATGCGCGGCAGCGAATTCAATCCACCTTTAATAACAGCGCGGGCACCATAGCTGACGCGCTTTCCACCTTCAAGCTGCTTTGCAATAAGCGGGTGGTGTTTAAACCGTTGAAATTCATCGAAGGTGCTCAAGTGTGGATTGGAGTAGTTCAGGTCGATGACTAGACCCACCACGACTTGATTGTCTTCAAGATGATATAAAAAAGAGCCGCCAGTGGTTTTCGTTTCATTTAATGGCCACCCTGTACCATGCAGAACGAGGCCTGGTTTGTGTAACTTGGGGTCGACTTCCCATAGCTCTTTCAAGCCAATGCCATAATGTTGCGGAGAACAACCTTCGTCCAGTTTGAATTTGCGGATGAGTTCTTTACCTAAATGCCCGCGACAGCCTTCGGCAAAAATGGTGTACTTCGCGTGCAGCTCCATGCCGACCTCATGACTGTCCTTTGGTTCGCCGTTTGCATCCAGACCCATGTCACCGGTGGCAACACCTTTAACGCTACCATCGTCGTTATACAGAATTTCAGCAGCGGCAAACCCGGGGAATATTTCAACGCCCAGGCTCTCTGCCTGTTCACCTAGCCAGCGCGTCAGGTTGCCCAGGCTTGCGATGTAGTTACCATGGTTATGCATGGTTTTCGGCGCCATCCAGTTCGGTACTTTAAACGCACCATCGGGCTTGGTGAACAGATAAATCTCATCGTTGGTTACTGCTGTTTTTAACGGAGCGCCCATCTCTTTCCAGTCAGGGAACAGCTCGTTCATGGCGCGCGGTTCTATTACAGCACCGGATAATATGTGCGCACCCACTTCAGAGCCTTTTTCGAGCACAACAACGCTGATTTCCTGTTCTTTTTCTTGCGCAATTTGCATGAGCCGGCACGCTGTGCTGAGCCCGGCAGGCCCTGCGCCAACAATTACAACATCGAATTCCATCGATTCGCGTTCAGTAGTCATAGTGGTTACCCAAGTAGTTCTTGTTAATGAGTGCGACCGTTTTGTTATCGGTTAAGGTCAATTAAAATTTATCGAGTGCCAGCAGGTCGGTAGTTCTGCCTTTCTTGGCGGGATAAGCGCGCGCACCATGTACTTTGCGAAGGCGCTTTGCCAGCACTTTTTGTGCTTTCTTTTCACCGTGAACCAACAACACGGGTGGTGTTGATTTAAAGCCAGCATACCAGTCCATCATACCTTGTTGGTCAGCGTGTGCCGATAGTCCACCGACCGTATGAATCTGGGCCGCAACCTTGATGCGTTGTCCCCACAATTTAATGAAAGGCTCGCCGTCGACCAGCTTACGGCCAGTGGAACCAGGAGACTGGTAGCCTGCAATAATCACGTGGCATTCCGGTTTCCATACATTGTGTTTCAGGTGATGGCGAATTCGTCCGCCAGTGCACATACCGCTACCAGCGATAACGATAGCGCCGGATTGAATGCGATTGACCGCCATGGATTCTTCCGGTGACTTGGTGAACGCAAGGTTGGGCATATTCAACAGCGGGCCATGTTCTTCGTAGTAGGCTGCAGCGGTTTCATCGTACAGCGCGGTGTGCTTCAGATAGATTTCCGAAGCTTCGATGGCCATCGGGCTATCGAGAAAAATCTTCCACTTATCAAGACCCCATTCGTTGAAATAACGCGCGAACATATACAGAATCATTTGACTTCGACCCACTGAAAAAGCGGGTATCAATATATTGCCCTTGCTGTTTTTTACCGCTTCTGCAATGTGGCTCACTTCATCAAAGGTATCAGACCAATCACGGTGCAGGCGATTGCCATAGGTGCTTTCCATTAGCACCAGATCTGCATGGTCCAGGTACGTGAAGTCGCGCAGTATGGGGGCACCACGATGACCCAGGTCACCGCTGAAAACAACTGTTCGGGTCTGGTCACCCTCTGTTAGTGTCAGTTCAACGATAGCCGACCCCAATATGTGGCCAGCATCGAATAGTCGAATACTGACGCCATCGATAACCTCTTGGGTCTGTTCGTAGCGAACCGTACGGAAACGCTTCAGCGTTTGCTCAACATCTTGTCTGGAGTACAGAGGCTCCAATGGTGGCTTGCCTTTGCGCGCGCGAATTTTATTGCGAAACTGCACATCGCGTTCATTCAGGCTTGCTGAATCCTTGAGAAGCACGTTGCATAAATCGCTGCTGGCTTCGTGTGTATAAATCGGACCTTTAAATCCGAAGCGGATTAGCATGGGTAGTCTGCCACTGTGGTCGATGTGCGCATGGCTAAGCACCACAGCATCCAACGTGGCAGGATCGAACGGGAAGCCATCATGATTGCGCAACTCGTCTTTGGAGCGGCCCTGAATCAATCCGCAATCGAGTAACACCTTTCGGTCTCCCACTTCGAGTAGGTGGCAAGATCCGGTAACTTCTTCGGCAGCGCCGTAACTGGTCAATTTCATGGTGTTTGGGTCAGGTCTTTTGCAATTGAATAGGGCTGGATGTCCGGTATTACAGGCTATAGTGCAGAGACTGTGCCTCCGGTGAGTGCGGTTATGTTCGCACGGACACATCCTCGGGTTAAAATAGCGATATAACCCCATTATAGCCTGCCAAAATCAGGCTCCACAGCCTTACAAATTACCTGATGCCAGCGAACCAATCACTATATGCGACCTGCGCCGCTGGACTCCAGCATTTGCTGGCCCGCGAACTAACCGATTTGGGCGCGCGCTCGGTATCCACGGCGGGTGCCGGTGTCCGTTTCGAGGCGGAGCTGCCAATGGCCTATATGGCCTGTTTGTGGTCTCGATTGGCGAACCGTGTGTTGTTGCCAATCCATTCAGGCGCTGCTGACTCTCCAGAGGCGCTTTATACGCTTGTCAGAGAAGTCGATTGGTCAAAGCACATGTCATTGAAGGGCACATTGGCGGTTGATTTTTTTACGGCCAACTCAAATATAACGCACTCGCAGTATGGGGCGTTAAAAGTCAAAGATGCTGTTGTTGACCAATTTCGCGAAGCCACCGGTGAGCGTCCGAACGTCGAGCGTGAGACCCCTGATCTGCGAATTAATGTGTATCTGTTCAGAAATAAGGCGCGAATTGCCATCGATTTATCCGGCAGTAGTCTGCATCGCAGGGGATATAGAGAGCAGGCAGGGCCGGCACCGATAAAAGAGAATCTTGCCGCAGCACTGCTATTGCAGTGCAATTGGCCCGAACGGGCGGAACGCAGTGAACCGTTTATCGATCCGCTGTGTGGTTCTGGCACTTTGGTTATTGAAGCCGCCATGATGGCTTGCCATATAGCACCCGGTCTCAAGCGGACCCATTATGGCTTCACCGGTTGGTTGGGGCATGATGAATCTGCGTGGCATGGCGTGCTAAGCGATGCTCAAGCGCGTGTTCGTAGAGCACCTTGTGATATTGGTGGTGCTGACAAAGACACGAAAGCGATTGCCATTGCTATCGAGAATGCGGAGCTAGCGGGAGTTGCCGATGCGGTCAATTTTACTAGCGGCAACGTCTTGACGCAGGGCTTGAGCGTGCCTGTCGCGCAAGGGCTGGTGTTGTCGAATCCCCCTTATGGCCAACGGCTTGATATCGATGCTGATTTCTACCGACAGTTAGGCAGTGCGCTGAGCGCCAGCTACGCAGGTTGGCATTGTGGCTTGTTTACCGACATCGATGCGCCAATAAGGCAAACCCGATTGCCGCTTAAATCCAGCTTGCCAGCACGTAATGGCGCAATTGAATGCGCACTGTATGAAGGCCGGATACCCGATGCATCTACTGGCGGTCTTCATTTACAGAGCGATACGCCAGTAGCTTCATCAGAGGGCGCTCAGCAGCCGTCAAACGTATGGGCTCAGGCGAGTTTAAATCGAACAACAAACAGTGCTGAAGGTGATGGGGCTGAAGATACTGAGGCGTCGATGTTGTCGGAGACGAATAGCACGCAGGGCACAGCATGGCCTGCTGGCGCTGATGCCACACCATTTGTAAACCGTCTGAAAAAAAATCTCAAGCGATTAAAATCCTGGCAAAAGCGTGAATCCATCAATGCGTATCGTGTGTATGATGCAGACCTTCCGGAGTTTGCGGTTGCCATTGATATATATGATTGCGACCAAAGGCACGTCGTGGTTCAGGAATATCAAGCGCCTGCAACAGTTAATGTGGCCATGGCTGCCGCGCGCTTACGTGCTGTATTAGACGCTGTGCCAGCCACGTTAAATGTTGATGTCAGCTGCATGCACGTAAAAGTCAGGGAGAAACAATCCGGCTTGGCCCAATATGAAAAGCAAGCCTCGAGTAAGGTGACCGGATTGGTGGAAGAGTTTGGCTACCGGCTGGAATGTAACTTTAGTGACTATCTTGATACAGGTGTTTTTCTGGATCACCGTAAAGTACGTGAGTTTATTCATAAAAATGCCGACGCAAAGCGCTTTCTGAATTTATTCTCATACACCGGCAGCGCGACTATCGCTGCGGCGACAGGTGGTGCCAATTCGAGCGTATCCGTTGATCTGTCGAATCGCTACTCACAATGGTTAACACGGAACCTTGCCCACAACCGACTGGACGACAAACAACATCAGGTTGTTAAGAGTGATGTCAATCTTTGGCTTAAGGAAAACCAGCGGGAACGCTTTGACTTGATTTTGCTCGATCCGCCAACATTTTCTAATTCTACTGGTATAGATGCAGATTGGAATGTGCAGCGCGATCACACGGCGTGTATTCATGCTTGCATGAGTATGTTGGAACCTGACGGCGTATTGGTGTTCTCAAATAATTACCGTCGCTTTAAGTTGGATGCTGCGCTGGGTAACGTGCGTGGTGCCGGGCAAGCAAAACACCAGGCGAGGCGCGAGGGCTCGACAGAACAACGCAGCAAGAATTCGGTGCACAACAAGCAGTCTGATAAGCGAGCTAATTCAGGCCCTGCAGTGAATGCTGTGCAGTATGATATTGAAGACAAGACGCATTGGTCGCTCGATCAGGATTTTCAGCGAAATAGTCGTATTCACCAATGTTGGTTTATCCGGCACAGTAAGTAGTTTTTCGTTGCTCGATATCATTACCGGCATAGTGATTACGTGATCAAGTGAACCAGTGATTAAGTGATCAATTGTTATTTAAGTGTTGTTTGGTCAATACGTGTTGTTGGTTTTACACGACGTTAGGCCAAACCAAATTTTTATTTGTTGGTGTTCGTTTTTATTAACTGTTATTAGGAGAAAGCCTGGTGGGTGAATTTTTTGCAAGCTATGGACTGTTTTTACTCAAAGTCATCACTTTTCTAATCGCTATTCTCATTGTGATCTTTGCTATTACCATGGCGAGCACTCGTGGCCGTAAATCCGGTAAGGACGGGCGTATCGAAATTACCAATCTAAACGAACACTATGAAGACTTGAAAGAGTCTCTGTCTTTTTCTCTGCTTGATGATGAGGCGCAGAAAATGGCCTTGAAAGAGAAAAAAGCCGAAGAAAAGGCGGAGCGCAAAGCCAAAAAAGCGGCTGCAAAAAAGGCCAAAAAGCAACGTGGCGATGGTGAAACCCTGGTTGATGAGCCAGGTAAAAACCGCGTTTATGTCATGGATTTTGATGGTGATATTCGGGCCAGTGCCGTGGAGAATATGCGTCGTGAAATTACCGCAATTCTCACCACGGCTGAAGATAATGATGAGGTCGTGCTTCGATTGGAAAGTGGTGGTGGCATGGTGACAAGCTACGGCCTTGCCGCATCGCAGCTTGACCGCATTCGTGATAAGAACGTACCCCTGACTATTTGCGTAGACAAAGTCGCTGCCAGTGGAGGGTACATGATGGCATGCGTTGCAGATAAACTCATTGCCGCACCGTTTGCGGTGCTCGGCTCGATTGGCGTGGTTGCGCAAATTCCGAATTTTCATCGGTTGCTTAAGCAATTTAATATTGACTTTGAAATGCTCACTGCGGGTAAATACAAGCGCACGCTCACCATGTTTGGTGAGAATACTGATGAGGGACGAGAGAAATTCATTGAAGATATTGAACGCATACACACTCAATTTAAACAATATGTTCATGATCGCCGACCAAGTTTGGATATAGAACAAGTCGCTACTGGCGAGATATGGTCAGGTCAGGACGTGTTGGATCTGGCACTGGCGGATGAATTGCAAACCAGTGATGCATACCTCATGGGCCGAAGCGATGAGGCCGAAGTAATTCAGGTAAAATTCAAGAAAAAGAAACCGATGTCAGAGCGTTTTTCCATTGGTATACAAAATACCGCAGATGGTTTACTCATGCGTTGGGTAGACAGGGCGTTCAAAGCGAGGTTTGAGTTGCATTGAGTTTGAGCGCGCTACTCTGTCAGCTAGCATGATCGATCATTTCAATCTGCCGGTTTCGAATCTTTTAACCAGCCGAAATTTCTACAAAACCGTGATGCACACACTGGGGCTTGAGATTCTGGTTGAAGAGACTGATGCTATCGGTTTCGGGCAGGAGAGTTGGACTTTCGGGATTGTAGAAGAATCATCGCCGTTTGTGCCGATACACCTAGCGTTCAGAGCCAACTCACGTTCTCAAGTTAATGCGTTCTACCTTGCTGCAATGAAAGCAGGCGGTCGCGATAACGGACCGCCTGGCGTTCGAGCGGAGTATGGGCCGAATTACTATTCGGCTTATGTTCTGGATATTGATGGGCACAATGTTGAAGCCGTGTGCCGGGATGAGGCCTAGTATTGAAACACGGTTGAGGTTTAAATACGCACCACTTTTGCTGCCGTTTTTTCATCGCCTGTATTCGGCGTGCCAGCAGGCTCGATTAGCAGTAAATGGGTTTCTTCAGCAGCAGATGTGCAGTGCTCAACACCTTTTGGAATAACGTACATTTCTCCCGCAGCAAGTTTTATATCCTCCTGCTCCTTTAAATGTATGGTCAGCTCACCGGAGAGCACCAGAAAAAAATCGTCGGTATCATCGTGTTTGTGCCAATTAAATTCGCCAAGCACTTTAACTACCATGACATCATGGCCGTTAAATGCGGCAACCGATTTCGGGCTCCAGTGTTCGTTAAATGTCTTGAGTTTTTCATTCAAGTTTATTGCTTGTGCGTCCAATCTCGTTCTCCCTGTACTCATCTGTAAAGTTCGCTGCTGTAAAGTTCGCTGCAGATTTCGCGCTATCCTAGATAAAAGTTTAGCGAATTAATTCAGCGGTCAATTAAGTTAATCTATGGTTGCTACCGCTGGATTGCAATAAGACAGCTCAGGTTCAAACACCCTAGCCAAAGTGATAGGATGATAGGCAAGCTGTTTTTTTTTAAATAGTCGTGAGGGTGTCATGTTTGATCAAAAAACGATTAAGTTTCTAAAAGAGCTGGAAAAAAATAATCAGCGCGACTGGTTTGAGAAAAACCGGCAACGCTATGAGAGTGAAGTACGTGGCCCGGCGCTTAACTATATCGAAGCCATGCAAGATCCCATACACCTGATTTCCCCGTATTTTGATGTGTCTGCCAAGAAAACCGGTGGCTCGCTGATGCGCGTTTTCAAAGATATGCGGTTCAGTAAAGATCAAAAGCCTTATAAAACCAACGTGGGAATCCAGTTCAGGCACGTTGCTGGAAAAGATGTTCATGCGCCTGGATTTTATTTGCATATTGAGCCGGGTCAGATGTTCCTGGCTGCTGGTATCTGGAGCCCCGATAACCCAACGCTACACAAAGTTCGAACCATGATAGATGAGTACCCGGATGAGTGGTTGGGCATTAAAAAGAAATTAGTGAGTGGTAAAAGTCAATTTGAAATGCACGATGGATCATTAAAGCGTGCACCCAAAGGGTTTCCAGTAGATCATCCCCTAATTGAAGATTTGAAACGAAAGCACTTTATTGTGTCGATAAAGCTTTTGCAAAAAGATATTTTCGGCAAACCTGCCGTAAGCAATACGGCCCGGCTATTCAAGAATACCGCACCGTTGGTTAAGTTTATCTGTGAATCCTGCGATCTGGATTTTTAGTTTTTTGTCGATGTAAATGTATCATTTAAGTTTCTTCCAACAATTCAAAATACTGCGTATTGTAGGCGTGAATACTTTCTTTAGCGATAAACTGCTGCATCGCTTAGGGTGAGTTCTACCGTAACCAGTGTTGCGCGCTGTATTAAACTGTCCGTGTTCTTCGATAGGCGAGGAAAGTTCACGCCGATAGCGTCAATAAAAACTGTATAAAGGTGCACATAAAAACTGTGACCGGGCGCGAGAACCCCTTAGCACAGAGCCCAATAATTGCATCTAACGGTTTCATGGTGGTAAAGACAGTATTTGTGTAGGGCGATACGCTGGCATTGGCTGGTAAACGTATCGGTCGCGTCTGGACATATAATCATGCAAGCTTATTCGTCATTAGCTTTAGCAACTGAAGTATTGGATATCCTTCCCAACCCAGTCTTGGTAAAAAACGAACAACTGGAATACGTTTGGGTTAATGCCGCGTTCGAGAAACTATTTAATGTTAGCAGAGATGGTGTTATTGGAAAGCTGGATGCTCAGCTGTTCCCTGACCGGCAGGTGTCTCAATGCAACGGCGGTGATTTAAGGGTCCTGAAGGATGGTGAAGTAGATGAAGCTGTTGAAACAGTTTTTGAAACCAGCGGTGCAGAAAGAGAGACCATAACCAGAAAAAGCAGGCTCGAACTTGACACTGGTGAGATCTATCTTGTGGGCGTAATGCACGACATCACTGATATAACTCACGCTAACGCTGCCCTGAAAGCAAGCGAGTCTAAGCTACAGGAACAGGCTCAAAAATTGTCAGTGCTCGCCACAACTGACATGTTGACGGAATGCAGAAACCGGCGTGCTCTTATGGAAGTTGCTGAGCAAACCGTTGAGAATCAATTCAGTTCCGTTGCGTTGTTGTTAATGGATTTAGACAAATTCAAGCATATAAACGACCGATTCGGCCATGATGCTGGGGATGCTGCGCTTCAACATTTTTCTACAGAGATAAAAAGCCAACTTCGCTCGCCAGAAAATCTGTTCAGGCTTGGCGGAGAAGAGTTTGTGGTATTACTCGATGCAGACTCTGCAGATGAGGCATTAGCCAAAGCTGATGAACTGCGTGCCCACATTGAAAATTCCGCTTTTTTTCACGATATGCAGCACATTCCTTTTACCATCAGTGTAGGCTTGGTATTCAAGAAAAAGGGCGTTAGATCTAATACGAACGACATTCTGTCAAAGGCCGACGAGTGTCTTTATCAAGCTAAAAATGAAGGCAGGAATAGGGTAAAGCTAGCGGCGTAACGCAGGTTGCACTCTATGAAAACTGGGTGCGTTCACTGTTGCTTGTTCCTGTGATAGATTAAAATATTTCATGGATGATCAAGGGGGAAAAAAGGAATGTACAACCTACTATAACTGCACACTTGCTCTGAACGCACACGATTTTGCCCGCATTGCGATTGCACTGAGTACAAAAAACACGGCACGTTTCACAAACATTAGCCCATACAAATCAAAATTCTTTACATGATAAATTACAGGAAGCGGCTAGCCGAATTTCAAAACAAGCAAAGAATGATATTTTCGTATACGACACTGGTATCGTGTTAAAGCGCATTGTTGCTACACGAAAAAACTTAACTCACAGATCAAAACCATCTAAGAATTCAAATGTTGTGGTTGGAGAAGAATTGCATGATTGCGTTGAGTCATTGTATTGGGTAATCTAAATTCTGCTACTTAGTGAAACTCAACTGTCTGACGAACATATGTCCGAGAAAATGGCCAGTTCGTATTTGATAAAAAATCAACGCCTTGGTCCACTTATGCCTAGTGAAAGGGGTGAGATTTAGATGCGTTTATGACTATGGAGCTGTTCATAGGGCATATGCGTCTCGATTCTGTTTGAATATCATCCTAAATCAAACGCGGGGAAAGATTGGTGAACTATTAGGGCGAGTAGCGTTAACCCAGCAGACAAATGCAACTGACTCTAGTTTAGTTACAGATAAGGCAGCGTTCAATACGCCCTATGCTTAAAGGCGTATTGATGTTTATTGGAAGGAAAATGGTCTTGCCGTTGAAACCAAGATGGGCTAAAAGATACCCGGTGAAGCGCAAGAAAGTATTGTGTCCGCGTTCCAAGAGAAGCTAAATCTGCGAAACGAGCTAGCTGACGCTGGCTGTGCATACGATTTTTCGAAAATAGTTATGTCGGTACAGCGCCTCTTTGATCGGACACGCATCGGCGAATTTGAGATTGTTCGCGCCCCAGTCATTTCTGACGGCAAGAACGCGTAACTGTGATTGCAGCCGTCGCTTGGCCCGGTGCTCCCTTCGCTACCGCTACGGGCACCAGCCTCAAGCGCAGCTTAATGCTCTGTTATATGCTAAGGCAAATATTCCATGTCCTATATCGAACCCGATCCACGTGTTGTTCAGTACTTGTACGATTCGGCAGAGCTTTTTATACCGATTATTGTCGGCTACGCCTTTGCGTATTGCGGTGCAATTGGATTCCTGTGGAAAGAACAAGGTGAACATTTTGACGCAATATTTTTTACTCTCTCATCAATAAGTGTTCTTTTGCTAATCGGTGCTTTGGGGCTTTGGTGTGGAGTAATCGCTTTTTGCATTTGGTATGTCGATACTAATTTGGACATCTGGCTGATACGAGGAAGGTGGTCGGGACGATTTGGCTTGATATTGTTCTTTGCTTCTGTCTTCTTGGGAGCTTTGGCGCTATATCTAAATCTATGGAGAAACAGACGTGCAAGAACCGGCCTAAACCATTCATAGCATAGGCGAATGAGCAACTTGCTTTTTCAAGCGGTCAAAGATTTGGAAGTCGAGTTAATTTGAATTCGACTAGCATAACGTACGCAGACGAAAACTTGATGGGTAGCCAATTTGCTTTTAAAGCGGGCAGAATTTTTATGTAAGGCATGCCCTTATTAGTTAATCCTTTTTCATATTAACTAGGCTCAGCCCTTAAACATCATTAGCCCATTCGCGCAGTTTAAACTTCTGCACTTTGCCCGTAGAGGTTTTGGGTAACTCACGAAAAACGACTTTACTTGGGCATTTAAAGTGCGCCATGTGTTCGCGACAGTAGTCAATAATGGCTTGTTCTGACACATCGGCACCATTGACTAACTGCACGAACGCGCACGGTGTTTCTCCCCAGTGCTCATCATCTTTTGCCGCAACTGCAGCTTCCAGAATATCCGGGTGAGAATAGAGCACGTCTTCAATTTCTATAGACGATATATTTTCACCACCGGAAATTATGATGTCTTTTGCGCGGTCGAGAATTCTCAGGTAGCCGTCGGGGTCCATAACGGCCAGATCGCCACTGTGGAACCAGCCTCCATGAAATGCTGCATCGTTGGCTTCGGGGTTCTTGTAATAACCTCGCATAACAATGTTGCCGCGAAACATAACCTCACCAATGGTTTCACCATCTCTTGGAACTGGCTGCAACGTATCCGGGTTCAGTACATCCAGTTCGTCGAGCACCTGGTAGCGAACGCCTTGTCGTGCTTTAAGTACTGATTTCTGTTCTTCATCTAATGTATTCCATTCGGACTTCCATGCGCACATAACCGCAGGGCCATAGGTTTCTGTTAAACCGTATACGTGAGTGATATGAAAACCCAGCGCTTCCATGCGTTGCAGCACACTTGCCGGCGGTGGCGCAGCGGCGGTCATGACCTCAACAGGCTTTGAGGGCTTTTTTACCAAAGCCGGGTCGGCGTTAATAATGAAATTTAATATAATGGGGGCACCACAAAAATGGGTAACGCCGTGTTGTTCTATGCTGTTGTAAATCACTTCCGCACTGACGGTTCGAGAGCACACACTCACACCCGCGTTAGCTGCTAGCGACCACGGAAAGCACCAACCGTTGCAATGGAACATGGGGAGCGTCCACAAGTAAACCGGGTGTGGGCCCATGTGCCAACCGGTGATGTTACTCAGGGCGTTAAGATAAGCACCGCGATGGTGATAGACAACGCCTTTCGGATTACCGGTTGTGCCCGATGTGTAGTTCAATGAAATGGAAGCCCACTCATCGTTTGGCAGCGACCAGTCGTAAGCTGCATTACCCTCGGCCACAAACGCCTCGTACTGGTTGTCGCTTATCGCGTCTCCGGTTGCATCTGAATCGTGTATGTCGATAAGCAGTGGTTTGGACTGCATGAGTGCCAGTGCCTTTTGCACCACACTGGTAGAGTCACGATCGACGAACAGCACCTTGGCACCAGAATGCTCAAGAATATACGCAATGGTTTTTGCTTCAAGCCGTGTGTTGATAGCGTTCAGTACGCCACCACACATTGGCACCGCGAAATGAGCTTCGTACACTTCGGGTATGTTGGGCGCAATAATAGAAACAACATCGCCCGGGACAACGCCCAGCTGGTTTAATCTTGACGCTATTTTCACACACCGCTTGTACACCTCGGCATAAGTCAAAGTGCGACTACCATGTACAACCGCTGTGTGTTCCGGGTATACATCTGCTGATCGCTTTAGAAAGCTCAGCGGCGATAAAGGCGTATAGTTGGCAAGGTGCCTGGGAAGCGGATAGCTATCATCACCAGGCTGTGCATTACTGTTAGTGTTCATAGCACCAGATTAAACCTGTTGAGTGTAGATATGGCAAGCAAAAAACCACTAGAGGGCATTCGGGTTTTGGAAATGGGTCAACTCATTGCCGGGCCTTTCGCCGGCCAGATGCTGGCCTATTTTGGCGCGGACGTTGTCAAGATTGAACCGCCTGGCAAAGGCGACCCGCTGCGCACCTGGCGTTTGCTTGATGATTCTGGTACCTCGTATTGGTGGTCAAGCATAGCGCGCAACAAACGCTCACTCGCGCTGGACTTATCCAGCCGCGAAGCTCAGCAGTTGGCCCGTTCGCTCATTAATGAAGCTGATGTACTAATCGAGAATTTTCGCCCCGGCAAAATGGAAAGTTGGGGGCTTGGCCCCGACGAATTTAAAACGAGTAATGCCAAACTCGTTTACACCCGCGTTTCCGGCTATGGTCAGGATGGTCCATATGCGTCGAAGCCAGGCTTTGCATCGGTGTGTGAGGGTGTTGCCGGTATGCGATACGTTAACGGGTTTCCCAATGAAGCTCCGGTCCGGGCAAATTTAAGTCTGGGTGATACCTTTGCAGGCATGCATGCCGTTATCGGTATCTTGTTGTCGTTGGTCAATCGACATCACGATCAGGGCAGAGGGCAAACCGTCGATGTATCCATTGTGGAATCTGTGTTTAACATGATGGAAGGTGTTGTGTCTGAGTACGATGGCAGCAATGCCATCAGAGAACCCTCCGGGACAACGGTCACAGGCATAGTGCCAACCAACACCTACGCTTGTGCAGACGGAAAATACATAGTCATAGGCGGCAATGGTGACTCCATTTTCAAACGCTTGATGGAAGCCATTGATCGAAAAGACATGGCCGAGGATCCGGCCCTTGCTGTCAACAGTGGCAGAGTGCAGCACGAAGCTAAAATAGATGCAGCCTTGGCGCACTGGGCCGCTGCCTGTTCGTCAGAGGAGGCGCTGGCAACGCTTGATGCGGCTGGTGTCCCCGCTGGGCCAATCAACTCGGTGGCAGATGTGCGAGCCGATCCACACTTTCAGGCCCGTGGCAGTTTTGAACCCATAGAAGTAAACGGTCAAAGCCGCGTGGTACCCGCGGTTCACCCCAAGTTAATGCGTACACCGGGCGCAACCGATCGAGGAGGCCCCGAACTCGGGGAGCACACCGAAATCGTGCTTCGCGAGTGGCTAGGTGCTGATGATCAGCAGATTCTTCGCTGGACTGAATCCGGTGCAATCCCCGACAGGTAGCTGGAAAACTGCCACTTAACAGCCTCGGCGCTGGTTAATGACTTGCGAATCGGGCCAGTTTGCAATTTGTCGATTTTTTCTAAATGGCTTGCGCTTCCGCGCTTGAAAATCAGTTTTGCTACAGCGGAAATCTAACTTATTGAAAGTTAAAGAAAAAAATGTCGGATTTTTTTCTTGGACCGGTTTCAAGTGTTTTCGACTGCTGGTTTATTGTCTTGGAAAATTCACCTTCTCGTTAAGTTGTGTGTTGCGCCGTCGCTAAAAAGGTGTACGGCTAGCATCGGCGCTGCGCAGCTGATGGGGCTCTAGTCCACTCGCGAGTGCGAAAGCGTCTGCACGCAGCGGGTTGGGATCGAGAATTACAAACCGAGGAGCAGGTTTTGCGTTGGGATTTGTTTTTAAAAGCTGGTAGCGCACTGGCCATGTATGTCGCGTTGATGTGTGGGTTTATTGCTGGAATTAATCCTGTTGGGTACGCGTTGTTCACGGCTATTGTTTTGGCGCTGGGTTTGTCTGTGCAGGCAATTGGCACACCGGATCTGCGCACGTCAATCCCAAGTAAAGCAAAAACGGCTAACCCCGAGAACGCATTGTTACCCTCTCTTGGCAAATCGATGGCTGAGTTGCACGCGTTGCAACGGGATATCAACACATTGCAGGCACAATTCACAGCAGAAAATGCAGAACGATCCAGCATAGCGAATCAGGACGATTCGAACAGCTAGTAACGGAGAACGCACACATGAATATACTTGATCAATCAGCATTGGATAATATCCGCGCACTACAGCGTCCGGGTTCGCCAGATTTGCTGGGGCGTATTGTAGAGCTGTTTTTAACAGACGCGCCGCTGGGTGTCGCGAAGGTTCAAACCGCGATAGCTGCAGCCGATCTTGAAACCGTTTCGATCACCGCACATTCCTTGAAATCAAGCGCGAGTTACCTGGGTGCTACTGCATTCTCGCAACGCATGGCTGGTTTGGAAAGAGCTGCACGTGATGAAGACTTGGCCGCTTGCCAGCAGTTAAATCAGGGCTTGGAAAGCGATTGTCAGGATGTTGTAGACGCGTTGTTGCAGTTGAAGGATAAAGCTGCGTGAAAACAACGCAAGACACCACGCCACAGACAACTCGTAGCGAGGTTGTCTCGCAGACCAAACCGGTCATATTGCTGGTGGACGATGATCACGTTAGCCTGATGATGGCTGAAGGTCCGCTAATGGACGCCGGTTTTCAGGTGATACAAGCCACTGATGGTCTTCAGGCCATAGAGCAGTTTCAAAAGTATTCTCCTGATTTAATCATCATGGACGCCGTCATGCCGAACATGGATGGCTTCGAGGCGATCTCGGAAATTCGCAAAACCGCTTTGGGTGTGCACGTGCCTATCTTGATGATTACCGGGCTCGACGATCTGGAATCAATTACTCGAGCTTATGAAGAAGGTGCGACTGATTTTCTTGCAAAGCCTGTAAACTTTTTTATCCTGCCTTATCGAATGCAATACATGCTGCGATCGAAAGAGACAGCTGATGAGCTTCGTTCCAGCCAGGCTCGGTTAGACAACGCGCAACGGATAGCCAGATTGGGTCATTGGGAGTGGGATATCGCCTCTAACACGGCGAACTGGTCGTTGGAAGTAGCGCGTATGTTTGGTTTCGACAAACGGCTGTTACGAGGCTCGATGGATAGCTTGTTTGAAAAAGTGGATGCTCAGAAGCGCCAGGCTGTTCGTCTGGATGCTGAACATGCTGTTCAATCGGCCAAATCGATTAGCCTTGAATTTAATATCGATGATAACCGGGGCTCTGATGTGCTGTCCGTTCGATTTGAGGCGGAGCCCAAGCTTGATCATGAAGGCAATTGCACGCATATGCTTGGCACCATTCAAGACATCACAGAGTCTGCCAATGCCCGTAAAGAAATTCACAACCTGGCTTATAACGATATAGTGACTGGTCTGCCTAATCGAGCTCAGCTAAGAGAAAACCTGTCAAACGCGCTTAAGCTTGCGGAAAGACAAGATGTTCAGTTTGCATTGCTATTTCTTGATCTTGATCATTTTAAAAAGGTCAACGATACGCTCGGACACGATGCCGGCGATGACTTGCTCATGCAGGTGTCGCGTCGTTTGTCCAGTGTGTTGCGCGATTCCGATATCCTCAGCCGGCCCGTTGATGCGCCAGAATATGCTGAGCAAGCTTTCAACAAAGATACGGTTGCACGGATTGGTGGTGACGAATTTGTGGTGTTGTTAGGCGACATTCAAGCGCCAGAAGATGCAGCGCGGGTTGCCCAGCGAATCGCTGACTCAGTTAGCGAACCGTATAACATTGCTGATGTAGAAGTGGCAATCACCACCACCATCGGTATCAGTGTTTATCCGTCAGATGGACGTGACTCAGAAACACTGATGAAACACGCTGACGTTGCCATGTACCACGCTAAAGAGAATGGGCGTAACGGATTTCAATTCTATTCTCGTGCAATTCACGAACAGGCATTGTCACGTTTCTCGATGGAGCGAGAGCTAAAGCTGGCTATTGAAGAGAATGGACTTTCTTTGTTATACCAACCCAAACTGGATATGAAGACGGGACTTACCGTTGGCGTAGAAGCGCTGACGCGTTGGAATCATCCGGAGCGAGGGGAAATCAGTCCAAATGATTTTATTCCCATGGCGGAAGAAACGGGATTAATACTTCCGCTTGGTCGGTGGGTCTTGAATGAGGCGACCAGACAAATTCAGAAATGGAAAGAGAAGGGGTTAGGTGAATTTTCCGTAGC
This sequence comes from uncultured Granulosicoccaceae bacterium, assembly GCA_937922945.1. Taxonomy (GTDB): domain Bacteria; phylum Pseudomonadota; class Gammaproteobacteria; order Granulosicoccales; family Granulosicoccaceae; genus Granulosicoccus. Next base: position 35,801 of record CAKZUP010000089.1, read on the forward strand.
GGTTAATTGCTCGCCTATCCAGTTCACGCGCGGCAACATGATTGGTGATATCGAGGGCGCGTTAAAACAGGTGGATATCGACCCGTCATTACTTGAAATTGAATTAACCGAGAATCTATTTCTACACAACATAGAGAACGGTATACAGTTGCTGGATAACATGAAGCAATTGGGCGTTCAGATAGCAATAGACGATTTCGGTACGGGCGTGTCATCACTGAGCTATTTAAAGCGCTTGCCGGTTGACATGCTGAAAATAGATAGAACGTTTGTTGAAGACTTGCATCGGGATAAAGGCGATCAAGCGATTGTTTCTGCTATCGTCACGCTTGGTCATAACCTTGGTTTGTCGGTTGTGGCCGAAGGCGTTGAGAAAAAAGAGCAATATGAAATATTGCAAGAGCTTGAATGCAACGAAGTACAGGGATACTATTTTAGTTACCCGCTTACTGTCGCGCAGTTCGAACAGTGGGTGTTGGAGCAGAAAGGTCCTATTAAACAGGTCGGTTAACACACCCTTGTCTGGATAGTTACTTACCGGTGCGTCCATGATGGTTTACGTTTTTCTTTGAACGCGTCAATTCCTTCACCAACATCTTCTGCCATCATATTGCAGGCCATGATTTCACCGGCGTGCGTATAGGCTTGTTCCAAGGGCATCTCAAGTTGTTTATAAAACAGTGCTTTGCCGGTAGCCACCGCTACCGCTGATTTTCCGACTATGCGGTTAGCAAGCGCAAGAACGGTATCGTTAAGATCTTTTGCGTTCACCGTATCGTTTAGTAATCCCCAGTCCACCGCTTTTTGCGCGCTAATGAATTCTCCTGTCATGAGCATTTCAAATGCGCGTTTACGAGAAATGTTGCGTGATAAGGGTACCGAAGGTGTGCTGCAGAACAAACCCACATCAATGCCTGATACGGCAAATCGAGATGTGTCAGAGGCAATCGCCAAGTCGCAATTCGCGACTAATTGGCAACCTGCTGCAGTAGCGATACCGTCGACCTGTGCGATAACCGGTTGGGGAATAGCGAGAAGCGAATTCATGAAGTGACTGCAGGTGCGGAATAGTTTGTTGTAATACGCTTGTTGCGGGTTGTTGCGCATTTGTTTCAGATCGTGGCCGGCGCAAAAAGCTTTACCGTTGGCTTTAATTATCACCACACGTTCATCAGAAGTGATTGAGTCGATAACGCTTTGCAATTGCGCCAGCATGTCTTCAGACAGGACGTTATAACCGGCTGGATTGTTTAGAGTGATTTGGACAATGCCATTCTCGGAATGCGTGAGTATCAGCGACTTATCCGATGCTGATTGTTCAGATTCGACTTTGGAATGGGTCATAAGGCTGTCCTGTCAATTATAGTGCCCGGCAATGAGTCAAGCACAGGCGGCCATCGATTTGGTATAACTTAGTCTGACACTAAATCGGGTCAATTATCAATCCTGGCCTTACATTGTTATGCTACGTGATCGCGTAATGTTGGCGATTAGGCATGCGTATTAGACATGGGAAGGAGACATGGAAACTAGACATGGGAAATAACTCGGTCAAACAGGCAAAAATCAGCGTCGCTCAGTTTCATAAGCTTTGTGAAGAGCGCTTGCCCTTTGCTCACGAAATGGGTTTGGAGCTGTTGGAAATCAAGGATGGTACTGTTCTTATGCGCGCCAATTATTCAGAGAAATATTTACGCCCGGGTGGCACCGTATCAGGGCCTGTCATGATGGCTTTGGCTGATGCTGCCATGTACGCGTTAGTGCTCAGCCGCATTGGTCCAGTGGAATTGGCAGTAACAACAAACTTGTCGATCAATTTTCTACGCAAGCCACTACCCGGCGATATTCTGGCTGAAGCGCGTATGCTTAAGCTGGGAAAGCGTTTGGCTGTCGGGGAAGTGAGCCTGTACAGCGATGACAAGTCTGGTACTTTACCGCGAGACAATCCCGTGGCCCACGTTACTGCCACTTACTCGATACCGCCGCAGAGCGCCTGATATCAACCAATCATATAAACTAAGCTTATAAATCGAGCCCATAAACCAAGGTCGATTACCCCTCAATTAAACCTGCCCACCCGGCACAGAGACGAGACATGAGCGATTGTTCAATTAATGGTATTGAAGCGTGCGTATTCGATGCATACGGAACCCTTTTTGATGTGCATAGTGCTGTGGGAAGTTTGCGTGATGAAGTAGGGCCGCAATACGCCGAATTATCTCAGCTATGGCGCACCAAACAACTTGAATATACGTGGTTGCGTTCGCTCATGCGTTCGCATTGTGATTTCTGGCAGCTCACCTCCGATGCGTTGCAATATGCAATGGATGCTAAAAACATCAGTGATGCGAAGCTGCACGAAAAATTAATGCAAAGCTACTTGCAATTGGATGCGTTTCCAGAAGTTCTCGGCGTACTTAGTGTATTGAAAAAAGCAGGTTTACCCACCGCCATTCTGACAAACGGCTCGCCTATGATGATAGACGCTGCTGTTAATAGCGCATCACTGAACAATGTTATTTCGCATAAACTGTCCATCGAGTCGGTGGGTATCTACAAACCCGATCCACGCGTTTATCAATTAGCAGCCGATACGTTGGGGTTGGCGCCAGAAAAAATTTGCTTCCAATCGTCTAATGCCTGGGATGCCGCAGGGGCTGCACATTTCGGATTTCAGGTTGCCTGGGTTAATCGGTATGCTCAACCGGCTGAGCGCTTGCCCGGAACACCAGGCGCTGTGATATCCGATCTGGACGGCTTATTGGGAGTGATTGGGGTTTGTTAGAACGGATGCGTTTTGCTCATGTTCATCGGCGGTTTTCGTTGCTTGTCTGGCGCGGCGCCGAGCGACGATTTCGTCAATGACTGCTAATTTCGAGTCATTGTCCATGCGCGACCAAAGCGTGATCTGCTCAATCGTTCGATCGCAACCGGTGCAGCGCTGGGTAGGCTCATCAATTTTGCAAACATTGATGCACGGGGAATTGACTTGAAACTCTGACATGGATAGCGGTGCACGTTCCAGAGGATTGGAGCGATATCCTACACAAACTTGGGGAACACTGCTGACAGGATTTTCACCATCGCTATACATGCATGCAGCTGTTTTGCCCGCAAAAACTGCCACAAGTGAAAGTGTGAGCCGATAGCCGTTGTAATCACTGACGAAAGTGGCCAAACTGACGATTGATTTGATGAGGCGCAAGAACGGTGGCAGTTTACAACTTCGGTTCTATTAATATCGACTACGTTTACCGGGTTGAACGATTTGTGCAGCCAGGCGAAACGCTTTCGAGTGTATCTCTCGATACGGTGCTGGGTGGCAAAGGAGCCAATCAGTCTGTTGCTCTGGCCCGCTCAGGCGCGCCGGTTGCGCATTTGGGTAGGGTTTCCGAGGGCGATGCCTGGGCGAAGCAGTCGATGCTCGATTTCGGTGTTGATGTCGATGGCATTGAGCTTATCGATGCGCCGAGTGGTCATGCGATTATTCAGGTCGATGCGAATGGCGAGAATGCGATTGTGCTGCACGGCGGGGCCAACCAGAGTTTTGATCAGGAGGCAGTGCAGGGCCTGCTATTCAATGCAAATGCTGGAGATTGGTTGTTAATCCAGAACGAGTGTAATGCGCTGCAGCACGCGTTCGACATTGCACATCAAAAGCAGATGAAAATTGCGTTCAATCCCGCGCCGATGAATCGTTCAGTAGCCGAGCTGCCGTTGCATCTGTGTGATTTACTGATTCTGAATGAAGTGGAAGCCGTGCAGTTGGCGAATGCAACCTACACTGATGCATCGCCGCTTTCTGAAAATGCACAGAACGATGTTGCCTTGCACGCTCACTTACAAACCCAGTATCCCGATAGTGCCATCGTACTGACTCTGGGTAGCAAGGGAGCGATATTGTTGCATCAAGGACAGACACATCGAGTGGGTGCTCCGTCGGTTGAAGTGGTTGACTCAACTGGTGCCGGTGATACATTTGTTGGTTACTACTTGTCAGGACTTATCGACAATTTAGCGCACGAAACGTGTTTACAGCGAGCCTGCGTTGCAGGTGCCTTAGCCGTTACGGTTGCAGGTGCAACACCGGGTATACCGGTTTGCTCTGCGGTAGATGAAGCAGTTGATGCCATGTTAAAAGGAAAACCCAGTGGTTCATAAAGTCATACTCGACACCGATCCAGGCATTGATGATGCCATGGCGATTGCCTATGCCATGGCACACCCGGCTATCGACCTTCTCGCATTAACCACGGTGTTCGGCAATGTGAGCATTCAAAAAGCCACGCGTAATGCTCAGTACATACTGGATGTGTTTGGTGCAACTGAGGTGGAGGTTGCGCAAGGTGCGAAGGTGCCTGTGGTGCAAGCGCCGCTTCCGCACTCAGAATTTGTGCATGGTGAAGATGGTATTGGCAATTGCTATCCGGAGAGTGAGCCAGCATTAAACTCGGCGGCTAAACACGCTCAGTTGCACAACATGAGCGCGGCTGACTACATCGTCGATCAGGCTAGAAAGCATCCGGGTGAAATCACGCTGGTGGCTGTGGGTCCATTGACTAATCTGGCATTGGCGTTGGAAAAAGAGCCTGAGCTACCCAAGCTTGTCAAACAACTGATTGTCATGGGCGGGGCCGTGGATGAACCTGGTAATGTCACACCACTGGCGGAGGCCAACTTTTTTAACGACCCACATGCTGCAGACAGATTACTCGCGCACGACTGGCCGATGGTTGTGGTGGGGCTTGATGTTACGCACAAAGTCATGATTTCCGATACCCATCTTGCGCGACTGCGGGATGAGGCTGGCGTTACGGGCGACTTCCTGTGGCGATCGAGTCGATTTTACGTTGACTTCTATGCCAGCAAGGGCGCTGCAAAAGACGCAAGCGAACGGCAGTGCGCCATGCATGACGCCGCCGCACTGGTTTACCTGGTGGAGCCAGATGCCTTCTCGCTCGTCTCTGGAGCTGCACGGGTCATCGATTCAGGCATTGCTTCAGGTCAGCTGGCGCTTGATCAGAAAGGCTATCAATACGCCACCAACGACTGGGCTGATCGGGCCACGGGCAATGCTGCCTGTATGGCTGTCGATGCAGAGCGGGTGTTGGATTCGTTCCTGGACAACATAATCAATCATCGCATCACCTGAGCGTGGTCGGCCTTATCGCCAGTACTGGGCTGGATGCGCGCCCGCAGCGGTGCAAACCGGCCAACTGGGTCACGGGCTGATCAAGCTGTAACGCGTAATCTGACGTTGTATAACAATGTCCGCTGGTCTTATGGCGCCGATGGCATACAATAAGGGTATGCGTACTAAAAAAATCATTGCGTTAACGCTCTCTGGTCTGCTGATCAGTCTGCTTGCGGCTTGCGACTGGGTCGATTCTACCGGTCGCTCCTCAAATAGTGCCCCGGTTACGCAGATCAGCTTTGCCGATGGTCAACAGACCGAGGTAAGCGAGATCGATGAGCTCAAATCCATCACATTAAGCGTTCGCGCCACCGATGCCGATGGTGTTGTTAATCGATTTGAGTGGAACGACAACCCGGTGAATCAGGGAAAATTGGCTGAGTGCGAGGCACTACCGAATTTCAACCGCGAGCTCGCTGTTGATTCACTCGATGCTGCTTGCGCTGAAGATGCCAATTGCCGCGTCAATATCGAGAAACTGGTTACCGAAGGTGACGAGGTCGATTTTTTAGTCAGCGCGCCAAAGTTGAAAGCGAACGTGGGTGTCACCTTTGAGCTCAGCGCGGTTGATAATGAAGGCGGCACTGGCCGTCAACAATCCACATTTTGTCTTATCGCCATCAATGAAGCACCCGATGCAGGTGATGACAGTTTCACGGTACTGGAAGGTGAAACGCTGGTCGTTACTGCCGATCAGGTTAACTTGCTAACCAATGATTCAGATGATGAACACATTGGAAACAGCGACACGCTGGAAGTCCTGATAGAGCCGAAGACGGAACCTTCGCTAGCGCGATCGTTAACATTATCGGCCAATGGCGGGTTTACGTATGAATCATCGCCGTTGCCAGATCGTGGTGGTGAACTGGCCATCGATACATTTGATTACTGGGTTACCGATGGCTCTCAGCGAGCCGATGCAACGGTAACCATTCGCATTCTGGCAAAAAACGATCCTCCCGAATTACTGGCCGCCATCCCATTGCAGGAAGTGGTTGCCGGCGTGCCGTTTGAATCAGATATCAGTACCTATTTTGATGATGCCGAAGGCACTAATTTAAACTTCTCGCTGGCAAGTGGCGCATTACCGCGTTCCGGAGGTCTGACGCTTGAGCCCACCGGATTGCTATCCGGTACGGCTGAACAGTTGGATGTGGGTAGTTACCCCATTGAAATCATTGCGTCTGATGGCAGTGAAACCGTTACAGCCGATGTCACCATCACTGTTGCGGATAACTTACCGGTTGAGGCCTTTTCCATTCTCGAACAGTCGGTAGATTTGGGTGAGCTGCTCACTCTCGATGTCAGTGACAGCTTTGACGATCCTGAAAATCAACCACTGGAATACTCGGTTGATACTGCCTATGCCAATGCTGAATTGGATATGGATGAAGAAACGGGTGTTTTTGAAGCACGCTTCGAGGAAGTCGGGCGTTACACGATCGATGTCAGTGCCAACGATGGTGTGACCAGAGCCTCCAGCATACGTTTTGTCGTGACGGTTACAACCGACAATGAAGAACCTATATTCACTGGTCGAATCGCAAACCAGATTATCGAGCTTGGCGATCCTATAACGCCTATTGCGGGTAGCTTCAGCGACCCAAATTCTGACGTGTTGGCGTATTCAACGGTGGGTGATCTACCGCCGGGCGTGACAATTAACGCCAACGGTGTTTTGTCTGGTCGTCCCACTGTTGCAGGTACTTATGCCGGGTTAAGAATTATTGCTACCGATCCACTGGGTGAATTTGTACGCAGTAATGCTTTCAGAATTATTGTTGAAAGCCCGGTTGCACCCCCGGCCAACACAGCCCCCGAGTTTGAAGACAGCGATTCGGTTTTTAATCAGGGCATTACGCTCGGGCAGCCGATTACGCCAGTCTCGCCCGAGTTCAGTGATGACGATGACGATCCGCTGTCTTATCGGGTTATCGGCGGTACGTTGCCAGATGGCGTGACGATAAATTCGGCAACAGGGCTCATTTCAGGCAGACCAACTGCTCGTGGTTTTTACAATGGATTAATCGTACTGGCCACAGACCCAAGTGGAGCATCAGCTCAATCAGATGCGTTCTGGATAGTCGTGCGCTAGTGTTTTTGGCATCCGCACGACCCTAAACCAGCCACGACATCTTCACGAATCGACAATTGCTCCGAGGCACGCGTTCTTGTAGAACGTAAGAATGCACTTTTTTGTGCCGCATGAGTCACAATGTCATTGATGAGTCAGTCGGAGTGCAGTTGAATGCGTAAACAGTTTGTTGTCTGGTCCGTAGTTGCAGTGTTGGTCGTGCTGTTCTTGTGCTCCGTCTGGAAGCCATTCTGGTTACTCTTTTTGTTGGTTGTCCCAGCTATTGCAGTTGGGTTTTACGACATGCAGCAAGAGGAGCACTCGCTGAGGCGTAACTTTCCACTTGTGAGTCGAGGACGATGGTTTCTTGAATCCTTAAGACCTTTTCTGCGTCAGTATCTTTTTGAATCTGAAACCGATGGTACGCCGGTTAACCGCATGTTTCGTTCGGTGGTCTATCAACGTGCAAAAGGTGCGCGCGATACGGTTCCCTTCGGTACCAAAATGGATACCTATCGCGATGGTTATGAATGGATTGCGCATTCGGTGGCAGCGGTGGATACCCATGATGCAGATAAAAACCCGCGAGTTTTAGTCGGTGGTCCCGATTGCTTGCAACCTTACTCTGCAAGCGTGCTTAATATTAGCGCGATGAGCTTTGGCTCGTTAAGTAAAAACGCGGTGGAAGCCTTGAACCGTGGTGCGGCAAAAGGCGGGTTCGCACACAACACCGGGGAAGGAGGTGTTACGCCTTATCACAATGAACCCGGCGGCGATCTTATCTGGCAAATTGGCACAGGTTACTTTGGCTGTCGTGCAGATGATGGCGGGTTTGATGCTGATCGCTTTGCGAAAACGGCATCGGCCGATAACATTAAGATGATCGAATTAAAAATGTCTCAGGGAGCCAAGCCTGGTCACGGTGGTATTTTGCCTGCCATAAAAAATACTGAAGAAATAGCGCTTATTCGCGGTGTGCCGGCGAATACCACCGTGCTGTCTCCACCAGCCCATACCGCTTTTTCAACACCTGTTGAAATGATGGAGTTTATTGGTTTGTTGCGTGAACGAAGCGCCGGCAAGCCGATTGGTTTTAAGCTCTGCGTGGGTCGGCAAAGCGAGTTTGTGGCGATGTGTAAAGCGATGCTTGAAACAGGTATAAAACCGGATTTTATTACTGTGGATGGCGGTGAGGGTGGCACCGGCGCAGCTCCGCTGGAATTTACTAATTCGGTTGGCATGCCGTTACGTGATGGTCTGGCTTTTGTTTGTGATTGTCTATCAGGGTTTGGTATCAAGAAAGACATAAAGGTTATCGCGGTTGGAAAAATGTTCAGCGCTTTTCATCTGGTAAAAAATTTAGCGCTGGGTGCAGACATCTGCTATTCGGCACGTGGATTCATGTTGTCATTGGGGTGTGTGCAGTCTCTTATATGCAATACCAATCACTGCCCAACAGGCGTTGCCACACAAGATGATAATCTTGCCAGTGGTCTTGTAGTAACTGATAAAGCTGAGCGCGTGGCACGCTTCCATAAGAACACCATGGAGCACCTGGTCGAAATTGTCGGCGCTGCCGGATTGCGATCGCCCGATGAACTCACCAGAACACATATCTACCGACGTATCGATCAGGATTCCATCCGGCGCTATGATGAAGTGTTCGAATACGTAGAGGTGGGCAGCCTGTTAAGCCAGCCGTATCCGTTGCGTTTCGAGCAGGCAATGTCCGAATCCAGTGCAGACAGTTTTCTGCCCAAGCGTTATATTGCTCAACATGGTGAGGGACTTAAAAAGGTTGATATGGCGGCGAGTGCTTAATACTCAGCCTTCGCAGGCTTTAACGGGCCTAGAGATTAACGCATGACGGGCAACGACAGTTTGCTGACCAATGCCTTCATTTTTTTACTCGTAGCGCTGGTTGCCGTCCCGATTGCCCGTCGTGCGGGTCTGGGTCAGTCGGTGGGTTACTTGCTTGCTGGCATGTTCATCGGTCCATGGGGGCTGGCCATTATTCGCGATGCCGACACCGTGGCATCGGCGGTGCGCATCAGCACATTCCTCCTGTTGTTTGTGGTTGCACTGCAAGCCACTCCTGCTCGTATACGACGCCTGGCGAAAGATTTTTTCTCGCTCAGCATGTTGCATTTTGGTCTGACAACGTTACTGGTGTTTATAGTATCGATGCTCACCGGCGTTCATTGGCATCACGCTCTGGTTATTGGCGTAACCTTGGCGCTATCTTCCAGTGCACTGGCGAATCAGGCTTTCAATGATAGTTATCCATCCGGTTCACCATTAACTGAAACCGGTCGACGTTTGCTGCTTTCGCAGAATCTTGCTGTCATACCGATTTTAATTTTCTTCCCCTTGTTGAGCTTTTCGGCCGTGGCTATTCAGGGAAGTCCATGGCCATTGGTTCTGCGCTCCTTGTTTATGGTTATCGGGTTCGCCTTGTTCGGTCAGTATTTGTTGCGACATCTTTTTCGCGTCATCGCCGCAACCGGGCTCGATGAAGTGTTTGCAGCGTTTGCACTGATTCTTGTCATTGGTACGCTACTGCTTGCGCAAGTCTTGGAAGTGCCGTTGGAACTGGGTGCCATGCTGGCAGGCTTGTTACTGACTCGTTCAGAGTACGGCTCCGCTATCAATATTTCGATCAGGCCGTTCAGAGGTTTAATGGTAGGTCTGTTTTTTATCTCAGTGGGCATGACGGTAGACTTCAGCACCTTTATTGGAAAGCCTGTGCAACTGATCGTATTAACGATTTTGTTGGTGAGTATAAAAATCTGGGTACTGCGAAACATACTGCGTTATTCATCAGTACCCAGAGCCCAACGAATCTGGTTGGCTACTGTGTTATCGCAAAGTGGTGAACTGGCTTTTATCGTGATTGCATTTGCGGTTAACTATCAAACCATCACACCGAAGTTAGGCTCGGAACTAACTGTTTTGGTGGCCTTGTCCATGCTGGCCACACCCATCCTGCTTATACTTGCGCACAAGCGTGGCTTAATTCCGGCTCATACACAAAGTAATACTGGTCTTGAGCTGGGCGCCATTGCCGATTCGCAAGTGGTTATTGCAGGCTACGGCAGGATAGGGCGCGTTATCGCTCAGCTGTTAAAAAACAACGGTTATAGAACGGCTGTTATCGACCACAATCCGGAACGCTTCGCGGCGTTACGAAAAGATGATTTTGTTGGATTTTATGGTGATGTCATGCGGCCGGATTTACTCACCGCTGCCGGTATCGACCATGCCGCGGTTTTAGTGGTCGCAATCGGTAACAGTGAAAAAGCGGAGGAGCTAATCATCAAAGCACGTCGTGAGTTTCCGGGGATGACCATCGTGTCAAGTGCGGTGGATGCACATGGAAAAGCGAGTTTGATCGCCCACGGAGCCGATCGGGCATACGCCGAGACATTTGAAACTGCGCTGCTGATGGGCGAAGATATACTCGAATTGGTTGGTGCCAGTCCACTCGATGCACAGTCCATGACGGAGGCTTTCAGGGATGCCTCTGACGACGTGGCAATAACTGATAGTGAGGCTACAGGACGTGGTAGACCGGCCTGATGCGGCCAGTGGGCGAAAAAGTGAGGTGGGTATGAAAGGCTCAGATGTAGAATCGATCACCAAATTGCTAAAAGAGCACGATGTGCCTCTGTCAGCGGTCAGGGCTAACAAGCTGTTGCTCTCACTTGGCTTTCTGGAAGAGGCAGAGCGACCCAGCTCCACCCGGCCGGGGGTTGTCAAGAAATACAAGGTGCTCACCGGTAAGGGCCTTGACTATGGCGTTAATGAAGAAAATCCGCAGAGCCCAGAGCAAACCTCACCGTATTATTACAGGGACAGTTTTGAGGAGCTGGGTAAAATCCTTGTGGCCGCTCGCGACGCGGAGGATGGCGAGAAAAAATGATCGTGATACACTCAGCCGTGAAGCCAGATATCCAAACAAGGGGACACTTCGAATGCGCAAATATTTAATCGGGAAAAGTGCTTTTGCAGCGCTGTTACTTGGGGCATCAGTTGCACAGGCAGCTGATATTTCCCCAGCTGTTATTTTTGACATGGGTGGTAAGTTCGACAAGTCGTTCAACCAAGGCGTTTACGACGGTGTAGAGAAGTTTAAAACAGAGACTGGTATCGAGTACCGTGAGTTTGAGGTCACGAATGAAGCCCAGCGTGAGCAGGCATTGCGTCGTATGGCTGAACGGGGTGCAAACCCTATTTTGTCCATTGGATTTGCTCAGGCAGGTCCGTTGGAAATTGTGGCCAAGGAATTCCCTGACACAAGCTTCACCATTATCGACGGTGTTGTCGATCTACCTAACGTTCGTTCCGTGGTGTTCAAAGAACACGAAGGCTCGTTTCTGGTCGGTATGTTGGCCGCCATGGCGTCTGAAGGTGACCCGGTTGGATTTGTTGGCGGCATGGACATTCCGTTAATCCGTCGTTTTGCTTGTGGGTACCTGCAAGGCGCAAAACATGTTAACCCTGAAGTCACCGTTATTGAAAACATGACTGGTACAACACCATCGGCGTGGAACGATCCGGGGCGTGGTAGCGAGCTGGCTAAAGGTCAATTCGATAAGGGCGTTAAGGTGGTATACGCGGCTGCGGGCGGCACCGGTACAGGCGTTTACCAAGCTGCAAAAGACTCTGGCAAATTAGCCATCGGTGTCGATTCAAACCAAAACTACTTGCATCCGGGCACTATGCTGAGTTCTATGCTCAAGCGCGTAGATGTCGCGGCCTACAATACGTTTAAAGACGCAATGGATGGCACATGGAAGCCTGGTATGGAAGTATTGGGACTGGCAGAAGAAGGTGTGGGTTGGGCTCTCGATGAGCACAACGAAAGTATGATTACCGATGATATGAAAGCATCGCTTTCTACGGCTGCAGCCTCTATTGTTTCAGGTGACATGAGCGTTCATGACTACATGAGCGATAACAGTTGCGCGTACTAGTTGGTTGACTCGTTCTAGCTTTTATTACTAGCTCGTACAGTGGTTTTGTACACTAGGTTCTTTAAGAACGGTTATGTTGTTATGGCCATTGTGATATTAACGCTCAATGGCTGATCAACTCAATAACTTAGCCGCGGCAAATTCTGCCGCGGTTACTCCCGCTACCGCTCGCGCGGATAACGATTACGCGATAGAGCTGCGAAAAATATCCAAACGCTTCGGGCCGGTTCGTGCCAATCAGGATATCGACCTTGCCGTCAAAAAAGGCACCATTCACGGCATTGTTGGCGAGAACGGGGCTGGCAAATCCACGTTAATGAGTATTCTCTACGGCTTTTATCAAGCCGATTCCGGAGAGGTGCTTATTAATGGTCGGACAACCCACATTAAAAGCTCACGCGATGCTATTGATGCCGGAATCGGTATGGTGCATCAACACTTTATGTTGGTTGATACGTTTACTGTGCTTGAAAACGTCATGCTCGGTGCGGAGGATCACGCACTGATCTCACACAGTGCGGCTGACGCGCGACGTGAACTTCAACATCTTTCGGACACTTACCAGCTTACGGTCAACGTGGATCAGCTCGTGAGTGAATTGCAGGTTGGTGAGCAACAGCGAACCGAGATCTTGAAAGCGCTGTATCGAAACGCTGAAATACTTATTCTCGATGAGCCTACCGGCGTGTTAACGCCGCAGGAAGCCGATCAATTGTTTGAAGTGCTAAAAGCACTCAAAGCTCAAGGCGTCACGGTTATTCTGATCACGCACAAGTTGCGGGAAATAATGGACATCACGGATACGGTGTCCGTGTTGCGTCAAGGGCAAATGGTAGAACATTTGAATACCCATGAAACGTCCATGCAGGAATTGGCCGAACTCATGGTGGGGCGCAAGCTCATTGAAAAAAGTCATCAACGTGACTCTGATTTACCTGCCGATACACAAACGCGCATAGAAGTGGTGGATTTATGCGTTACCGATAGTCGTGGAAAACAGCGACTGAAGAATGTTAATTTCACGGTGAAAAGTGGAGAGATTCTAGGTATCGCAGGCGTTGCCGGTAATGGACAAAGTATGCTGCTTGAAGTGCTGGCGGGCATTTCTTCTCCAACGAGCGGCCACTTTGTAATGAATGGAACCAAAGTCACCCGATCAGAGCCGTTGAACCCATTGATGATGCGCCAGCTGGGTGTCAATCATGTTCCGGAAGATCGTCTCAAGCTCGGTTTGGTTAAAGCGTTTACGGCCGCCGAATCGTCCGTGCTCGGCTACCTGCACAAAAAAAAGTTTAGCTGGCGAGGACTCTTGCAATTGCAAAGCATAAAATCCATGTGTGCGAAACTGATGCAAGGGTTCGATGTACGGCCGGGTAATCCAAAATTAAAATCAGCCTCTTTTTCTGGCGGTAATCAGCAAAAGCTCATTCTGGCTCGCGAGCTTGATAAATCACCGGATGTATTGTTGGTCGGACAACCTACACGTGGTGTGGACATTGGTGCAATTGAGCTTATCCATCAGAAAATTGTCGATATGCGTGATACCGGCTGTGCTGTGTTGCTGGTATCTGTTGAACTCGATGAAATCATGGCCTTGAGCGATCGCATACTGGTTATGTACGAGGGGCGCGTTGTTGCTGAAGTGAATGGTCGCGACGCGGAGAAAACCACGCTGGGTTTAATGATGGCCAATGCACACACCGGATCGGTATCAAGCGGTGATTCGGCTATGTCCAACGGAAGCCCTGCTGCATGAATACGAGCAACATAGAACTTCCGGCTTGGCTGGAAATCATCGTTCTGCCAATCCTGAACATTGTTATGGCCTTGTTCTTTGCCGGGCTCATCATGTTGGCAATTGGTGTCAACCCGGTCGAAGCGGTAGGCATCATGTTGAAGGGCGCGTTTGTGTTTAAAGGTGGTCTTGGTTACACACTGTATTACACCACCAACTTTATATTCACGGGTTTGGCTGTCGCTATTGCGTTTCATGCCAACCTTTTCAACATTGGCGGGGAAGGGCAAGCCTACATTGGTGGTTTAGGTGCAGGTCTTGCGTTTCTTGCGCTTGATAGTATTTTACCCGGCTTTCTGCTGGTACCTATTGGCATCATGGCAGCGGCCTTGTTTGGTGCGGCATGGGCGTTTATTCCTGGCTGGTTACAAGCCTATCGTGGCAGCCATGTGGTAATCACAACCATTATGTTCAACTTTATCGCGTCTGCGTTAATGGTGTATCTATTGGTTAACGTACTGATAAAGCCTGGACAAATGTCACCCGAATCGCGCTATTTTGAAGACACTGCCTGGTTGCCTCAAATGCATGAGTTTCTCGGATGGTTTGGATTCACTGTGTCGAAAACTCCATTAAACGTATCGTTCATATTGGCGCTACTTTGTGCGTTGCTGGTCTGGGTTTACATTTGGCGTACGCGCTGGGGTTATGAATTGCGCACCGCGGGTTTTAGCGAATCGGCGGCTGTTTATGCTGGTATCAAACCCAAGCGCGTTATTGTTAGCGCGATGTGTATTTCAGGTGCGCTTGCCGGCATGGTCGCCGTTAATGAAATCATGGGCGTTCACCACCGGCTTATCATGAACTTTCCGGCAGGCTACGGTTTCACTGGCATAGCCGTGTCGTTGATGGGACGTAATCATCCGGTTGGTATCATCATGGCAAGTTTGCTGTTTGGGGTTTTGTATCAGGGTGGCGCTGAGCTTGCGTTCGAAATACCCAAAATCACGCGTGAAATGGTGGTGGCTATTCAGGGGCTTATCATTCTGTTCTCAGGCGCGTTAGCACTTATGTTGCGCCCTTGGCTGGTCAGGGTTTATTTGTTATTCAAGCCAGTAAAAGAGGCGGTGGGCTGATGCTCGACAACCTCTCTGCTGTTTACGCCATCATTGATGCAACCTTTCGCGTATCGACACCGCTGATACTGTGCGCAATGGCAGGCTTGTTTTCTGAACGCTCCGGTATTGTTGATATCAGCCTTGAAGGTAAAATGCTGGCAGGCGCATTCGCCGCCGGCAGTGTCGCAGCCGTTACCGGCTCAGCCTGGTTGGCATTGGGTGTGGCGATGCTGGTCAGTATTGCTTTGGCATTGGTGCATGGTTTTGCCTGTATCACTCACCGTGGCAATCAGGTCGTTAGTGGCTTAGCCATTAACATTTTGGCATCGGGGCTCACGGTTGTACTGGGTATTGCCTGGTTCAGAACGGGTGGGCAAACGCCATCGCTGACCAACAGCGCGCGCTTTATGCCGGTAGAACTGCCGTTTGCACAAAGCTTGTCCGATGTACCTGTATTCGGTCGTTTTTATGCCGAAGTGGTTAGCGGGCACAGCGTGCTCGTGTACATCGCGCTGATATTGGTCGGCGTCACCTGGTGGGTGGTGTACCGGACGCGTTTTGGCTTACGCCTGCGCGCTGTTGGCGAGAACCCGTTGGCTGTTGATACCGCTGGTTTATCGGTAAGCCGCCTGCGCTATGCCGCAGTAGCCATATGCGGAGCACTCTGTGGCATTGCCGGGGCCTACCTGTCCACATCTCAAAATGCCTCGTTTGTAAGAGAAATGACGGCGGGTCAAGGCTACATTGCGCTGGCGGCACTTATCTTCGGCAAATGGCGACCCGTGCCAGCAATGCTTGCGTGTCTGATGTTCGGCTTTCTCGATGCGGTTGCCATTCGCCTGCAAGGCGTTGAATTACCGGGGATAGGCGAGGTTCCCGTTCAATTGATCCAGGCCTTACCGTACATTCTTACTGTGGTTCTGCTGGCTGGTTTTATCGGTCGCGCCATTGCCCCTAAAGCCGTCGGAATTCCGTTTGTTAAAGAGCGCTAGCGCTTGGTGTTTGGTAAACTGTTGAGCTGAATTCCCTCGTAAACTCCTGAATCGGACCTCATAACGTGTCTAACAACACCATATTAATGTCCCTGCCTGTTGGTGAAAAAGTTGGTTTGGCTTTCTCCGGCGGATTGGATACCTCGGCTGCTATTGCATGGATGAAACAAAAAGGCGCGCTGCCCTATGCCTACACTGCCGACTTGGGCCAGCCAGATGAAGACGACTTAGACGATATCGCCAGGCGTGCAAAAGAATACGGTGCCGAAGAGGCAAGAACCGTCGATTGCCGTGAGGTTATGGTGCATGAAGGGCTGGTGGCCATCATGTGCGGTGCCTTTCATATTGAGAGTGGTGGTAAGCGTTACTTCAATACAACACCAATAGGGCGTGCGGTAACCGGCACCATACTGGTGAAATCCATGCAACAGGATGATGTGCATATCTGGGGTGATGGCTCGACGTATAAAGGCAACGATATCGAACGGTTTTATCGCTACGGATTATTGGCGAATGAGAATTTGCGTATCTATAAGCCGTGGCTCGATAGTGACTTTGTTGCAGAGCTTGGTGGCCGAAGCGAAATGAGTGAGTTTCTCGTTAAGCACGGTTTTGAATACCGCGCCAGTAAAGAAAAAGCTTATTCAACCGATTCGAATATTCTCGGAGCCACGCATGAAGCGAAAGATTTAGAATTTTTGGAAAACGGCGTCAACATTGTTGAACCGATTATGGGCGTCAAGTATTGGGATTCTTCAGTTAATATCGACGCGGAAGAGGTTACGGTCACGTTTGACAAGGGCTGGCCAGTATCAATCAATGGCAAGCGTTACGACAATAACGTGAGCTTGTTTATGGAAGCTAATGCAATTGGTGGTCGGCACGGTTTAGGTATGTGCGATCAAATCGAGAACCGAATAATCGAGGCAAAAAGTCGTGGTATATACGAAGCGCCGGGCATGGCGCTGTTGCACATTGCCTACGAGCGTTTGCTGAATGGTATTCATAATGAAGACACCATAGAAAACTATCGATCATTAGGGCGTCGATTGGGCGTATTGCTTTATCAGGGCCGATGGTTTGATTCTCAAAGTCTTATGTTGCGCGATACCCTGGAGAAGTGGGTTGGCAGTGTGGTCTCGGGAACCGTAACGCTGCAATTACGCAGAGGCGATGATTACTCCATTCTCAACACTGAAAGCGATAATCTGACGTACAAGGCTGAAAACCTGTCTATGGAAGTGGTTGAGAATGAACCTTTTTCTCCCACCGATCGCATTGGTCAGCTGTCTTTGCGTAATCTGGATTTGGCAGACACGCGAAATAAACTCAAACAATACTCTAGCCTCGGCGCTCTGCCAGCGGCTGATGAGCTGAAAAAACTGTACAACGACGACAACTGATGCGGAATGGTGCTGCGATGTCATTCCTGATAATGGCGTCATCGCCGCAAGGCGTGAGCTAATGCTTAATGCTCAGGAAAGTTGTAACTACCACTCAATTTTTGCAAGCGATGCACCGTTGCTCGATGTTCGGGCACCAGTTGAATTTGCCAAGGGTGCTTTTCCGGGTTCGTTTAACATTCCTTTGCTCGATGATAATGCCCGACAACTTGTTGGTGTTGAGTACAAAGCAGCCGGTCAGCAGCGTGCGATAGAGCTTGGTGCGAAATTACTAGCCGAAGAGGCGCGGGAGAAACTTGTTCAGCGTTGGTTGGCGTTTTCGACCGCACATCCAGAAGGGTATCTGTATTGCTTTCGTGGTGGCTTACGATCACGTATCACACAACAATGGTTGCGCGATGCCGGGTGCGAATACCGCTTGGTTAGTGGTGGCTACAAAGCAATGCGCCAATACCTGATTCAATCGCTTGCGAACCACTGTTCAAAATTACCGTTGTGCTTAATTGGCGGGCGAACGGGAACCGGTAAAACGCGCCTGTTGAATAAATTGCCTAACGCCGTCGATCTTGAAGGACTGGCCAAACATCGTGGTTCAAGCTTTGGTCGCATGGTCGTAAAACAACCGTCAAATATCGATTTTGAAAATGCGATTGCTATCGAGTTTATCAAGCAGGCGCTTGAACCACGTAAGCAAGTGTTCCTGGAAGATGAAGCCCGTATGATTGGCTCTGCTTGCATACCGGAACCACTGCGAAATCAAACGCTTTTATCGCCGGTAGCCATTTTGGAAACGCCGTTAGAAACGAGAGTGGGCTACGCCGTAGAAGACTACGTGGTTGATTTATTACAACGCTATCAGCAGCATCATGGGGCAGAGCGCGGGTTTGCTTTGTTTGCAGATTATCATCGTGAAAGCTTGGGCCGCGTACAAAAGCGCTTTGGCGGTGTTCGATATAAAAACGCCTTGGACTTACTGAACTGCGCATTAAAACAACACGAATCGAATGGCGAGCTTGCGCTGTATCACGCGTTTATAGAAACGATCCTCACAGATTACTACGACCCCATGTACGACTATCAAATGAAGAAAAAGCAAGGAAGAGTCGTCTTTACCGGTAATGCCGATGCCTTACTTAGTTGGTGTCTGCAAGCCGAAAACTTAACAGCACCCATATGAAGGTTGCGCCTGTTGTACAAGATGTCGTTTTGGTAGGCGGTGGTCACAGCCACGTTATTTTTATGCGGATGTGGGCCATGCAGCCTATACCCGGTGTGCGTCTTACGCTGGTATCAGAAAAAGTAGACACCCCTTATTCGGGGATGTTACCAGGACTTATCGCTGGCCATTATTCACCCGAAGATGTCCACATCGATTTAGCACGCTTGTGCAGTTGGGCCAATGTGCGTTTTATAGAACGCCGTGTTGACGGTATCGATCTGACATCGAAAACGATCACTGTAAGCGATGATCGTCCTCCTATCGAATTTGATGTTCTGTCGTTAGACACAGGGTCCACTCCAGAATTAAAAGTCAGTGGCTCTGACCAATTCAGTGTGCCTGTAAAACCGGTCCACGGTTTTTATTCGCGCTGGCTTTCTATTCTTGAGCGCATTGATCATCACAGGGATTCATCCAAGAAACCACAGAAGGTGTCCGTTGGGGTCGTAGGTTCGGGAGCCGGTGGTTTTGAACTTATCATGGCCATGCGGCATGCGTTGCATAGCGAGGTTGCCGATTGTCATTGGTTTGTGCGTGGTAAAAGGGCGTTAAAGGGCAGGCCTGAAAAAGTGTCCGACCTGGCGATAAGCCGGGCTAAAGAAATCGGTGTGGTTGTGCACCGTGGTTTCGATGTTGTGGATGTTGGTCCGAATGAGCTCCACGCTGGTGATGGCCGACGTATTACATTGGATGAAATCATCTGGTGTGCGGCTGCACAAGCACCAGATTGGCCAAGGCATGCCGGGCTGGATGTTGATGCGCGAGGGTTCGTTTACACGAATGAATTTCTGCAAAGTGTTTCCCACCATTTTGTTTTCGCAACCGGTGATATCGGCACGCAGAAAAAGACCCCAAGTACCAAGGCAGGCGTATTCGCTGTTCGTCAGGCACCGGTGCTGTTTCAAAACATACGTCGGTATCTGTTGGCAAAACCGCTCAAAGTCTATCGACCGCAATCCGATTTTCTCTCGTTAATGGCAACCGGCGGAAAGCATGCGATTGGAAATCGCGGTGCAGTTACTGTCCATGGTGGCTGGGTCTGGCGCTGGAAAAACGCAATTGATCAAAAATTTATGGACCGCTTTCGCAAGCTTCCTGAGATGCATCAGGTGCGTCAAAAAAGTTCAGTTGGTGTCATACCCGAAGTTTTGCTGGGGCAAAGCAGTATGAACGCAGAAGAAGCCTCAGACACTGCGATGCGTTGTCGAGGCTGTGGTGGCAAAGTGGGTGGATCCATTCTCGACTCGGTGCTGCAGGAACTTCAGGTGGTGCAATCACCAGGGGTATTGGCTGGTTTGGACATAGCCGGCGATGCTGCGATTATTGATACCAGCGTTGATGGACATCTCACGGGTGGACTTAGCACGAACAAATCAAGCACGATCAAATCAAGCACGATCAAAACAAGCACTAACAAAACGAGCACTAACGAGACTAGTGCTGATGCAACCGGCACTAATACAACCGGCACTGGCAGAACTGGCACTGATCTATCCAGCGAAAGTAATACGCTTATGAAGGGTGCAATGCGATTGGCGCAAAGCCCGTTAATCCAATCGGTCGATCAGATTTCGGCTGTATGCGACGACCCGTATGCATTTGGTCGTATCGCTGCAGTGCACGCGCTAAGTGATGTTGTTGCCGCCGGAGCAATCCCACACTCGGGTCAGGTCATTGTTACCTTGCCATTCGCCGACAAGCGCATTGTGAAGCGTGACTTAAAGCAGCTAATGGCAGGTGTCGTCGATGCATTGAATGCCGATGCCTGTGCCTTAATCGGCGGCCATACTGCAGAAGGGCCAGAGTTGACACTTGGCTTTGTCGTCAATGGATTTATGCGCACCGAGCTTTTCAATCGCGATTATCGTTACCATGATAAACATCACTATCCTGTAGACCACCAAGTTGCAGACCACCACACCTCACAGCAGGGTAAACCTGTCGCCGGTGACGTGCTCGTCTTGACCAAGCCACTGGGTACGGGTGTTCTGCTTGCCGGCATGATGCAACAGCTGGCCTCTGGCAAGGATGTACAGGCGGTGCTGAAGCAGATGCAGTGCAGTAACACCTCTGCCGCCGGCGTACTGTATGAGAACAATGTCACAGCCGTTACCGATGTCACAGGCTTTGGGTTGCTCGGACACTTGCATCGATTGCTTGCACGCGCAGGTGTGGGGGCGCAATTGGAGCTACCGCTAGCAGCCTTTTATGATGGTGCCATTGAGTTAGCTCAGCAGGGTATCAAAAGCACCTTGCTGGAACAAAATCAGCAAGTATTAGCTAGCGTCGATGTTATTGAATCGACCAAAGCCGAATTAAAAGATGTATGGATGAATTTGCTGTGCGACCCACAAACCAGCGGTGGCCTGTTAAGCGTTGTGCCAGCGACATCGGCTGATGCGGTGTTGACATCGTTGCGTAACAGCGGTTGTGAAGCTGCCTGTGTCATCGGTACGATCAACGACTCTACCCGTATTCAAGTGAAGGTCTAATAGCATTCCCCATGCAGTCTAATCCCAAAAAATCAGTCAATTTATGGCTGCGATCTGAACATAAGCCACACGAGGCACGTACACCGATAACACCACGGAGCGCGAAAATATTAGTAGACGCGGGTTACACGCTTAAGGTTGAACGATCTGAATCCCGAGCCTTTGCCGATGAGGCTTATGCCGATGCAGGTTGTGATTTAGTCGCAGAGTTTGCCTGGCGTGAAGCACCTGCAGATTATATTGTTGTGGGTTTAAAAGAACTGTCTGCCGATTTAGGGCCCTTCGTCCATCGCCATATTCACTTTGCACACGTGTATAAGAATCAGGACGGATGGCAAGGCTTTCTTGAACAATTCAGCCTCGGTGGTGGTTTGTTGTACGATCTTGAATATCTGGTCGATGAGCAAGGTCGGCGGGTTGCAGCCTTTGGTTACTGGGCCGGATATGTTGGCGCTGCCATTGCTTTATTGCAGTGGGCGGCGCAACAGTCGGGCTCCAATCTCGAGGCCTTGCAGCCGTGGCAAAGCAGGGATGCATTGCAACAAACGGTGTCAACGTCGTTAAAACCTTTTTTGAGCGAGCTGCCAAAGGCCATGGTGATCGGTGCGAAAGGGCGTAGCGGTGGTGGTGCAGTGGAATTGTTAGAGCGCTGTGGTGTTAAGGTAACCCAGTGGGATCAAGCCGAAACAGCAAACGGTGGCCCGTTCGATGACGTGCTGGAGCATCAGATTTTGGTTAATTGTGTGTTTCTGAATAGCCCCATAGCCCCCTTCACAACGATAAACCATTTACAGCAATCGTCGCGGCAATTGAGTGTTGTCTGCGACGTTAGCTGTGACCCTTTTAGCGATGCCAATCCGTTGCCGATCTATAACGAGTGCACCACCATGCACACGCCCAGTATAAGAATATTAAACGATGAAAATGGTGCTCTCGATCTTATATCGATAGATCATCTTCCGTCGTTGTTACCTGTAGAGAGTAGTAACGAATTCGCTGATGCTTTACTACCGTTCCTTCTTGAAATTGATCAGCCTGAAAAAAGCGTTTGGCATCGAGCCCAAGCTGTCTTTGAACAGAAGTGTGCTGAGGCACAACATGGAGAAAAATTGTGAGTAGAGTTCATTGGTTAGGCGCGGGTTTGTCCACTGTTCCGGGTATTCGACGATTGGCAAACACCGGTCAACCATTAATTGTCTGGAACAGAACCTTAAAAAAAGCCACGGATGCCATAAAAGGAACGGTTGGCGAGCAACATGGTACTGCAGAGGCTGCCAGTCTTGATTGGGATGTTCTGGATGCGAGTATAGAGCCGGGCGATGTATTGGTATCGATGCTGCCCGGTGACCTGCACGTCAAGGTGGCAACCCTGTGTGTAGAAAGTAAAGCCCATTTTGTATCCAGCAGTTATCTTTCTCCAGAGATGTTGAGCCTGAACAATGCCGCAGTTAAACAAGGCGTGTCATTGGTTAACGAGGTGGGCCTCGACCCGGGTATCGATCATTTGTTTGCGCATGCACTTGTCGACGCCTATCGGGCTTCAGATAAGTGTTCAGTTGATAACAAATTGTATTTTCGATCGTATTGCGGCGGCGTGCCGGCCGTCCCCAACGATTTTAAATACAAATTTTCGTGGTCGCCGTTTGGTGTTCTTAAGGCGCTTACGTCACCGGCCAAATGGATTGAGCATGGCGACGAGCAAAATACTCAAACGCCCTGGAAAGCTGTGTCCGACTACAAAGTGCAATGCGCAAACGGTAAAGCCGAGTTATTTGAGGCGTACCCCAATCGGGATTCTCTTCCCTTTATGGATGCATACCGTTTCGATGACAACTGGCGAGTGGAAGAGTTTGTACGCGGCACATTACGTCTTTCTGGTTGGACAAAAGCCTGGGCAAGCTTATTTCAGGAAATTGAAAGCATGGACGAGAAAGACGTGCATTCTCGCCTAACTGCCATCAGCGATGACTTATGGAAAAAACACGCTTATGCGGACGGTGAGCACGATCGAGTGGTACTGGTGGTTGAGCTAGAGGTGCAGGACGCCAACGGACAAGTGGTTTGGCATCAGATTCGCTCCATTGACGATGAAGGTAACGCTGAGGGCAGCTCGATGGCTCGGCTGGTATCGCACACGGTTAGTCTGGCGGTTCAAATGAGTGTGAACAAGGCTTTCAAGCCCGGTGTGCATGCTGCGCCACACGACGCTGAAACCGTCGAGGAATGGTTAAGTGAGCTATCTGTACTGAACGGTGGGTTCAGCCATAGGGTTATTGTCTAGGCCAGTAAGCCTGCCATAAGACACAGCACAGCTCCTGCGGTGAGCACGGTACGCAGGCTGGCGTACCATGCCGGCAGTGCACCAAGTCGAACTGAATCGGTGTCCAGAAAATATTGTGTGATCAGTGCTGCTGCCAGCAGGCCAATCTGGAGGTTTGTCGGCAGCAGTAATGCAAACCAGGCGACAATGCTTGGCAGCACACTCAGGGCAAGTGGCGCCCATTGCCCCAAAGCCTCAGGGTTGTGCAGCACGGCCCCCCATCTTATTCCACCTAAAAAGCTCAAAATCACCGCACCGTAAGCACCCAGAGCAAACAAAGCCCGTTGTTGTAACTCGGCATCGAGTACCAAGCCTGCCAGCGCCGTTGCTGCAAAAGGTAAGAGCCCTGCCAATCCGAGCGTAAGTGCCGAACGAGGAATTTGCTGAAAACTGGAATTGCCCATGTCAATGCCCAAGGTAGAATATCAATTAGTTGAGTGTAGCCTGATCAACGGCTTCATGGCATACGGCACGTTAAAATCCACGCGTTGGGTGGACTCGGAGGGTGTAATTCCGGTAGCCTGATTGCGTGTTGAAAGAAAACTACTATTTAACGAATTTCCACTCGTTACTCGAATTTGTCGGTCAGAATTATGCGGGTTTGCTCAACGATTCCGAGCAGCAATGGTTGGCCGCAATTACCAGTGCAAGTGAATCAGCGCAGCGGCTCTACGTGCGTCTGTCTAACAGGCGCGCGTCGGTATTTCGCATTGCAAAGCTTGCGTATCCAGAAATTGAATCCATTAGCGGTTCGGCATTAGAACTGAGTGAGCGTGGATTGGCAAGCCTGGATGCCCCTGATGATTTGCTGGAGCTGGTTGCAGCTTTCACCAAACCCGAGTTAATCAAACTGCTCTTGCTGCAAGATCAGCGACATTTAAATCGTGCCGATTTGGTGGATCACATTATAAATCGGCAACTACCCGAAGACTTAGAACGTCTGCAATTAGCTGATATGCGGCATTCTCAACAATGGATTGCCATCAGTGGGCTGGATTCTTACACTGTATTTAAGCTCTGCTTTTTTGGCAATTGTTATCAGGACATGTCTGAATTTGTTTTACGGGATTTAGGAGTATTCAACTACGAAGCTTACCGAATAGACAGCCAGTCCAGAGTTTTTCATTCAAGAGCGCAGCTAGATGCACACCTACAGTATTTCCATTGCGCGTCCATGTTGGAACTGGTTGATCATTCAGATGTTAATGCGCTGCTTCAAGTAGAAAAAAAATTACCTGTCATCAAAACCTACGATAACCATTTAAACCGACGGGTTGACAGGTTACGTAATACTATTGCCAGGCAATTGGAAAGATTGAATTGTCTGGATGAAGCGCTGGCGATCTTTAGCCAATCAGATCAACCACCGTCGCGCGAAAGACAAGTTCGGTTGCTGATGAGGAAGGCTTGTTATACAGAAGCGCACGCCCAGTGCGAGAAGATGTTGGAAAACCCGGTTAATTCAGAAGAAGTGCAATTTGTCGAAACTATTACACCGAAACTCAACAAACAACTTGGGTTAAAGCTTACTCAAAAAACGCGTTTCCGACCGCTGACCAGTAAGTTGACCTTAAGTCGCTCAGATGCACGAGTGGAGATGATCGCCAGAGATTTTTATGCGCAATTTGGAGAATGTTTTTACGTAGAAAATTCGCTAATCAACGGCGTGCTAGGTTTGTTTATCTGGGATATTATATTCTCTCCAGTTGAAGGGGTTTTTTTTAATCCCTTTCAGAGCGCGCCGGCCGATTTTTATCAACCTGAGTTTGCTTTAAAACGATCAGCGCTGTTGGAAGCGCGTTTTCTTGAACTGGATGAACCTTTACGTTTTTCCGCGCGAGTATGGGAGAATTATGAATCCAAGCAACGGGTTATGAATCCGCTTGTTAATTGGAATTATTTGACCGATGATTTACTGTCACTGGCGCTGATTCGTATTCCGGTTAACGATTGGCGTGTTTTGTTTAAACGAGTGATGCAGGATTTTAAAAACCACACCAATGGATTCCCCGACCTTATATTATTTCCTGGCAAAGGTTCTTATGAAATGTTGGAGATTAAGGGGCCGGGCGATGCGCTGCAAAAAAATCAAAAACGTTGGATGTCGTATTTTTCAGAACACCGCATTCCTTATCGCGTGGTACATATTCGTTGGGCAAAACAAACATCCCCAGTTTGAGTAAGCATACCCTTAAGCTATCAGTCACAACGCTTGCTGATTTTGCGTGTCGCGTTGGCAATCTGGAATTGTCCGGCAACGTCGGACCGTCGGCAAGGGACGGGTTGCGAGCCCATCAGCGAATTCAGGCACAACGCAAAGTTGAATCTGAAATAAGACTCAAAACGCAATTAGAAATTGACGATGTGTCTGTCACCCTGACCGGCAGAGTCGATTTACTCGATAAGCAAAATCACCGGTTAAGTGAAATAAAGTCAACGCTGGTGCCAGCAGACCGTGTGAGCGAGTCTCAACAATTTCTCCAGTGGGCACAAGTAAAACTGTACGGGTTTATTTACTCAATTCAACAACGGGGCACTGGTGATTTATTACCGGATCAACGTATTGAGGTAGAACTTATCCACGTTAATTTACGCACAAACACTGAACAATCTCAAGTGAATCGACTAAGTATTGAGGAGCTCGAGCAGTTCGGCATTGATGCCCTGCGGCGCTATGTGCATTGGAAAAAAATCATTTGGCGGGTTCAGGAACAAACAAAAAAATCTGCGATCGCAGTGCAGTTTCCGTTTCAACCGTATCGAGCGGGCCAGAGAGACATGGCGGCAGCTATATTTCGCAGCGCCCGTGATGGCGAGAGCCTGTTGTGCGAGGCGCCAACAGGAACCGGTAAAACCTTGAGTAGTTTGTTTCCCGTTGTCAAAGCTATCGGCGAGGGGTACGTGAAACACGCGGTTTATCTCACGGCAAAAACATCGGGACGGCAAAGCGCGATGCACGCAGTCCGCGCTTTGGAGTCAGCTGGTTTAACAATAACGTCGGTGATGATTCGGTCGAAATCGCTCACGTGCTTTTGTAGTACTGGTCGCTGCGAACGAGATGAAAAAAACGTGTGTCCGATGACCTTGGGTTTCTTTGATCGTTTGCCGGCTGCGCGGGAAGAGGCTATATCCAGTGGCGTTCTTGATGGTGAAGCGCTGGATGAAATTGCATGGCAGCATCAACTTTGTCCGTTTGAGTTTGCCTTGCAGATGCTGCCATGGGTTTCGTTTGTCGTCGCCGACTACAACTATGTGTTTGATCCGTTGGTTCGAATTGCGCGCTTTAGTGAGTCTCGATCAGACACCGCGTTATTAATTGATGAAGCCCATAATCTGGTTGATCGGGCGCGTGGTATGCATTCTGGCCACCTCGACCGCACGGAACTATTGTCGGCTTATAAATTGGTTGAGTCCAGTCATCCGAAGCTAGCGAACAGCATTAAACGATTGTGCGATACGCTACTGCGTGCTGCTAAAACCATCGATGATATAGCGGTATCAGATGCAGTCGAGAAAAAATGGGTTACTGCTGCATCGGACGTGGTTGAGGCTTATATGGATGCGGCAGATGCCGGTCCTGCTATGCCTGAAGCACTTTTCGAGGCCTTTAAAATGGCCTGTCGCTTTATCGCTATTAGCGATCTTTTTAATGATCAACATAAAGTTGTCATTACGAAGGAGACGCGGAATCGCTCAACGGGCGTGTACATCAATTTGAAATGTCTGGATGCTGCTCGATTTCTGAAGCCACAGTACAAGCTTTTCCGAAGTAGTGTGGTGTTCTCGGCCACCCTACGACCACCCCCGTTTTATCGGGATTCGCTCGGGCTTGCCGAACAGACACGTCAGCTTGTTCTTGGTTCGCCATTCTCATCAGACCAAGTGCTGCACTGCACGGTTTCCCACATCAACACCCGGTATCAGAGCCGTACAAACTCGTTGAACGACCTGGTCGATTTGTTGTTCACAACCATTAATAGTATGGCTGGAAGCTACATTGTATTTTTTCCATCCTACGCATACCTTGAACAAGCTTATAGCGAATTCACTCGACAACACTCGCAAATCGATACATGGATGCAGTCTCGGGATGCAGATGCTGCAGAACGAGAACGATTAATCGACGGGCTTAGCGACAAAGAAGCAAGCCTTGGCTTCGCCATTCTAGGGGGTGTTTTTGGCGAAGGGGTGGATTATGTTGGCGATAAGCTGATTGGTGTGGTGCTCGTGGGGGTTGGTTTGCCGGGTTTAGGTACTGAGCAGGATTTAATTGCTGAGCACTATCGATCGCAAGGGCTTGATGGCTTCGACTACGCCTATCGCTATCCGGGGTTTACCAAGGTTCTGCAAACAGCGGGTAGAGTTATCCGCACTGAAACCGACAGAGGTGTTGTATTACTGGTGGACGATCGGTTTAATCAAGGTTTTTATCAGAACCTATATCCTCCACACTGGCACAGACAAACCGCCGACTCGTTAGGCGCCGTTGAGCAGCTATTAGAGAAGTTTTGGAACACCCATTAACCCCAGACAAGAAAAAGGCCCGGCTTCACAGAGGAAGCTCGGGCCGTCAATACTCGCCGGAGCTAATTAAGACTTTCGACGGCGCGTGCTTGACGATGCACGACGGGCAGACGCCTTACGTGTGGTAGATTGACGAGCTGTCTTTTTAGCAGGCTTACGCTTGGCAACAGTCTTCTTCGCAGGCTTACGCTTAGCAACAGTCTTCTTCGCAGGCTTACGCTTGGCAACAGTCTTCTTCGCAGGCTTACGCTTAGCAGCCGTCTTTTTAGCAGGCTTACGCTTAGCAACAGTCTTCTTCGCAGGCTTACGCTTAGCAGTCGTCTTCTTAGCAGGCTTACGCTTGGCAGCCGTCTTTTTAGCAGGCTTACGCTTGGCAACAGTCTTCTTTGCTGGCTTACGCTTAGCAGTGGCCTTCTTAGCAGGCTTACGCTTGGCAGCCGTTTTCTTCGCGGGCTTACGCTTAGCAACAGTCTTTTTAGCAGGCTTGCGCTTAGCAGTGGCCTTCTTAGCAGGCTTACGCTTGGCGACAGTCTTCTTAGCAGGCTTACGCTTAGCAGTCGTCTTCTTAGCAGTCGTCTTCTTAGCAGGCTTACGCTTGGCAGTCGTCTTTTTAGCAGGCTTACGTTTGGCAGCCGTCTTTTTAGCAAGCTTACGCTTGGCAGCCGTCTTCTTAACAGGCTTACGCTTAGCAGTGGCCTTCTTGGCAGGCTTACGCTTGGCAGCCGTTTTCTTAACAGGCTTACGCTTAGCAGTGGCTTTCTTAGCAGGCTTACGCTTAGCAGTGGCTTTCTTGGCAGGCTTACGCTTAGCAGCCGTTTTCTTAACAGGCTTACGCTTAGCAGTGGCCTTCTTGGCAGGCTTACGCTTGGCAGCCGTCTTCTTAGCAGGCTTACGCTTGGCAGTGGCCTTCTTGGCAGGCTTACGCTTGGCAGCCGTCTTCTTAGCAGTCTTACGCTTGGCAGTGGCCTTCTTGGCAGGCTTACGCTTGGCAGCCGTCTTCTTAACAGGCTTACGCTTAGCTACTGTTTTCTTCTTAACAGGTTTCTTTTTCGCGGCCGTTTTTTTTCGTGCTGGTTTACGCTTCGCGCTGGCCTTTCCAGCGGTCGACTTTTTTCCAACAGTTTTCCGTGATGTGACCTTCCGAGTCACTTTCTTTTTAACACTCTTCGTTTTCACGTATTGTTCCTCAAATTAATGACTAAAGTGC
>CAKZUP010000090.1 GCA_937922945.1 uncultured Granulosicoccaceae bacterium
TTACCGGGTGATTCATTCGGTGATGGCCTCGCAATAAGCGATTTAACACCGCAAAGGCGGCAGCAATGGTTAACAGATCACCCTTTACCAACAAATGTTCGTTTGGCTTCTATTGCAGCTAGCCCAAACCCTGAGCTCGTATCTCGTATTCTAAAAGGTAGTTATCGTCACTTGTCTCATCTGGACACTCACAACGATAGTCAGGTTATCTGCGAAGATGCGATTATTCCAACCAGTGAATTACTGGCCGTTGTCAATGCAGATCATTGGGCAATTGCACTACCTATAGCTGAGCGTCACAGACTTTTAGCACGATTACTAGTGGATAAAAATCGCTTTCCAAGAGATGTTTTAATCCAGGCTTCAATAGATCATTTGAGTTCGACCCAGTTACCATAACTATGAGCGCCGCGATTCAGGCGCTCGGCACGTTGCGCAGGCTCAACGCGTGGAGTCACTTATCATTGAACATGAAAATATCGAACCTGAAAATATCGAACCTGAAAATATTGAACATTAAAAATTTAACATGGGAAAAATGAGCATGAAAAAAGCTTAGTCAACAGGAGATTTTTCTCGCTCTTTTCGTTTGTTAAACACCGTCAACATCTCTGTAATGGTTTCATCGTCGAGGTTTTTTTTAACCAACGGGAAAACGTCATCTTCCTCCTCTTTCATATGATGCTCATTCTCATGTGCCAGCTCTTTGAACGTCATTAACCATGCAGCACTCGACATATCTGTTTTTTCAAGTTTCTCAATCAATTCTAACGCGGTGCTGTGCTCTGCAACACTGTGCCTTGACTGATCAGTCATCTCTTCGTGCTTGAGCATCTCAGCGTAAAATGCGTGCTCCTCGGCGGCAGCATGGGCCTCGAACTCAACGCAGAACTCAGAAAATAGCGTTTGCCTTTCTTTCGAGCTACCTTCGGTCGCCAGTATTTTTTCCATCAAACTACGCTGGGTTTTGTGATCTTCTTCTATACGTTTGAATATATTCATTTTCTTTACCTGACAATTCTTGAAGTTAATCCTGTATCCAAGATTAGAGCAGCTTCACACACTGATCACAATTAAGAAGCGAGGAAAGGTAAAATTTACAAACGTAATGTATATCGTACAACGATCATCGGTTGCATTGAGTTAACATTAATTTGATCGCCGTGATGCAAATACGGTTTATACATCTCAGCGGTCAGCCTCGGCTGATCGCTACTGTTAATTTAAAGGCTTACCAATGACCCGCAAAAGACTATTGATAATACTGTTGCTTGTTACATCTGCCACACAACTGGCATGTAATAGTGGGTCAGCATTAGATGTTCTAAACGGCGTGTTGCCGGGCACGCCTTATAATCTCACTGAAAATGTTCGATATGGTGAAAGCGATCGTCAGACAATGGACATCTATCGTTCAACCAAAAGTAATGGCGTGACTATATTCTTCGTGTACGGGGGTGCCTGGAGATCGGGCAGTAAAGTGGACTACGAGTTCTTGGCACATGCACTCACTCGCCGTGGCTACACTGTCGTGATACCAGATTACCGACTGTTTCCACAAGTCACGTTTCCAAGCTTTATCGTCGATATAGCTGATGCGATAAAACAGTATGAGCAAATGGATTCAGCGGCGCCGGACGAAAACTTTGTACTAATGGGGCATTCGGCTGGAGCACATACAGCAGCACTGTTAACCACCGATGCGCAATATCTTGTTAATGCAGGTGTGAAAACACCCATAAGCGCTTTGATTGCGTTAGCCGGGCCATACGACCTTCCGGTAAACGACCCCGAGGTAGCGCCAGTGTTTCCGAATATAGAAAACGAGGCAACAGTGAATCCTACCGCATCCATTGATGGCAGCCTGCCCCCCACTCTGCTCCTTCATGGCAAGGATGATCAACGAGTGTTGATAAAACACACCTATGCGTTCGCCGATGCCATCAGGAGCTCGGGTAACACGGTTACCGTGCAGTCGGTTGATGGTGGGCATGTGGGAATAATCGCAGGCGTTGCTTTGCCGCTAAGGTTTTTGAATGACAGCTTCGATTATCTCACCGATTTTTTGGATACGCTTTTTTTACAGAACACAAAAACAAACTAAGGCAATCCGTTAACGCCACAAAAGAATTAAACATTGGGGGGCTTTGATTTAGAAGCCTCTGGATAGCATCAGCTGCATTGTAAAAAATTCAATAATCCTGTCGTATTTACGAACCGAGTGCTAGTTGCTAGTTCATTTTCAGATTAGTCAGTACACTCAATGAGCTAATCAAATTCATCTACCAGGAGCAGTGAATCATGTTGAATTATGCCATTATATTTTTCGTTATAGCGATTATTGCAGCAGTCTTAGGGTTCGGTGGAATTGCGGGTTCTGCATCATCTATCGCACAGATCTTATTTGTTATTTTTCTTATTCTTGCAGTTATTTCGTTCTTTCGTGGCCGAAAAGTTTAGGCTCAAATAAAAGACGCTTTACTAAGCGAGGCTGTCGGAATCCGGTATCAGGAACCACCGGACTCCGATAGCAACTATCGTTACACTTCTTCGTCCACGAAAATAACGTGCCGGAAAAAATGCTGCTCTTCGAAACTTGCACCGAGTGAACCAATAAGTAGTCCAACCGACGCGCAAAAAACAGACATAATCATCTTTGCATAATTCGCATTCACACTGCTTTGTGTCGACGCAGCCCAAGTGGAGATTAGAGTCTCAGGGTATAACGCGAAGCTAACTGCCCACGAAAATGTCGCTAAGCAAGTCCAGGTTGTTAACAGACCAATCACAACCACCAATATTGCTGACACCTGACTAACAACTTGTTGTTCTGTTCGAGATCTTCTTTTGTTGAAAAACAATCTGTGCCGGTTCGCTATAAATAGCGTGGTTACGATCAATGTAACAACGAACATAAACACCAAAGCATGGGTCGATTGAGACAATGCCAGATCCCAGGCTTCAGCTGTCAGCATCAGGAGCGCCGTGGTCGACACTGCAGCGGCTGTTAGACGACTAAGATGTTTAGGAAACGCCCACGGCTTTGCAGCCACCACCGCCTCTTTAAGCTCTTGGCGATTGATCCATAACGCACTTACCCAGAAAGCCAATGCTCCCGATTGCCCCAACGCTCGCTCTTCCAGACGTGTATCACCAACTTCAGTCAAAAACTGATTCATTCGGGATGTTTCCAGCTCAGAGAACATCGACATGGCATCAAGCTCCAGCATCTCTTTTGGCCGGTGCATAAGACTCTCAAGCTCATCTTTCTGAGATAAACCAGCCCAATGCCCCATGGCGTGCAGCATCAAAGCCTTAATACGACTTGCGCGTATTGGGTCCGATGACATGTCCATCGTCGCATCATTTGTGTTGCGCTCATGATCAGTTTCATTCGACAGCCGGCATAAAGAAATCACAGCTGCATCTAACGGCCTACTCAGCGCTGCCATCGCACGCGCGAAATATCTTGGAATAAGATCGTCGCTAGTAACCAAGAGCACGAAGTCCCAATTATGAACGTCTCGCTCATCCGCCGCCTGCAAGAGTAAGTGACTAGACTCTTCACGCGAAAACTCACCAATATCTGGCCTGTGTAACGCAGATAATCGCCAGTTGAATGAAGGGTAAAGCACCATTAATTCATCAAGAAGGCACCCGCCAGCTTTGCGTATGTCAGCAAATTCATCGCTTGTCAGTGGTCCTGCAGATATGAGACCGATTTCTATCAGTCTTTGTCCATCAGCACCGTTTTTACCATCGAATACATTCACTTTCAGAAGCTCACTCTGATTAATTTAATTGACTAACTGCGGTAAGTAGAAAAGCTGTACCAAGCTGAATGGCGCTTGGCAATTCGCTGGAACGATCAACACATAAAAGTATGGTACGGACTGATACGAATTACCACCAGCATAGTGAGCCCCAATTCCGCACTATCGTTGCAACTAGTCTTCAAAACCGGTGAACACCGAGCCCACATTGGGCTTTACATGATTCTGACTGACACATGGCTTGCGCTGTTGCCGGCTTGAGTCCATTGGATTAGCTGCAGAGGATTTTGTAATTTGTATATTTTACATTCTACTGCGCAGTGACAACGGCAATATGCGATGTCAGTGAATGTAACTCACCATGACTAAATTAACCGGATGAACTAAGCGCGATGAGCTTGAATGTCCAATTCAGAGTATGATCAAAGGCATTGATGCAATGACCTTGCTAAAATTTATATGGAAATGAGATGAACCAGCAACCGCTGAATCGGCCACCGGCGTCACTCGAAAGACTAAGCCGCCTCATGGACTCATCGATACCGCTTCCAGGTGGCTATCGAATAGGGTGGGATGGCATCATCGGCCTCATCCCCGGAGTTGGAGATCTAGCGGGCCTTGGGATATCTGTGTATATTTTGATTGGCGCTCATAACGCGGGAGCATCAACAGCAACCTTATTAAGAATGATTTTAAACGTCATCGTTGAGACTGTCGTAGGCGCTATACCGCTTATAGGAGACATATTCGACTTCGCGTTCAAGGCAAACAATCGCAATATGAGCCTGCTGCGTCAACAGCTAGCAGACCCGAGTGCCGTTAGGGTGCAGAGCCAACAGCGCGTCTGGCTGGCTGTTGCGATTATGTTACTGTCTGTCGCACTCATAGTGTACGTTATGGTGAAACTAGTAGCAGCTGCCATAAGCATACTGTTCTAGTATGAGCACTGAAGCACCGAACGCGTCTGCGACCGACAATGCCTAAGCATTAGCGCCTTTCTGCAGTCCGTCATACATTCTCGCTGTTTTTGGCGAAGCCTCCTTTCCCGCAGGCCATCCTTCACGTTGCTTGGCGCGATTGCCATCGTCTTCTTCGGTTTGGTCGTGGAATAGAACAACCTGAGTGGGATACGGCATATCTATTCCGTTGTCATCTAATTTCTTATAAACCGCTTCGATTACACGACCAAACGTCTGAATGACCTCTGCCCGCTCGGATCTCGTCCACCAACGCAAGCGAATGTTGTTTGAGAAATCGGCTATCGCCACGGGCAAGACTTCTGGTGCCGGATCGGTAATCACACCTTCGCACTCATTAGCCGCCTCCAGAATCAACTCTTTGGCTTTATCCCAATCGTCGTTACACCCAATCCCAATATCGTACTCGGAACGAATATGATCGTATGCTGTATTAACAACCACTGAATTGGTGTAGATCTGTGAGTTGGGAATAACGACCCGTTTACCGTCGTAAGTTTTGATTAGCGTGGCCCGTGTTTCAATTTTCTCGACGGTGCCTTCATGCCCTCCAGACACGATTTGATCACCTAGCTCAAACGGCTGCCGCAGCAGAATAAGAATACCGGCCAGCATATTCTGCAGAATGTCCTTGAATGCAAAACCTATGGCAACGGAACCTACACCTAACCCAGCCAGTATATCTGCTGGTTTTACCGACGGCGCAACGATAGTGACGGCCAGCATGACCCCCAGAAGGATGATCCCCCATTTGACCATTGAAGAACCCACTTCACCAAGGCTGGGTCGATCACGTTTCATTGCACGTTTACGAACAAACTTTGCAAGCAACACTGCAATTACAATCGTAATTAACAACACTACGATAGCGACGGCAATGTTAGGCAACAGGCGGAAAAATCCGTCCAGCCATTTGTCGATTTTTTCCAGTATATTTCCAGTGTCAGCGTCGATAGCGTCCATTTGGTTTCGTATCCACCACAATTGAAAGTGTAATCATAGAGTCTTTGTAAACTTATGGATACAGATCCACTGTTCAGTTGTCGAATTTTGCAGTTTTTACAATCGGCTTGCTCACGGCTTTTATATAAACGTATGAACACGCCTGCGTGCGGTTCGAACTTGGTCGGCCCTATATCGCAATATGATTTTAGAACTGGCGTTGATTACCACACAACTTTCTGTCGGTTCGTTCTATCGGTTCGTTCTATCGGTCCGTTCTATCGGTTCGTTCTATCGGTGCTTCTAGACGTTGCTCGTTAGTATCGTCTTTGTCGCGGTGTAATTCGAGTTCTGTAGCTATTCAAACACTAACCCGCCAACGTTTTCGTCAGCTTCCACACACTCTCATCTATGGAAACTTCCTGCGGCAATGTTCGCATTGAACCGGGCAACCTTGCGCCTTCCTGCTCATCCACCGCCTCACTTAATCGCGATAACCGTTGCCAAAACACATCACCCGAAACCGCTTCCGGGTCGATTAAAAAATAAAACTGCCCCAGATTATGCGGTTCGCCTTCGGGCACTTTAAGCCCTTTAACGTCCAGCGAGTTAACACTGCCAGTAATCGCTGCTGCCAACACCTCGGCCATTAATCCAAACCCATAGCCTTTATAACCACCAGTAGAAACCAATGAACCTTTCAGCGCAGCGTGAGGATCCGTCGTTGGCTTACCTTCCGAATCGACTGCCCACCCTAGCGGTATAGATTCGTTGGCTGCCGCCGCCATGGTGATTTTTCCCAAAGCAACCGCACTGGTGCTCTGATCGAATTGAAACGCAACACCACCGTCTTTAGCCGGTACCGACATCGCGATGGGGTTCGTACCAATAAGTGCTTTGTTGCCACCAGGCGGTGACACCACAGCAGATGCATTGGTAAAACCAATACCAACCAAGCCAGCTTCTGCAATCTGTTCGGTAAAATAGCCCAACGAGGTACAGGTATGCGCATGGCAAATGGCAAGTGAGCAAGTGCCGGTTGTTTTTATGGTGTTAATCGCCTCTTTCAGTCCTCTGCTGAAGGCCGATTGAGCAAAACCAAAACCGGCATCGACTTTCACGGTGGCTAACTTGGGTAAACTCACCACAGGTTCAACATCGCCCTTAACACGGCCCGTTTGTAACTGTTTACAATAACTTTCCAGATAATACAGGCCACAAATAAGGTTGCCAGTGGCTTCCGCTTTACGAATGGCGTTGGCTACTTCGTTTGCTATCCAATCGGACGCCCCGTGCTTAGTCAGCGCAAGCTTACTCATGGAATGTATTTCATCTAAAGCGATGGTGACTTTGCTCATGAATTTCTCTTGTTTGGTTATTGTTTGCAGGTTTTCGTTGACTGACTATTGGCTGTGTTGACCATGCAGGCTTTGCCAGGTTGGCAGGGTATCGTCGGGAAAACTTTCTGCCAGATACACCGCCCGGCTAAGTGCACGTGCAACACAGAGTGAGGCTGCATGTCCTAAAGCCATGTGTAAAACCACATCTTCATTCGTAATGGCTTTTTTGCGGGTGGACACACCGAACAGCAAATCGCCATCGAACAAGGTGTGTGAGGGTACCACCGATCGTGCGATGCCATCTTGTGCTGCAACGGCGAATCGTTTCGCCTGCGCCTTATCTAACACAGCATCAGTTGCGACTATGCCGATAGTTGTATTCGCCTTCGCTTCGTACGCTGCAAGCTTTTCGTTTTTCGGTTGAAACAAAGGCTGGGTGTTTGTGCACACGCCCAAACCACCAAACTCGTTTTCCACTTCAAACGGTGCAGCCCAGAACTGATGAGAGTCGGGTACCAACGGGCTGCCATGTGGATTCGCAACAATCAGCGCACCAACGGTGTGGCCACTGGGCAACACGACAGATGCCGACCCTAAACCACCTTTTATTATGGCTGTAGTGGCGCCAACGCCTGCCCCGGCAGTGCCGAGAGTAAAGTCGGTGTCGCAAGCCGCTAAAGCATCTCTTCCCAACTGTTTATAGGGGTTTTCATTCCATTGCTTGTCGCCACCATTGATCAAGTCAAAAATTATTGCTGCCGGAACAATTGGCACAGTGACTGGCCCAACACGGAATCCAAGACCAGATTCTGCCAATGCATCAGTCACACCTGAAGCTGCATCCAAACCAAAGGCAGACCCGCCAGCCAGCACG
Source organism: uncultured Granulosicoccaceae bacterium (assembly GCA_937922945.1). Classification (GTDB taxonomy): domain Bacteria; phylum Pseudomonadota; class Gammaproteobacteria; order Granulosicoccales; family Granulosicoccaceae; genus Granulosicoccus. The sequence goes on from CAKZUP010000090.1 coordinate 7,907, forward strand.
ATAGCATCAACATCACTCACCAGATTTTCAGCCGCAAGGCAATCGGTTTCGCGCGTACCGGGCGCACCACCCATTACATCCACATTGGCAAGAAATGGCTCGTCGGCTGTTAATACGGTGACGCCGGTTTTAATTTTATTGTCCTGCGCGTTACCGACCCGAATTCCCGGTACATCAGTAATGAGATTTAATTTTCCAGGCTTCATTTATTTTCCATGCGTGTGTTCCACGCGACTACCAGACGAGTTACCGGTTGCAGCGCAATACAACCTAAATATCACGATTAACCATGCGACACAGCAACGGTTTTCAATGCGGAAAAACCGTACAATGCTTCAAAGCCTTTCTCACGACCGTGCCCGGATTTGCCCACACCACCGAAGGGCAGCTCTACCCCACCGCCAGCACCGTAGTTATTAATAAACACTTGTCCGGCACGCAGCGATTTCGCCATACGAAATTGCCGCGCGCCGTCGTTGGTCCAAACGGATGCAACCAATCCGTACGGCGTGCCATTGGCGATGCTGAGTGCATCATCTTCATCATCAAACGGTATAACCACTTGCACTGGGCCGAAAATTTCTTCCTGTGCCAATACATGATCGGGCGGAACATCAGCAAACAGGGTTGGCACAACAAAATGACCGTTTCCGGCCTCTTCATGCATCACGCCTTCCGCAACTTTTTGTAAGTCGTTGCCTCGTTGAATATAACCGCTCACAATCTCTTTTTGTCGAGCGCTTATCAACGGCCCTAAATCAAGGTCTTGAATTGCACTGCCTACTTGCAAAGTAGAGTAGCGTTCTGCCAATCGATGAAGTAACGCATCATAGGCACCTCGCTGTATCAACAGCCGCGATGATGCAGAACAGGTTTGTCCTGCATTCTGAATGCCTGCGTTCACCAGAAACGGCAAGGCTGCTTCCATATCGGCATCGTCAAACACCACTTGCGCCGACTTGCCACCCAATTCAAGCGTCACCGGGATAACCCACTTGGCAGCCGCGCTTTGTACTCGACCACCGGTGGCAACCGATCCTGTAAACGAAATGTGATTCACACCAACGTGCGAACTTAATGCACTGCCAGCTTCGTCTCCCAAGCCCGGTACAACATTCAACGCACCTGTGGGAAGCCCCGCCTGCGATGCCAACTCGGCAAAAGCTAACGCTGTTAAACATGCTTCTTCGGCCGGCTTTAACACACAGGCATTGCCCATGGTTAATGCCGCACCTACAGAGCGACCAATGATTTGCATGGGGTAATTCCAAGGCACAATGTGGCCCGTCACACCATGCGGCTCACGCATCGTATAGGCGGTATAACCTTCAAGGTAGGGTAAGGTCTCACCGTGAACCTTATCTGCAGCTCCGGCATAAAATTCACAATAGCGAGCAAGTGCAATGGCATCTGCCCGCGCCTGCTTTAGAGGCTTGCCCACATCCAGCGCTTCGAGCATGGCAAGTTCATCAACGTTATCCAATACCAACTGCCCTAAACGACTCAGCAATCGCCCCCGCTGCAATGCGGTTGCTCTGCCCCACCCGGTTTGCAATGCCGTTTGTGCAGCGGCAACGGCTGCATCAATATCGTCGGCTGTACCTCGCGCAATTGCGCACAACGGTTCGCCCGTGGACGGGTTGGTGAGTTCAAGCGTTTCACCGTTAATCGGCGCTTGCCATTGTCCACCAATAAAACAATGCGTGGAGTCGAATCCGAATGTCTCTAATGGATTTGTCATGGTTCAAATTACCTGTGCTGATGTTGCCGGTAGCTGTGGTGCTGCAGCCAGCAAATTTTTTGTATAACTGTTTTGAGGAGAGGCAAACACCTGTTCCGTATCGCCGCGTTCAACAATGCTGCCGTTCTTCATAACCAACACTCTGTCGGTAATTCTTCGCACAACGGATAAATCATGCGATATAAACAGATAAGCCAACGCATGGGTATTGGCTAGCTCCGCCAACAAATCCAGAATTTGCGCCCGTACCGATACATCAAGTGCCGATACTGCTTCATCAAGAATGATCAGTGCCGGGCGAATAATCAGTGCTCTGGCTATGGCGATGCGCTGCCGTTGCCCACCGGAAAACTCATGTATGTATTTATCGGCATCGACTTCATCGAGGCCAACACTTTCAAGCGTTGAGCGTATCAACGCTTTGAGCTCGGCCGCAGATGGTTGCGAGTCGAGCACATGCAGTGGCTCTGAGATCAAGCGGCCAACGCGATGGCGCGGGTTGAAGGAGCTGTACGGATCCTGAAACACCACTTGCATCTCGCGGCGCACCGCCCGGGAGAAACCAGCATCAATGCTCAGGGTTTCACCGCGCAAGCTTATTTGACCAGCCTTAACCGGCGAGAGACCTAACAGTGCTCTGGCCAAGGTGGATTTCCCACAACCACTTTCACCCACCAAACCCACACTTTCGCCTGCATAAATGGCCAAACTCACCTCATCGACCGCCCGAAACGTCTTTCGCTTGCCAAATATGGGACGCTGCCCCACCGGATATTCGCACACCAACCCGGTTAGCTCCAGCAGAGGTGCTTGCGTGTCCGGTTGGGTGGCCCGTTCAGGTGAATGACTAGACGCTGTATATAAGGCTTTGGTATACGGGTGTTTAAGCTCGTTAAAAATCTGCCGTGTCGGCGCGCTATCAAGAATGCGCCCATGACGCATAATTACTAAGTGGTCTGCCACCTCAGAGACTACTGCCAAATCATGGGTAATAAGAATCATCGCCATGTCTGATTCATCAACCAGCTTTTTCAACAGATTCAATATTTCAGCTTGCGTCGTTACATCAAGTGCCGTGGTCGGCTCATCTGCTATTAACAATTTGGGTTCGAGCGCAACGGCGATCGCAATAACCACACGCTGCCGCTGACCACCAGAAAGCTCATGGGGATAGCGTGACAATGGAAATGCTTTGTTAGGCAGACCAACGCGTTCCAATACAGCTGCCGCTTGAACAAGGGCCTCTTTAGCGCTAACCGATTTATGCAGCGCAATAGATTCGGCAACTTGTGCGCCAATGGTTTGCACCGGGTTCAGTGCTGTCATTGGTTCCTGAAAAACCATACCGATGTCGTTACCACGTATGTTGCACAACTGCGTCTCATCCAGTGCATCGAGCTGCACGCCATCGAACACAATGCTGCCTCTTAGCTCAGAACCTGCTGGTAGCAACTGCATAATGGAAAATGCGGTCATGGATTTTCCTGACCCGCTCTCACCAATAATACCGAGCACCGAACCCGAGGAGACCTGCAAAGACACGTCGTGCAAAATGGGCGTGTCATAAATAGACAGGCTCACGCCATTGAGTTGCAATAAACTATCGCTCACGGCGCAACCTCGGATCGAGCCAATCTCGCAGCCCATCACCCAGAAGATTCAAGCCCAACACGGTAAGTAAAATAGCCAAGCCGGGATAAAGCGCCAATTGTGGCTCTGTCATAATCAGTGTTTGACTGTCGGCCAACATTCGCCCCCAACTGGGTATCGGCGGTTGTGCCCCCAAACCCACAAACGAGAGCCCGGCTTCGGCCAATATACCCAGCGAAAACTGAATGGTGCCTTGAACGATGAGTAAATTCATGATGTTCGGCAAGATATGCTCAACCGAAATTCTGCTCGCGCCCTTGCCGGCCGCACGTGCAGCAAGAATAAAATCCCGCTTCCACAGGCTAAGGGCCGCGCCGCGTGATAAACGCGCAAACACCGGTATATTAAATATGCCAATGGCGATAATCGCGTTTAACGCACCCGCACCGTAAACCGCTGTAATCATGATGGCGATAAGCAGCGCTGGAAAAGCGAAAACCAGATCGTTGCCCCGCATAATAAATTCATCGAGAAAACGCCCGCGATTGGCAGCGGCTGCAAGCCCGAGTGGCACACCCACAAGCATGCCAATGCCAACCGCAACAATCGCCACCGCAATGGATGTGCGTGCCCCGACCATGAGCATAGACAACATATCGCGGCCATAGTGATCGGTGCCCAACCAGTGCACGGCGCTTGAAGATTGAAAGCGCGACTTAATATCGATAAGGGTAACGTCGAAAGGTGTCCAAAGATAAGACACCAAGGCTGCACTGAAGAACAACAGCACAAGAACGGCACCCGGCAGCAAACTACGCAGCTTCATCGCGCACCTCGTAAGCGAGGATCAACCCACGCATAGGCAAGATCGACGAGGAACGTAACGAGTACTACTGCCAGCACCAGTAACATAACCACACTTTCTACAACAATTAAGTCGCGACTGGCAATGCTCTGGAATATCAGCCTGCCAAGTCCAGGCAGATAAAACACATTTTCGATAATAATCGCACCGGCTAACAGGAAAGAAAACTGTAAACCAATAATGGTTAACACCGGCACCATGGCATTGCGTAATGCATGTTTCCATAGTGCCTGCCTGCGCGTTAATCCTTTTGCACGCGCTGTGCGCATGTAGTCTTCATTCAACACATCGAGTAATGATGAACGCATAACGCGGGTAAGAATGGAAGCCTGGGGTAGAGCCAAGGCAATGGCAGGCAAGGTTAACGACTTCAGCGCCTGAAACACGCCTGCATCCCAACCGGGAAAACCTCCCGCAGAAAACCAGCCAAGATTTATCGCAAACAACAATACCAACAGCATGGCGAACCAGAAATTAGGTATGGCCACACCAAGCTGAGTAAGCGCCATAACGACCGTATCGGTTGTGCCGCCACGACGGCTAGCAGCATAAACACCAGCCGGAAACGCTATTAGGGTTGAAAGCAGTAGCGCATAGATTGCCAGCGGTAAGGACACCCACATTCTATCGGCAACCATGTCAGCAACGGGCGTTCGATAGGTATAAGACGTACCAAAATCACCAGTGACCAGTCCGCCAACCCAACTGAAGTAACGAGCAACACGGGATTTATCCAAACCCAGCTCGGCCCTGAGTGCGGCTACCGTATCTTCTTGTGCGTTTAACCCCAACATGTACGATGCTGGATCACCTGGAACCACTTCAATAGTAACGAACACCACCAAGCTGGCCACGATTAGCGTGGCCAGAAGAATAAGCGTTCGTTTGATTAGATAATGAAGCACGGAAGTGTTTTGCGCCTCAGTTGTGCTTGCAAGGGATCACAAGCACAACTGCGTTTAGCATATAGCGATACAACTTATGTCAACAAAGCTTATAGCTATATATTGAGAAGTTAGTCTTCCCAGTAAACACCGGTAAGATCGTTAGCCTGAGTTGGTGAATTTTCCCATAAGCCTTTCAACTTACTACTGGCCACGCCCGTTTTGGCTAATTGAAATAAGTAGCCGTTAACGTAGTCTTCACTGATAATCTTTTGTGCCTGTTGCAAAATTTCAGTGCGCTTGGCTGTATCGGTTTCTGCGTTGTAGTCCACCATTAAGCCTTGCAGCGTTGGGTTGTCGTATTGAAAATAGTAATCTGGCTTGGCGTAAATACCAATGTCCATAGGCTCAGTGTGAGACACAATGGTTAGGCCAAAATCTTTTCCTTTAAACACTTGCTCAAGCCATTGCGCCCATTCAAGATTACTGATTTCCACACTAATACCCACTGCACGCAGCTGGGCCGCAATAATTTCACCACCTCGGCGAGCATAAGCTGGTGGGGGCAGCTTTAATGTCGTGGTAAATCCGTCTTCCATACCCGCTTCTTTTAGCAATGCCTTGGATTTTTCAGGGTCGTAAGCCGAATTGCCAGTAAGGTCGACATAGGCTGGATTGTGTGGCGCAAAGTGAGAGCCGATGGGTGTGCCGTAACCGTACATGGCACCTTCGATAATGGCCGAGCGATCAATTGCATGAGCAATAGCTTGTCGAACCAGCACGTTATCCAAGGGTGGCTGTTTATTATTCGTCGATAATATGGTTTCACCTTCGGTTGAACCAAGCACAACCGCGAAACGTGGGTCTGCCTCTAACTGAGCAAGGTTTTCAGGAGCTGGATAATTCGGGAATGCATCCAGGTCGCCAGCCATCATGGCTGCAAAGGCCGCAGTGGGTTCACTAATAAATTTAAACGTGGCCTTTTCAAGTGCAATTTCTTCACCCCAATAGGCCGGATTTTTTTCCAGTTCTATCTGTGAGCCTTGCACCCAATTTTTGAATATAAACGGCCCCGTACCAATCGGTGCCGTAGCCAGTGTTTCTACCGACTCTGGCGCAACCATGACAGCATCACCCCAAGCCAGATTAAATAACAAGTTTCCGTCAGCTGTTTTAAGCTTGATAACCGCTGCGCCGTCAACATTTTCAACGCTCTCTATATTGGCAAACAGTTGCTTCTGCGCATTGGTAGAGTCTTCTGCCATTGCGCGATCGATAGAGAACTTAACGTCGTCTGCATCGAAGGTAGAGTTATCATGGAATGTGACCCCTTCCTGAAGCTCGAACGTATAGGTTAAACCGTCTTCGCTGATAGTCCATGTCTTTGCCAATGCAGGCATAACGCTTCCATCCGGGCCAAATCGGGTAAGGCCTTCGAAAATATTGGCATAAACTACTTCGTCGATAGCTGCAGCTGCACCACCGGTAGGATCCAGATTGGGCGGCTCAAGCTGCATACCCAGTGTGACATCGGTTTTTGCTGCGTGTGCAGAGCCTGCAACAAATAATGCTAGCACTAGCGCACGCGAAATATTTATAGTCTTCACTTCGAGCTCCTGATACTTTTTTATTTAACGTTCTTTATCTAACTGACTTTTTGTAGCAAAACTTATTTAACAAACTTTATTTAATAAACTTTGCTCTAACATATTTTAACTACCAAACTTTTACCGCCAAACTTCATTCAACCGATAGCAACGTTATCAGCGACTGCGCCATGACTTTTGCTGAGTCGAGCATATCTTGTATACCAACATATTCATCGGGTTGATGCGCCAGATCGAGTATGCCCGGTCCATAGGCTATACAATTTTTCAAACGGCCAATACGATCAATGTGTTTTTGATCGTAGGTACCGGGTGAGACAACGTAGTCTGGCTCACAACCCATTTCGCTTTTTATAGCGGCGGACACAGCCTGCACAACCGGCGCATTCTTCTCGGTCATCGTTGGCAAGACTGAAAACAGCTCGCGCGTCTCATAGCGAAAGTTGTCTCTGCTCTCGCCGACCGATTCCAGTACATCATGCAGCTCGGAACGGACATCTTCAAGGTTTTCTTCCATCAGAAACCGGCGGTCCAGCACCATTCTACAACGGTCTGGCACCAGTGCCGAGGGTAAACCTGTGTAACCTTCCTCAGGTTCGGCGAGTCCGCCGTGTATGGAATTGATATTTAACGTTGATTGACGTGCCCCATCAGGAACCACAGGCATGGTGGTTTGCTTTTTGGCCAATGCGGGAAACAGATTCTCTTCAAACGCGTTCACCACCGCGCCCATGTGGCGCACGGCGCAATCACCGAGAAACGGCATTGAACCGTGAGCAATATGACCAAAGGTTTCAACTTCGGTCCACAAAACACCTCTATGGCCCAGACAAATTCTGTCTTTATTTAAAGGCTCCGGAATAATGACATGTTGCACTCTCTCAGGATTGAACCAGCCTTTTTCCGCCAAATAGGCAACGCCACCAAACCCACCAGATTCTTCATCGCAGGTACCAGAAATTTCAATCGACCCTGAATAGTCAGGAAAGGTTTCAATAAAAGCCTCAGCAGCGATAATGGAAGCCGCCAGACCACCCTTCATATCACAGGCGCCACGACCATAAACTCGATCGTCTTTAACAACACCTGCAAAAGGGTCGACTGACCAGCCATCGCCAGCGTCAACGACATCGGTGTGTGAATTGAAATGCACGCATTGGCCAGCATGCTTACCATCATGGCGCGCAATGATATTCCAGCGTGGGTGTTTATCGCTGTCACCCAACGCGCCCACAGCCCGAATAAGCTCTGTATTGAAACCGCGCGGTTTTAGGCGCTTATGAAGCAACTCACATATTTCAAGATAGCAATCGCCAGGCGGATTCAGGGTGGGAATCTGAATTAATGCTTGCGTCAATGCCACTAAATCATCTCTGGAACGATCAATAGCATCGCGGAGTTGATTTAACCGAATTTCCGAGTCGCTCACGGTATACTCGCTAATCTTATTTTTAACACCACATTACCACCAATGGATGACAAAATTCTCGCCCGATTGCCCCGCGATAGCCATGCAACGCGTTTCTGGTGGGTGCGCCATGCGCCGGTGCCGGAAGTCAAAGACATTATGTACGGCAGCCTGGATCTCGATTGCGATTGCAGCGACCAAAACGTTTTCAGTGGTGTTGCTGCAAGATTGCCAACCAACGCAACGTGGTTTTACAGCCCCTTAATCCGCACCAAACAAACGGCCGATGCCTTACTTGCGGCCGGCGCAACGGCTAAGAACCTGATTCAAGATGAACGCATTATCGAAATGGACTTTGGCGATTATAACGGTCGCAAAATCGTTGAACTGATGGCAGAAAGGGAAGACAGCTACCTTGGCTTTTTCCCGGCGTCACCATTTGATACCACGCCTAACGGAGAAAGTTTTTCAGATCTTGCAAAGCGCGTAGCCGATTTCACAGACGATATGCATGAGCAATACGCAGGCGAAGACATCGTTGTTGTTGCACACCGGGGCACTATCCTGGCCGCACTGCATAACGCGCTGGCATTGCCATTAGAAACAAGCGTATCGTTTCGGATAGATAATGTTTCGCTCAGCCGCTTATGGCGTTATTCCAATATTCCGGCGGATGGTCCGCAGTATAAGTTGGGCGAAGTCGGCTGGTTACCCTAAAACTGAAAAAGACCGGCAATTGCCGGTCTTTTTTATGCTTGTTATGTTTGACTAGCAAATTACTTCAGCCGTTCAAACACGGTTGCAACCCCTTGACCCATACCAATACACATTGTTGCCAATCCGAACTGACTGTCGTTCTGCTGCATGACATTTAAAAGTGTTGTACAGATTCGGGTACCTGAACAACCCAATGGATGCCCGAGAGCAATGGCACCACCATTCAGATTAACTTTCTTATCCATGTCATCGAGCAAGCCTAAATCTTTTAACACCGGTATCGATTGAGCAGCGAAAGCCTCATTTAACTCTACGTGATCCATATCGCTGACGCTCATACCAGCTCGTTCCAGCGCCTTCTTAGAGGCAGGAACCGGCCCGTATCCCATGATGGCAGGGTCGCAACCACTCACGGCCATACTCTTCATACGTGCTATTGGCTTTAAACCACGCTCTTTGGCTTTCCTGCCAGACATCACCAGCATGGCAGAAGCGCCGTCAGATATAGCAGAAGATGATCCCGCTGTGACGGTTCCAGTAACCGGAACAAAAGCGGGTCTTAACGATGCCAATGCTTCCAGCGACGCATCGGCGCGAATGACTTCATCGTGCTCAATAAGCGACAACATACCGTTTTCATCATGCCCTTCAATGGGCACTATTTCGTTTGCAAAGCGCCCCTCCACCATTGCAGCATGAGCCCGCTTATGAGAACGTAATGCAAATTCATCCTGCTGCTCACGGCTTACCTTATGTAAATTGCTGAGCATTTCAGCGGTCAAGCCCATCATCATGGAGCCTTTAGCCATGTACTTACTCATGGCGGGGTTCAGATCGATGCCATGCATCATAGGTACATGCTGCATGTGCTCTACACCACCAACTACAAACACATCGCCATAGTCGCTCATAATGCCTTGAGCAGCGATGTGCAAAGCACTCATCGACGAGCCACATAAACGACTCACGGTTTGTGCGCCGGCAGTTTTTGGCACACCAGCCATAAGACCAACCGCTCTGGCAACGTTAAACCCTTGCTCTAGAGTTTGATTAACACAACCCCAGACAACGTCTTCTACTTCATTAATATCGGCATCGGGATTACGTTCGAAAAGCGCAGCAACCAACGCCGCCGATAGATTCTCTGCTCGTACATTCTTAAAGCCACCGCCTTTAGAGCGACACATTGGAGAACGCACACCATCAATAATAACAACGTCTTTATCATCGAAGCTCATGACTTTTCCCCTTTAGTTGCTGCTGTATAGAAACCGGTATTACTTTTCGCCATCTCCCGCATATTATTGGTGGGATGATAGAGCGGCCCGAGTGCTTCGTATTTGTCTGCACTGCTACAAAATTTTTCTAGCCCGATTTTGTCTACATGATGTAGCGCACCACCCCGGAATGGCGGAAAGCCCACTCCGTAAACCAATCCCATGTCTGCCTCGGCTGGTGAACTGACAATGTTGTCTTCAACACAGCGCGCGGTTTCAATACACAGAGGTATCATGAGTCGCTCGATGATTTCACTGGCTTCAAATTCTTTCTGCGTAGATTGAACCGTTTTCACTACTGCATCGCCATCAGGGTCGGGAAGTTTTTTCAGTTTGCCTTTCCTATCAGGCTCGTACTTATAAAAGCCTATGCCGTTCTTTTGGCCCAGCCGCTCTGCGTGATACATAGCATCGATAACACTACCGTCACCACTGGACATGCGATCTGGAAAACCTTCTGCCATAACGGCTGCTGCGTGTTTACCCGTATCAAGACCAACCACATCCAATAGGTATGCAGGCCCCATAGGCCAGCCATATTTTTCCATGACTTTATCTATTTGATGTGGGTTTCCACCATCTGCAATGAGTTTGTTGAAACCACTGAAATAGGCGAATAGAATTCTGTTAACCAGAAATCCCGGGCAGTCGTTAACAACGATAGGCGTTTTTCGCATGGCCTTTGCGTAAGCAACCGTTGTGGCAATGGCTTTTTCAGAAGAGGTATCAGCCCGAATAACCTCAACCAGCGGCATTCTGTGCACAGGATTGAAAAAGTGCATACCGCAAAAATTTTCGGGGCGCTTTAACGCCGTGGCTAATAGATTCACAGAGATGGTTGAGGTATTAGTGGTGATAATCGTGTCATCACTGACCTGTTGCTCTACCTCCGCCAATACCGACTGCTTTATTTTCGGGTTCTCGACAACCGCTTCAACCACCAGATTCACATCGTTGAATTCCCCGTAACTCAGCGCCGGCTGGATGGCATTGAGCACATTGGCCATGCCTTCCGGTTTTAACTTGCCTCGCTGTAGCTGCTTGTTCAGCAACTTGCCGACTTCTTCAAGACCATCGTCAAGCGCTTCCTGACGGATGTCTTTCATCACAATAGGTACACCGTTAGATGCCGATTGATACGCTACACCGCCACCCATGATGCCTGCGCCCAGTACCGCTGCTTGCTCAACTTTAGCCGCTGCGGCCATGGCTTTTTTCGCAGCTCTATTAAGCTGCTGATCTTTCAAAAAGATACCGACCAGACTTTCAGCGACATCGGTTTTAGCCAATTTAACAAAGCTTTCTGACTCAAACGGAAGCGCTGTATCGCGGGCTTTATCGGCGTGAGATTTGATGGTTTCGATTATGGTAAGCGGTGCGGGGTAATGCGGGCCGGCCTTTGCGCCAACCACCCCTTTAGCTGACTCATAGGCCATTGCCAGCTCAAGTGGTGTCAGCATAAGCGGATTTTTCTTAAGCTCCCGACGCTTTACGATATCAAGCTTACCGGCTGCACACTGTTCGATAATGGATTGAGCACCAGCCTTTAGCTGATCTGCATTAACCACAGCATCAACCGCACCTTCTTTTAGCGCAGGAGCTGCACGTTTCGTAGCACCGGTGCACATCCATTCCACAGCGTTATCGATACCGATCAAACGTGGTAGACGAACCGAACCACCCCAACCGGGCATAATCCCGAGCTTCACTTCAGGCAACCCAACTCGTGCATCGTTCGATGCGATTCGAAAATCGGTAGCCAAACAAATTTCAAAGCCACCGCCTTGAGCATCGCCATTGATAAGCGTAATGGTTGGATAAGGTAGATCTTCAATTCGATTAAACAGATCATTAACCTGATTGAGCATATCGCCAAGTTCTTTATCGGGTGCACTGAAATAGTCAAGAAATTCTGTGATATCTGCGCCAACGATAAAACTGCTTTTAGCGCTACTGATCACCAGGGCATTGGCGTCCTTGTGCTGCTCAAGCAAGGCAACCACGTCTCCCAATTCAGCTAATGCTTCCTTGTTCAGAACATTCACTTTCGCTTGCTGGCTATCAAATACCAGCTCAAGCACATTTTCACTCAAACTCAACGACTGTGTACTGCCGGAAAACAGCATAGGACGACTCCAATAAGGTCAATTGGTCAAAAAGGTCAATCGGGGTTGAACCGCCAGAGTGAATCCGGTCGATTCTGGCTCAATGAAATGCCTTGAGTTTAGCAAAGATTTCGCTCCTGAAAGGTCACGGCGCGCTGTCAATGTCACGACAATCTCGTTTGTTACAACAAATCAATATAACGCGGCTATACGCTGTTTTGCCGTGCTTCAGCATCATTTAGCAAGAAAACATCCCCATGATCAATATCAGCCCAGAATAGCCTGATATGCTGGCCTTGAACGAGGGCTGATGTTCTGTGTTTGAATTTTTCGGCACAGTATTCATTCTTTCGATACGCGGCCCTGCCACTCAAGAGACATTGCAATGAAAAAACTAGTATTGGCGTTACCATTAATTGCCGGGGCTTCATGGGCAGGAACCACTCTCTACAGCGGCGCTCAAACACAGCCAGCCTATGAACGATTTCTCGAACAGATGAACAGCACGAGAATACTCGTGTTCGAATCCAAGAACTACGATGCCGGGTTCATGAAAAGCACAGCTGTAACTGAAGTCAGATTCAATGATGAGGATAGCCAGGAAGTTCTTTTTACATTGAACCACAAGATCAGCCATTCCCCAGTTCGAATGGTTCCGGAATCGGCCCGCTTTGGAGCTGCGAATATTGTAACCACACTGGCTCTTGATAAAATTAAAAACGATGAACAACGCGATTTTCTGACATCGTTCGACACTGGTGAGCCGTTTGTTATCACCACCGACGTCGCAATGGACGGTACGACAACCAGCGAAATCAAAATTAATGCCGTTGAGAATATGGGTGAAGAGGCAGTAATTACCAGTAGCGCAGCTACCGTCAACTTACTAACCGACGCCGAAGGTAATATGCAAGGCGATGGCGAATTGTCAAAATTGCTTATTACTGACAATTCAAACGAGCGTGGCGAGGTATCAGATTTAACGTTCCAGTTCGACATGGGCAAGTTAGAGGGTGAGACCAGTCTTGCCAAATTCTTCTACAACATAAATCTGAAGGCAAATGTAGCAGAAGCCAAAATAGTCGATAACTCCACCGATGAACCATTAGCCATAGTGAAAGACATTTACTATGGAATGGATCAAAAACTTGCTGATAAAGAACCTTATGTGAATTTTTCAATGGGTGTTAACTCGATTGCTACCGATGCCATTCCACTTCGCTCGCTAGATCTGAAATCGGCCGTAACCGGATTTCAAGTTAAAGCACTGATTGCAAACGCCGACTACTTTGCTGGCATAACGTCTTCTGACGAACCGGATAAATTGCTATTTACCGGTAAAGGCCTCGAAATTATCCGCGCAACTTTTCCACCTGATACCAGAATAACTATCGACGCCACCGCCGATACCCTTGATGGTGCCATCGACGCCAAGATAAATCTCTGGTTTGCAGGCAATGGTTCGCCCGATGGATACACAGGCATGGTAACCGTTGGGGATTTAGCCAAAGCGTTCGCAGCAACGATAAATATCAACGCTGATAAAAGCGCCATTATCGCATCACCGCTTGGTGAGTTACTGGGACACCCGTTTGCGCTGCTGTATCTAAACATCACGGATGACAAAGTCATACTGAACGCCAGTCTGGACAGGCTGTCGTTGTTGGTTAATGGTCAAACATTGCCACTGGAATTAATGGCGGGTGAAATGCTAACAGTACCACTGAAAAACGCTATAGGATTTTGATGGCTATTGGTGATCGTCACTGGCGATACCGATGGGCGAACTATCAAATATTCCACTGAGAAATTCGCCCGTTCTAACATAGTGATTTCGCAGTTGCTTGCTCGCTGAATCGGCATCGCGCGCTACAACCGCATCCACGATGTGTTGATGCTCGATAGCAATATCCCTTTTTTTGTAATGCAAAGATTTACCAGCCAGATAACGATAACGAATATTGAGATCATAAAGCTGATCGCAAAACCTGATTAAGATGGGCGACTCGCACGCATCCAACAGACTCATATGAAAATCCTTATGTCGACTTTCATACTCGTCAGAATTAGATGGTTTCACCTGATTCAATCGATGGTTGGCCAATACCACGCGCTCTTCCCATGCGTTATTGCCAATCGCGATACTCTTATCCAATGCAATAACATCCAATTGGCAGCGCAGCGCAAGTATTTCATTAAAGTGTGCCACACTGGCAGGCGCTGCTCTAAAACCCCGCTGATCGAACCGTTCAACCAATTGATCGGATGTTAATAGACTCAGCGCTTCTCGAATGGGTGATGCACCAGAATCGAGTGTTTTTTTCAATGACTCGACTTTGAGTTTTTCCCCCGGAGCAATATCACCAATAATGATTTGCTTACGCAACTGCGCGTACACGCGTTGAGTGGCCGATTCTGTACGGCCAGTATCAACAGAGGTATCGAGTAAGCCGGTGCCGGACATTATGCTCATGCTGCAGGGTCAGGCGATAAGCTTAAGTCGAATTCAACCACGGAAAAGTCATCAGAAACTTTACCGGACATGTCGAAACCAGAGTCTGGGAACTCGGACGCGGGACATTTTACGTATTGCATAATCAAATCATCTCGCACACCAAACACGGTGTCTTGATTAAGGTATGGATCATCGTCTGGAAACACTTCGGTTACTAAAGAGCGATAGCCAGCTGCCTTAATAATGTAATGCAAGTGCGATGGCCGCCACGGATGCCGCCCTGTTGCATTTAGCATATCGCCTACGGGCCCATCGGTTGGTACCGTATAGCAAACCGGACGCACCGTGGTGAAATAATATTCGCCGTTTTCATTTGTGGTAAACAACGCGTGAAAACTGTAGGTGTCCTGTTCGGGGTCTTGTGATGAATAGAGCCCATTGGGTGCCGTCTGCCAGATGTCGAGCGTCGCACCTGCAATCGGCTTATCGTCAGTGTCAGTGATTTTGCCTTTCACTAGCACCAGCTCACCATCGAAATGCTGCTTTAAATCTGCACCTAAGTCCATGGCGGGTGGATTAGATATATGAAAAGGTCCCAACACACTTGAGCTTGTACCCTTCTCTGGTGAATTGATCATATCGACCAAAGACGACAAGCCCAACACATCGGATAGCAGAACAAATTCGTCTCTTTCCGGCGTGGTGATTTCACCTGCGCGCCGGAGTATATCCAAACCCACTTGCCATTCTTGATGGGTTAGCTTGGTCTCTTTTGCAAACGCGTGTAAATGCGTGGCAAGACTCGTCATTACTTCCACAAGCCTAGGATCAGTGTCGTTGCCGAAATAGGAAAGAAACACATCGGTAATATTGTCACTGGTTACATTGTGCATAGTGAAGCTCGCGAAAATTGGTTAAGTGAGTACAGTACTAATTACCGGAAATCGTATTAAAAGAATCAAAACCAGCAGCATTACGAACGCAAACGGCAATGCACCTAGAAATACATCTTTTAAAGCTATTCTGTCATCGTTAAGCGTGGACTTTATAACAAAACAGCTTATGCCAAGCGGCGGGGTTAACAACCCAATCTCTGCACCAACCACCGTGACAATGCCAAACCAAACCGGGCTTAATCCCAGCGCTTCTATGATCGGCAGAAAAAGTGGTACAACAATGAGTATGATCGATGCCGTATCAAGCAAGGTTCCAAGAAACAGCATCAGGCAAACATAGATAACCATGACCATGGCGAAACTGAATTGGTTACGTGCGATAATATCGCCGAGCTCATTGGGCAACGCCGCAAGACCCAACATTCGGCTATAAATAGAGGCAGCTGTAATCAGGAACAAAATTGCCGCCGTAATATGGCCAGTTTCAATAAGTGCTTCCCAGAACTTCTTTGGTGTCATTTGTCTGCGTATTAGCGCAATGATCAATCCAACAGCCGCACCTGCCGCACCAGCTTCAACCGGTGTAAGCCAACCCGTATAAATACCACCCAGCACCACAACGATTAGCGTCACCAAAGGCAATGTTTTCGAGAGCAACTCCCGCTTACCCATAGGTTCGTATTCATCATCTGCCGTCTTACCACCAATAAAAGACGGCACAAAACGTCCGAAAAATGCAATTGCACCAATGTACGCCGCCGCTAACATCAGGCCGGGGATGATGCCGGCGACAAACATATCGCCAACTGACTGCTCCGCTACAAACGAATAGATGATGAGCATGGCAGACGGTGGGATAATCATTCCAAGAACAGAGGAACCCGCGACGACACCAACCGCAAAGCGAGGGTTATAGTCATGCCGAAGCATCTGCGGAACCGCAACGGTTGAGAAAACCGAAGCTGATGCGATAGAAGAACCTGTCACCGCAGCAAATACCGCATTGGCCCCAACGGTTGCCATACCGATACCGCCAGTGATTTTTCTGAACCCCACGTTCATGACATCGTAAATATCACGACCTAGCCCGGCTTTTGAGACTATGAGCCCCATAAAGGTAAACAGGGGCACTGTCGCAAACGTGTACTCCATAACACTGTCGCTTAACGCAATCTTTAGAAGATTCATTGCAAGATCAAAATTATCTCGCATAAGCCAAATCGAAACGAACGACACAACACCCAGCGCAATTGGAATGTATACACCCAGATAGATCAGCACGACAATTGCCAGTACCGAGATCAGGCCAATTTCGATAGGAGTCATGAGATATCTGCTTTCGGTTTAATCGCGTCTATAGAACCGCTTTTGTCCGCGTCAGGTTGCTTTGGTAGTAGCGCCATAGACGCAAACAGAAAACACGTGAGTGATGCACTTAAAAAAATGACAAGCTTAATGGGCCACCAAGGCGCGGTGAATACGCCGGGCACACCAAAATAATCTTTGGTTTCATACATATCGAGAAATTCGGGCCACATTGCCACAGCAACAAGCAACATAAACACACTGGCCAGTGCGTTGATAACCCGATTCAAAATGGATGAAAATACCGGGAATCGATGCCCCGTAATAGAGAGAAAACCATCTGATCGCGTTAACCGATTTACCCTTACCACATCGGGCAACTGCAAAAACACAATAAGCACCATGGAAAACTGCACAATTTCCACCGCTCCCAGAAAAGGCTGCCTGCCTGACCCACGTAAAAACACATCGAAGTTGACCACACACACCAACGCCAATACCACTAGTGTGCCCACTACGTTCGCCGCAATGGCTATCCCATCAGCGAATTGCTTGATTCTAATTAAGAGTGTTTTCATAAGGCATTGATGAGACGACAATAAAAGTAAGGCAGCATTTGATAAGAACAAATACTGCCTTACTTAAAACAGATTAAAACGGCTCTATAACTCTGCCGCCCAATCTCGAGTGGGGGTAAAACCGCCAGCCTTCAACTTATCAATGAACGCATTCAACATTTCTGTGCCCGGCTCTCCTTTACCGTCCAGATCTTTCGCCCATTCAGAGGCAATATTAGGCATGGCATTAGCCCATGCCGCTCTATCGGCTTGAGAAACTTCTACGATAGTCCCACCGGCTGCTACATAAGCATCGCGGCTTTCACTTGCGCGGTCCATGGCTACGCCTGCAACATGATCGCGGTATAAAACAGCAACTTCAGTTAATACTTCTTTTACTTCATCTGGAAGTTTTTTCCAGAAATCAGCATTGGCTGTAACCGTTTTTGAATTAACCGCACCAAGATCAGCTTTAAGCATATAAGGTGCTACTTCGGCAATTTTGAACGTTTTGGCAGCTTCTGGCCATAACATGGCGTGATCAACCAAGCCCGTTTGTAACATGCTATAAAAATCGGTTAGACCACCACGAACACCAACCGCATCTTTAATGCCTTCAACATAACGCATGTTCATGCCTGCGCCAGCAACCTTTCCGCCTTCAATATCACTTAAGGACGTTACCGGTTGACTACTAAAAACCTGATAGGTATCCAACACGACGCCAGTGGCCAGATAAACCTGGTTTTGTTTTTCGAACTCTTTTTGCATGGTGGGAAATTCTTTCGCTATTTCATCCACAGCCTTGGCAACCGCTCTGGCATCTGCTGCGATAAATGGTGAAACAGCGGCAACCGCCTGACTCGGCAACTTTGATGAATGGAAAATAGTCGTGACAATCCCGATATCACCTAAGCCGAGCTTGATACCCTCCAATACGCCCTTCGGCTTTACGATTGAACCACCATAGCTTTCTTGCCAGTCCATTTCGTAGTTGCCGGTTTTAGCAAGCCGCTTGTCTACTTCGGGGATATAAAAATTAGTGAACTCACTAACCCACATGGCTTTGGCGGGATAACCATCAATGACGACGGCTTTGATTTTTTCTGCTGCAAGGCCTGGTGCGGCGAAGGCTGTGCTCATTACCAGTACGGCAAGTGCGCGGCAAATTTTAATACTCATAACTTACTCCTCGTGATTTAACTTAACGTGGTTTACTTTTCAGCTATCTGTCTTATGCAGTTTGCCAATTCTCTTCAATCGTTGTTCCCGCCTGGCGAAACAACTTGGATAGTGGACAATATTTAGCAACTTCGGTTGCAACAAGATCGATCTCTTGTTGTGTTGCGGGCCCGTGGCAAGTGACGTTTAAAACGATGCTTTGGAATGGTGTATCGATTTCCTCTGCAAGCGTGACCCCGCGCCGATCGAACGCGCAACTTACGCTGATATCCAGATGCCCGATATCAATGGCGAGCTTGTCCGCACACTTATGGCCAATAACATTGGTACAACCAATGAGAGCCGCAAGCGCAGTATCGGTAGGTGTTGGCCCTTGATTCGTTCCACCCCTTTCTGTGGGTTCATCGATGGGGAAAGTTAAATCCCGCACAGTTACGTTGGCAAGTGAGTGGCTCGGGCAATTAGCTTCTGCCTTTAAGGTAACCGTGTTTTTTATCTTTATGGCCATAGTGACTTATTGCTCGTTACCGTTAATTTTTGAGTTTTCTTAAGCCTTGTACGCAAAGCTTTACAAAAATGAACATGCATCTTCAAAGGCGAATCGTGGCAGCTTCTGAAACAATGCAGTTTCATCAGCGTATCCGAGATTGCATAGAAAATTAGATTTAAGTGAGGTCCCGGCAAAAAATTCTTCATCGACTATTTCATTCGAGAATCCCGACATGGCCCCGACATCCAAGCCGATAGCGCGCGCGGCAATCATGAAATAAGCTCCTTGCAATGTCGAGTTACGGAACGCGGTATCTTCTATATACGCTTGCTTACCTTTAAAAAATCCTCGACGGTCCTCGTGTGGAAACAGGTATGGCAAAGACTCCCAAAAGCTCAGATCGTAAGCAATAATGGCCGTAACCGGCGCTGACTTCATTTTGTCGACATTTTTTTCTTTTAACGACTTGGCAAGACGCTCTTTGCCCTCTTCACTTTGAACAAATACGAATCTTGCAGGGCAAGTATTCATACTGGTTGGACCGGCAGCAGTAATCTCGTACAGAGTTCTGAGCTGCTGTTCGGACACAGGCTCATCTTTCCACGCATAATGCGATCGGGCTTTCTTCAATATGAGGTTAATGGAATCTTCATCGAGCTCGGGCTTGTTGGCACGTACAGCTCGATATTCCTGTTGCGCATGCTCGCGCAACTTTGCTAGTTCTTCTTCACTTAACTGGGTCATTTGGTTTGGATCATCTGGTCTGGCTCATTTACGCTTGTTCGGCGCTGGCAATAAATTTGTTCAACGCGCGCATGGCGCGAAGTGACATTGAAAATCAGGTTAAGTCCTCTTCGGCAACAATGGGGTTCGCACAAATACCAATGCCTTCAATTTCAACTTCCACGGTTTCGCCAGGCCGTAACCAACGTTGTGGTGTGCGCGCATGACCAACACCAGGAGGCGTACCCATTGCGATATAGTCGCCCGGCTCAAGGGTGGAGTATTCAGATATCGTCGCAATTGTTTTTGCCACTGGCCAAAGCATTTCAGATGTATTTGCCGACTGCAAAATTTCATCACCAACGCGCGTTTCAATTTTCAAGCCTTCACATCCGGGGGGAAGCTCATCGGGTGTGACCGCAAACGGGCCGATAGGACCTGTGGCGTCAAAGTTTTTCCCAGGGGTCCATTGGTGGGTTTTGCGCTGATAGTTTCTAACCGAGCCATCATTAAACACGCTGTAAGCAAAGATATGATCGTAGGCTTTCTCTTCTGTTATGTGCTTACCCGCTTTGCCGATAATGACCATAAGCTCGACTTCATAATCGAGTTGCTCAGAACAACTTGGACGAATCATCGGAGCGCCTGCGGCCATTAATGAATTTGGACCACGCATAAACAATGCAGGATATTCAGGAACCTCGTAGCCACCTTCCTTAATGTGGTCGACATAGTTCAAGCCAAGACAAATGGTTTTGCCCGGCATAGCCACTGGAAGTGCGGGCTTAATATCAGCCAAAGCGACTTTATCCGCACCTTTACTCAAACGGGCAACAAGCTCTGCTGCGTTTTCACTGTTAATCAACCCCATTAAATCGTGACCGATTGATGAGTCTTTTGTTGTTAAATCAATAGCTTGATCGCCATCGACGACAAACACTGAGGGCTTTTCTGACTGAGTAGAGGGGTGATGACCAACAATGAATTTCATAACAGGTAGCAGAATAAAGATTAGGGAGACTGGACATTTTTTAACGATATTTTGTATAGTTGTCAATAAATATCGATATTTTCTAGGGTTTTTTATGCCAGCGTGGGAAGAATACAAGCAAGCAGCACAGACGCGTGGCTCGCTCGCACTCGAGCTGTATATGGTTGTGAGCACGCCGGCGAAAGGGCCTGAGCACCTGCAGCAACATCTACCTGCTCACCTGGATTATCAAGCTGAGCAGGAACAGCAAGGCAATCTGGTTATGGCAGGACCGCTGTCTGACTCAACTGGTGAGCTAATGCAAGGCACCGGCTTAATCATTTATCGAGCGGCATCGTTGGAAGCTGCCATTGCTATTACCGAAGCCGACCCCATGCACAGCACGGGCACTCGCACATTCGAGATAAAGCGCTGGCTCGTCAATGAAGGCAGCTTTCAGATCGATCTAAAACTATCTGCTCAAAAAATTCGCCTGTAGCAAACTTCCCCTAATTGATGCCATAACCTGATGCCATAACACCGAGACTGCATAGACGCAGCTCCCACGCTAGCGATTGTCTTAACTATTTATCAATTTAGCGCTTAATCATGCTGTAGTGCGTGCCGATACACTCCGCATGGAGCTTGGAATTTTTAAACGCCTTTCAGTATGGATTGCTGCGGTAGCCCTCATTTTGTACGTGTGCTGCTTCTTCGCCTACTCTGATTTTCGTGAGCAATTGCTTGTTAAAAGCGAAGACACTCTTCACTATTTGCACGCTCAGGAACTCTTGCGATTGCAGTCTGGCTTGAACCATGAACTGAAAGCGCTCGAACAACTATCCAATGATTCTCAACTGAGTAGGGCATTAAATGCGTTGCTTCTGGCGACTCATTCCAGAAAAGCCCCTCAATTCTTCAACAGCTCTACCGGCCACATCGATCTTAGAGGGGAGCGTCCACTACAACCGATCGCCACTGCAATTGTCGACAATTTGCCTATGGCAACGTCCAAGATTCACGCGCTAGAGATACTGGACAACAATGAACAGGTTGTCGCCAGAACCGAGAGATACGTACGAATACCAGACAACATCCAACTAAGATCGAAAAATGACAGAAGTGCCAAATTCGATTACTTTTGGACAACGCAGAATGGCAACACCATCGCTAATTTGTCCGTGCCGATTTTTGGAGAAACAACACGAATCGATGGCTATATCAAAGCCCAATTTCATATGGATAGTATGCTCAGCGCATTGTCTGCGTTGGCCCATAACGGCACTTCTACAACTATTGAACTAATCCATCATTACGACAATCAATATCTACCACTAGCCGTTGACACGCTTGCAAGCACAACACAAGGTAACACTGTCTCGCAATCAGATATCACTGCATTTTTCAGTACAGCCAGTAAAGAATCCAGTAAAACCTCTGGGTATGGAGCGCACTATAACGGAACTGAGTCTGTCTACAGGATAGCTCGCCTCAAAGACGCAAACCTGTTACTCATGCTTAGTATGTCGCAGGAAAAAATACTGGCATCAACGCAAACAACCAAATTTATCCTCTTGCTAGGGGGGGTATTGTCTGGGCTAGTCTTGTTGCTGGGCTTGGGTTTTTACGTCATGCCGCTAAGGGCACGCATAAAAAACATATCGGCCGCGGCACAATGCATCTCCGAACGAAATTACGACATCAAACTTGAAGACAACACAAAAGACGAAATTGGTGCGTTAGCCTTCCAGTTGACCAAACTCGCTGGCGAACTCTCATCAAATACTAATCTGCAGGTATCGATTCAAGAACAAATCAAATACCGTGACAAGTACGATGAACAAACAGACTTACTGCAAAGAAAAGCGTTGTTTGACTCACTGACCACGTTAGAAAGCAACAATCACTCGAACGTCTTCAGCGCCATAGCTATTGATCTTTCTATAGGAAAACAGCAACCCGATGACGCGGACGAAAATACACGACAATCGATGTTGATCTCATTGGCGGATATCATCAAGGAGATTATCCCCGAACGTGCGCATGCCGCACGCTGGCAAACCAATCAGCTAATGCTGGTTCTACCCGATTACAATGCGGATCAAAGTTACAAACTTATTGATGAAATCAAAAAAGAATTCGAAAAAAGCCAAAGTGCTGTCGGAGCCAATACGGTTTCGGTGCGATATAGCACAGCCATTAGCGACGAGTCCAACAAGCTAGATAATATTTTCAAAATCTGTATCGAAGAAATTGCTCATCAGAAAGAGCACTCTGAGCTGGCCAACGAAACAAGAAATGAAGCCGCACGGCTTGTACAGATGGCTATAGAGGAAGATCGCATTATCGTTTGCTATCAACCAGTGATTGAATTCCAATCAAACGGTGACACAACGCTTGTCGGCGTGGAAGCAATGGTGCGGTTACGTAGTTCGTCGGGCGATGATCTGATGCCTGAGAACTTTATGCCTCACATACAAAACCACCCGGTTGGCGCGCAACTGGATAAAGCCATTGCGTCCTCAGTTATTCGCAACGCCAGCCAATGGAAAACAGCACTCAATATCGATTCCGATTTCGCGATATCCATCAATTTGTCCAACGGCTCTGTGAGTGATGACACTGTGATAGAACACTTGCAAAGCGAAGCCAAGAAACATCAATTTGACTTGAAAACGCTGGTGTTGGAAATTTCGGCGCCCACACTGGAAAATAATGTAGAGACGGTTTTAAAATTAAAATCGGTTGGTGTAAAAATAGCGATAGACGATATGGGACTACAGCAATTCAGTATTGTACAACTCAAAAAGCTGCACCCAGATTTGGTAAAAATCAACTGGAAGAAAATTTCATCTGAATCAGAATCGTCTAACTCGCTTGATGTAAAAAACTTTTTTCAACTACTGGATTTTTTCCGCTCCCTTGGCATTGGCTTTGTATCAAAGAGTATTGAAAACAAAGGACAAGCCCTGGCAATGCGCAAACAAGGCATTACCTTGTTGCAGGGATTTTATTTTGGAGCTGCTGTAGACCAAGCATCGTTAATAGACACCTGGCAAACACGCTTTAAGGACGAACGAAAGGCAAGCTAATGTTAGCGAGCGAAATCCGGCATCGCACAACCAAATTGGCAGCGATACCGGAAAAAACTAACAAACGTTTAAATCAGGCTACGCTTTCGCGAGACCCATTTCAAGTAGCGCTTTAATCTCGTTTGTATCAACCACCGCGACCAGTCGACCAAGCTCTTCGTCGCCTCTTAACATCAATAACGTTGAACGACGAACAATATTTCGCGAAGTAGTCACTTCGTGTGTGCCGTAATCATCCCAATCAACTCGTACGAAGCTGATTTGCTTATCAAACTCAGGATTCGCAGCACGAAGCTCCTGCATTACACGCTCCTGCCTTTTACAGGTTCCACACCAATCTGCAGCATAGTCAACAAATACAGTTTCCCCTGCAGCCAGTTTTTCTTTGATTAAACCTGGCGTGTAGTCAACGGTACCGTCACCCGCCAAAAGCAGTTTTGGTGCAGCTAACAAAGTAGCAGCGCCTGCCATAAAGAAACGTCTGTTCATGTTAGATTCCTCATTTTATTAATGATCAATTTATTTAGATTGATGGGTGAAGCACACAGCGGTATGTTCAATTCGACCATCGCCACCCGATTTAAAACTTCCTGTAAACACGACAACTGGTTTATTCAAGTTGCTGGTTAAAACGCGATTGATAAGTCCTGAAACCAATACGGCAGCACCTGAACCAACCAACCTTCAATAACATGGTGGAATTTAAAGAAAATCATAATACCAACCAATAAAAACGTCACGCCCATAATCGGCTTTGCTTTTTCAGCCAATCCACGCATGCTGCTCTGGCGTCGCCTTATCGCCTCTTGCGTACCATAGCCTAGAGCCAAAATAACGCTGGAAACACCCAGACCAAAACTCAGCATGATCAGAAAAGCCCAACCAAGGTCAGCACCTTGACTCGCAAGCGAGATCGCGCCACCGAGCGTCGGGCCGACACACGGCGACCAGATAGCGCCCAGCAACAGACCACCAATGAAATGGCTCTTCAAACTGGTCATGGGTAAACGAGACATGCTGTTATCGGCACTGTTGCTAAACGACGCCGTTGCGCTGGCAAAGGCTGTGTTTAACTTCGGCACCAACAGAAACAACCCGAACACCATCATCATGACCGCACCAATTTGCGACATCAGCTGTTCGGTCAGCCCAATGGCGTGACCCGACGTGGCAATGAGCATGCCCAGACTGACAAACGATATGCACATGCCAGCCGCTATGGCTAGAGGGCCATATCGCCCGGCCTGCATGGCCGATGCGAGCACAATGGGCAGAACCGGCAAAACGCACGGATTAATCAGGGTCAGAAGACCGGCAAGATAGCCAAATAAGAGTTCCATGGGCGGATAGACTTTATAGTGTGGCAAAAGTTCCAGTCGTGCAGCGCAACTTCGCTATAGTGGTAAAAAACGCGCACAGACTCAGGCTATGAGCCGGCTGGAAGTGGCTCGAACCGTACTTACACCCGTTGATTATATAGAGTTAAGTGCGCACATTGCTGACCATTGGTTGGCAACACGACCGTTATTTCCAGTCCGTACATGGGGTGAGGTGGTACCTTGGCCACTTTGTTCAAGCCAGTGTCGGTGCCGATTGACATATTGCGTGAGTTGATCAGAGCACCTTCTTCCTATACAGATCAGTTTTTCAAAACATCCCGAGACGCTCCGGAAGAGCTCGATGTAAACGACCCTGCAGCAGATAGCGCAATGTCAATATCACGCAATGATTAGATTTGGCCTTGATGTTTCGCCAGTGCACTTTATGACAGCTTGAAAAAGCGCAAAGAAGCACCGCTGAACTTTACTCTGTCGACGCAAACATTAATTGGCAATGCTACATTTCTTGGCAGACAACGAAGATATCTAACTGTTGAAGATAGAAATGCCAACTCAAACACACAAATATCCGTTGTATCTTGCCCACAACCTACAAACTATGAACGCATAGCCAAAATACTGAAGCAAAAAACAAGGCCTTTTTGTGTGTTATTGCTTTTTGCTTCAAAATTCCTCGACCGGCGGAAACCTCTAACAGGTTTGCTGTTTTTTTGTGGCTGATGTTAATGTAATATCATGCATTGGTATGCTGAAGCTTTCGACAGGCTATTAGTTCCAGTTAATAGTTTTGTAAATGACTTCTGTAATGTGCGTTAAATTCACTTAGACCTAATTTCATATCCAAATAAATCCAACCCATCACTAAATTGGCAGAGTTTTAAAGTAAATGATTAAAGTAATTACAACCACTGCAAACACACCGAAAGTAAAGCCAGATTTATTAACCATCATACTGTGTTTTTGCATCATGATGATCACTGTCGGATGCAGTGGTTCCAGTTCAGATGATGGGAGCTCTGAAAGCAACTCCTCACCTCTTTTGACTTCGATGGCAGTCGGCGGAAATACCAAGCCACTCAACCCTGGTTTCTCGCCAGATATTTTTCGCTACTCGTTGGTGGCAGATGAAGAGGGTTCTGATTTAACTATCACCACAAATTCTGATGACTCATACATAGTCGAAGTGTTGAACACTGTTTCACCTAACGATACGCCTTTCGATCTAAGTAATGTTTCAGCCGGTGATGAAATTGAAATAACCGTGACAGATACCGACGGACAAAAAACCAACTATGAAATTGTTTACTTACCATCTGATTTTCCCGACGTCACGGTTACTACTCTCACTGAAAATGTAGGAGAAGGATCGCTCTATGTAGGGTTTAAACAGAGAAGTACAGACTACACAGCCAATTACATCGCAAATCTTAACAATCACGGCGTTCCCAATTACTATAAAAGATTAGATAGAAACACCAATAACTTTACAAAACATGCAAATGGCAGCCTCTCGTATTCCGTTGGAACTGATGATGATAGTTTAGTGACAGATTTAGGCCGCCGGCCATTTGAGCATATCATTCTAGATGCTGATTACAATGAAACCGATAGAATTAAAACGGTGGGCTTACAGCACACTGATTTTCACGAATTTATCATTCAGGAAAACGGTAACCCTATCTTGCTGGCCTATGAACCATCTAAACGTGATCTCACTCCCTATGGTGGGGAAGTAAACGGTGATGTTGAAGACTCGGTTATACAAGAACTTGATGCGGTAACGGGTGATGTACTATTTGAATGGAACAGCTGGGGCCATGTGAAGTATGAAGATGAGCTTAGAGGTGCTAACTACGACTACGCACACATTAATTCCATAGCTGTTGATGATGATGGTAACTACATTTTTGTGGCACGTGGAACCAGTCAGATTTCAAAAATCGACCGCTCAACCGGGAACTTGCTTTGGACACTGGGTGGAAAATCTAATGAGTTCACATTCGTCAATGATCCTTTTGAGAACCTATGCGGACCACATACTGCGACGATTCTTGAGAACGGAAATATGCTGGTGTTTGATAATGGACAGTATTGCTGGCCTGAAAATCCAGAGCGTGGAGAACTGACTAGAGTTGTCGAGTATTCAATAGACGAAACCAATAAAGTTGCAGAATTGGTTTGGAGCTACACTAAAGAAGGTGCTTATTCCCTGTCTGGCGGTTCCGCCCAGCGACTTGCAAACGGCAACACACTCATTTGCTGGAACAGAGGACCCGATGAACTCCTAACCGAAGTAGACGCGATGGGTAACATCGTATTTGAACTCGAGGCAAGCTATGCAGGCGTACCTGTTAATAGCTATAGAGGCCTCAGGTTCGAAGACTAGGATTTGGCATTGTGTTTATTCGATTAAATGCTCCTATAAACCAGATATGAGTAAATAAGTGAGTCCAGTGCTAAAGCACTGGCGAAGGGGCGATTCGTCGCCCCGCCCCCTAAGACTGTACATCTCCAATCAAGCTTAGCCGGAGGCATAACAATCACGGACTACACGCGAACGGATTCAAACGGAGAGGAATCAGTGTGGTAACTTATTTTTAATGGATTGGTGCAGATTTAAAAAAGTCGGGTGATTCAGCCGAACGGCTGAAACCCCTTTTAAAATGGAGCTGGCGATAGGAGTCGAACCTACGACCTGCTGATTACAAGTCAGCGCACTGCATTTACCACGGCTTACTTAATTTTACTTTCATTCGATAAAACACCTCTATTTCAGTAAATTATCAATTTTGCGATTTACTTCAAATTACCACGATTTCCCTGTACTCTGGTGACTCAGTGGTGACTTGGAGACTTGCTGATTATCAGCAGAGTTATATTGCATGGCGGTTGATAGAGCCAAAATTACAAAGTCCGTAGTAGACAAAGCGCAGTACAAAGGAAAAGACGGCAGCCGGTACATCCTTTGGGATTCAGGTTTGAGCGGCTTTGGTTTGCGCGTGTACCCATCTGGTCGTAAGTCCTATGTACTGAGCTACCGGCACCATGGCAGGAAGCGGCTGATGGTATTGGGCAACCACGGAGCTACAACAGCAGCAGAAGCCAGAAATAAGGCTATCGAG
>CAKZUP010000091.1 GCA_937922945.1 uncultured Granulosicoccaceae bacterium
AGGTTGTATTGAGAAGTTTCCCGACAGAGAGTTTTTATCGTATATCTGGAACTTCGAGAAACACTCTGCGCCGGTGGTGATCAAAAACATAGACCAACACGCTCCGCATGTACCGGTGGTGGTGTTGTATTCGCGACAAGATTTTGAGATGTTGTTTAGTGAGGAGTAGTGTGAGCTTCAAGGGTTAACGAAAATACAAATCGATTACTGCGGCTGTACTTTTCGAAGGGAGCCGATATTTCTGTACACAGCCAAGCACACTTAAATAAAGTTGTGAGGCGACTAAACGAACGTTTACGTAAAACTTTGCAGTATGAAACGCCAGCTGAGCGTTAATCTCTCGCATGAGAGTTTGGTAGATACCAGCGGAGTTAACCCAGAGGTCTATATTGCAAATAAGTATCGAATGAGCCTTCATACCGAACTCGTTACCTTAGTAGCCGTTGCGAGTTCACCTAGTTTTGCAGCGGCGACTCGCCGTCTCTTTTTGTCACCTGCCATGGTTGGGTGACGTATTCAAGCGCTAGAAGAGCGCTATGGTGCCAAGTTAATCGAGCGCACCACACGCGCTCACCAATTGACGCCTGTTGGTCAGCGAGTACTCGATAAGGCCTTCAAGATTATGCAATCGGTGGAATAGCTCAGTGGGCTTGCCTGAGTTAACTCACGACAGCTCAAAGGGCGAGTACGTGTTACAGCGCCTATAATATTGGGTATTCGATATGTCGCACGCATCGTCGTTGCACTATCTGCAGAACATCCGGAATTGGTGCTTGAACTGAGCCTGGATGATCGATGGGTAGACCTAATATCCGAAGGAGTCGATCTAGCGATTCGAATTGGCGTGCTGCCATTATCGTTATTGGTCGCTCGGCGAATTGGCCGCGTCTGCTGCTGTGCTGCAAGCAGCAATTTCACACATGCACCCGAATGGGTGATGCCAAACTAACCCCAATAGGTGAACATTCCGATAGGAGCCGGTTCGTTCGAGGTTTGGATATTGCTAATCAACCAACAGACGCATTTTAATGCTGAGGAATGTATGAAATTTCGTGGGTATACGATTTTATTTTTGTTCGCATTTGTATCTGCCTGTGGTGGTGGATCGAGTTCAAGTGATAATAAAGTTATCAATGAAGAAAATGGAGTGGTAGGCAACAACGCTGGCAGCGAACCAGAGAAAGAGACAGAAACGCAGACAGAAGTAGAACCGGAGCCGGAACCGGAACCGCAAAGAAACGATGCGGATAACAACGGAATTTCAGACGGGTTTCAGTCAGATGCAAGTCAGGCGGATGTGAATGCCAATGGAATAATTGATGGATTCGATTCTGAGTTCACGGGAGGTATCGATAGAAATAGGAATGGAGTTGACGACGTATTTGAATTTTCGATGAGTGTGGCCACTGATAACGACAAAGACGGCATTAATGAAAATTTTGTAGATGCTCTAGTAAACAGCGAAGCGGATAATGTACTCGTACTCACATCCGATGGTGCCGACACAGCAAACGCAAAGCAACTAATTTACGACTCAATTATGGGACGAAGCGTTGATCCATCTGAGTATGCCAAGCTTACTTTCGTAGAAGATCAATCGTGTGAAGGGGCACATCTGGACTACGGTGAGCATCTCGACGAAGTGTACGACAGCGACTTAGACAAAACTGTCTTTCGAGCCGTAGTGCACGTGAATGATGATGTTGACTGTAGTACAAGTGGTGGTGATAGACAAAGATTCGAAATTACTACGAACGGCTACGCACCCAAGAACGTTACTGGCGAGCAGGGCGAATGGCATACTTATAGATGGTTATTTAAGGTCGACTCTGATTTTCAAAGCTCTGGAAGTTTTGGGCATATTTTTCAAATCAAAGCGATTAGTGGTGATAGTGGTTGGCCCATCGCCACTTTAACACCCAGGAATGATTCTTTGGAATTGGCATATACCCCTTCTGGAAGTGCAACAAGAGTATTAACCCAAGCAAATTTAGAGCAATTCAAAGGCCAGTGGATCGAAAGCTTGGTACGTGTGAATTATGTAGATAATAACGGTTATTTGGAGGTATATTTAAGAGACTATATTAGTAAGGAAACTCTGCTTTACTCGCAGAACATGGACATTGATATGTGGAGGGACGGTTCGAATACGGCAAGACCTAAATGGGGCCTTTACCGATACATATTACCTCCTGCTTTGCAATCTCTGAAAGATGAGACCATTTGGTTACACAGCATGTGTATTGCAGAAAAAAGTGGTAGGTGCCCAAGTTTCTAGATGATTTCTACGACCGCAGTGAACAAATTAATGTCGCCGTGGGTCAGGGTCGTTGTCCTCGAACACCTTCAAGCAACTGCTGCTAAAACACCCAACACACCAATAAAAAATTCGCCAACTAATCAATCAAGTTTTCTTTTAACACAATTTCAATGCGAATGCGTTCTTGCGAAATATCTATGGTCATCTGATCGCTTTTGGCGATTAAGACGCGCACGGCGCTGCGCACAATGTGCCCGCGATTTTGCGTTATTACTGCATCAAACCTACGGTTACGTAAAGCGGCTGTGCTGTGTTTAGTGAGCTCATGTGCAATGATCACAAGCTTTGAATCAGGGTCTTCTTTTGCAAGTAATTCAGACATAGCACGATTACCTGAACTTAACGAATACAGGCCAACCGTTTGTTTATTTCGTTTGAGTGTATTGCTTAGCGCTTGCTGGATTTTTCGGGTGTTGCCATAGCCTTCAATGGTTGGCAGTACTTCCAGGTGCGGAAATTGTTCAGACATCACCTCATCAAAGCCACGACGGCGATCCAGGCTATCGTACGATTGAATAGAGTTGGTTAGCACCGCGATCTTCCCCGATTGAGAGGGCAGGAAGCGGCCCATTAACACGCCTGCCGTTCGGCCCGCGGCAACATTATCGATACCGATAAAATGATCAGCATCGCTCTCGGGTTGGTCTGATACCAACGCCACAACAGGTATACCGTGCGAATGTAATTCGGCAATAGCATCTCGTAGTTGTGGTGTGGCGCGCGCCATAATTGCCACACCATCGATATTGCGACGTTTTATTTTTCGCAGTTCATGTACCAACGTATGTGGTTCGTTAGTGGGGAAGCGGATAATGGACAACTGCGTTCTGTCTGTGTTGGATGCACCGCCGCGATGTTCAATCTCCTCACTGAGTTCTTTTAAAAATTCAGACTTCTCATCCGGCAGTACAAACACCAATTTGTATTGTCTTTTTTTGGCAAGGTTTGCAGCCGATACATCGCGCACATAGCCAAGTTTCTGAATTGCGGCATTTACTTTGGTAACGGTTTTCTCGGCAACACCTGGGCGGTCGTTTAATACGCGATCGACCGTTGCCAGGCTGACTTTGGCTGTTTTTGCTATGTCTGATGTAGTCGGTCGCATGGTTTGTCTTGATTCAATTGGTCCTTGGTGACGCATGGGTTGAAAATAAAATAAAAATAATAATGGACAAGCGCCCCCAATATTCGGTAGCATTATCGCACATTCTTGAGGTACGTACCTCAAAATAATGTGAACCATAGATGCAAAGCCTGATTGACAGGAAAAAGCACTTTAATCGGAGGAATGACCATGAAATTTAAAAAACTAGCGTCTCTTACGTTAGTAGGCGGCCTATTTGCAGGTTCGGCGCCGGCGATGGCTGACGACTTAACGCTGTGCTGGGCCGCTTGGGACCCAGCCAACGCGTTGGTAGAGCTTAGTAAAGACTTTGAATCGCAAAGTGGCCACAGCATGAGTTTTGAATTCATACCATGGCCAAACTTTGCCGATCGCATGCTCAATGAATTGAATTCTGGTGGCAAGCTGTGTGATTTGCTGATTGGTGATAGTCAGTGGATTGGTGGTGGTGCAGAGTCTGAGCACTACGTAAAGCTCAATGACTTCTTCGATAAGGAAGGCATTAGCATGGATGATTTTGCAGAAGCCACCGTTTATGCCTATTCAACATGGCCCAAAGGCACGCCGAACTACTATGCGCTACCGGCTATGGGTGATGCAAACGGTTGGTTCTATCGCAAGGACTGGTTCGCAAAGCCTGAATTGCAAGAGGCGTTTAAAGCAGAGTACGGTCGCGATCTGGCAGAGCCGAAAACACAGCGTGAATTGCTTGATCTTGCCAAGTTTTTCCAAGGCAAAGAGATCGATGGTAACAAGGTTTACGGTGCGGCGATATTCACCGAACGTGGTTCAGAAGGGATAACCATGGGCGCAACTGGTGCGTTGTACACATGGGGTTTTAAGTATGAGAACACGCCAGGTAAATACGACATGGAAGGCGCGGTTAACTCTCCAGAAGCCGTTGAAGCACTGGAATTCTATAAAGAACTCTACAAGTGCTGTACACCGCCGGGCTACACCGATTCTTATATGGGTGAAAGCCTTGATGCGTTCAAGTCCGGGCAGGTTGCCATGGCAATGAACTGGTTTGCCTTCTTCCCGGGCCTGTATGCCGACCCTGATACCGGTGGCGACAAAATCGATTTCTTTGTGAATCCACCACAAAACCAGGCAGGTTCTACGCTGGGTGGTCAAGGCATTTCGGTTATCAGTTATTCAGAAAAGCAAGAAGCAGCGCTTGAGTACATCAAGTGGTTTGCGCAACCTGATATTCAGGCGCAGTGGTGGTCACTGGGTGGGTACTCTGCCCATAACTCAGTGCTGAACGATCCTGGTTTTGTTGACAGCCAGCCGTTTGCCGGTGACTTTCTGGAAGCCATGAACGATGTACAGGATTTCTGGCAAGAGCCTGCTTATGCAGAACTGCTGGTGTCTATGCAAAAACGTTTGCACGACTACATTGTTGCGGATAAAGGCACGGCTAAAGAAGCGCTCGATCTTCTTATTGAAGATTGGACAGAAGTGTTCGAAGACGAAGGCAAGCTATAGCTCGTTGAGCAACGTCTGACTTGTTCGGGCTTGACTGGTTCAAGCCCGGATAGTCAATGACAACTTACGTCCGGGCTCAACACACCACGTGTTGGCGGCCCGGAGGTTTGGTGCTCAATATAACGCTAATACACCGCGCCGATCCACTGCGCCAATAAACAAAACCGCACCGATTCACTGCGAGAATTTCCACCATGAGTTTTAATCCTGTAGAGCAGGCTGCAAAACAAACGCCGCCTGCAATAGCCAGACGAGTAAGGGGTTTATCGGACAAAGCCATTGCGTGGCTGTTCGTTGGTCCTACCATTTTCCTGTTGCTGGCGATTAATATTTTCCCGCTGATCTGGACGATTTACTTAAGCTTTACCAACTTCAAAGCAAACCGCCCGAACCGCGAAATCAAGTATGTTGGTTTACGCAACTACGAACGCATATTAAACGATGCCGATGTATGGCTAAGTATGCAGGCCACAGCGCATTTTCTTATCTGGACCATTGTTCTGCAGGTCATCATCGGTTTCGCGTTGGCGTGGCTGATAAACCGAAAATTCAAAGGTAACGATATGTGGACCACCATTATCGTGTTGCCCATGATGTTATCGCCCGCTGTAGTTGGTAACTTCTGGACGTTCTTCTATCAACCACAAATTGGTATTTTCAATTATGTGATTGGTTTTTTAACCGGTAAAGATCCATCATCGTTTGAAATGCTGGGCTCGGTCGATCTTGCGCCCTGGTCGATCGTGATAGTGGATACGTGGATGTGGACCCCGTTCGTTATGCTGATTTGTCTTGCGGGATTAAGATCAATCCCCGATTACATATACGAAGCGGCAGAAGTCGATAGAGCCAGCCGTTGGCGACAATTCTGGACCATCACAGTGCCAATGGTGTTGCCATTTCTAATGCTTGCCGTGCTGTTCAGAGGCATAGAGAACTTTAAAATGTTCGACTTGGTTGTGCAGCTCACAGGCGGAGGGCCGGGTTCCACAACAGAGCTTGCATCGATTAACTTAAAGCGCGAAGCGTTTGAAAAATGGCGTACCGGTTATTCCTCAGCCTTTGCGATTATTTTGTTTGTCACCGTGTTTGGTTTAGCCAGCATTTATGTGAAAGCGCTGAATAAGGTGAAAGAACGATGAGCTACTCTATAACCGAACCATCAATAAGGCAAAAACGCGTAGCGGCTTTTCTGGTTATTGCCTATGCGATTATCACGCTAATACCGTTGTTCTGGGTATTCATTACCGGGTTTAAAACCCCACCAGATAGCATTAGTTATCCGCCAAAGATATTGTTTGAACCATCGTTGGAGGGCTACGTGAATCTTTTTACCACGCGCACGCGGGTAACGCCTGAAACACTGGAGTCTTTGCCGCCACCAGCGAACTTTGCAGAAGAAATTGTGCGCAATCGCAATATGGTTATTGCCGGTAAATCGAAGTACGGCGAGCGGTTTATGAATTCGGTAATTATCGGATTCGGGTCAACGTTTTTATCTATCTTTCTGGGTACCTTGGCGGCCTATGCGTTTTCCCGATTTAAAGTGCCGTTAAAAGACGATTTGCTGTTCTTTATTTTATCCACGCGCATGATGCCGCCGATAGCGGTGGCCATTCCGATATTTCTTATGTACAGAAATCTTGGCTTATCGGATACACACCTCGGCATGATATTGCTTTACACCGCGGTGAATATCTCGCTAGCCGTGTGGTTATTAAAGGGCTTTATCGATGAAATACCTACAGAGTATGAGGAGGCGGCATTAATCGATGGCTACACTCGCTTTCAAGCGTTCTACAAAGTGGTGCTACCACAAGCGGCAACCGGTATTGCATCAACCGCCATCTTCTGTTTGATATTCGCGTGGAACGAATACGCGTTTGCTGTGTTGCTTACATCGGGTACTGCGCAAACGGCACCACCGTTTATACCCACCATTATCGGTGTGGGTGGTTTGGATTGGCCTGCGATGGCTGCCGGTGCAACGATCTTTTTGCTACCGGTACTGGTCTTCACCATTTTACTGCGTAAACACTTATTGCGTGGCATCACGTTTGGAGCGGTTAGAAAATGACGGGTTTTTTAAAAGGTATTGTCGGGCTCAGGCGTGGTGCCTGGGAGATGTTGGCAACGGTCATTATCGCATTAGGCGTATTTATGCTCATGCAACCGTTTGTCATGTGGGCTTATACCTATTCGTTTGTTACAACGTTGGTGGGTACGGTCATGTTCATTATTGTTAGTCATTTTCGGGATTGAGTTGTGGCACAGATAAGAATCAATAAACTTCGAAAAGACTTCGGTGACTTTACCGCCGTAGAGGCGTCCACCTTTACCGTGGAAGACGGTGAGTTTTTTATGCTGCTCGGCCCATCAGGATGCGGTAAAACCACCACCTTACGCATGATCGCAGGGCTTGAGCTGCCATCCGGCGGTGATATCCACATTGGCGATCAGGAAGTCAGTAACCTGCCAGCATCGCAACGCGATATAGCGTTTGTGTTCCAGATGTTCGCGCTCTATCCGCACATGAATGTGCGAAAAAATTTGAGTTACCCACTACAAAGCCAGGGCATGAAGCGCTCTGATGTGAAAGCCAAAGTAGCGGAAGTGGCGAAAATTTTAGAAATAGAAGGTTTACTGAATAGCCCGGTGGGTGGTTTATCTGGCGGTGACAGGCAACGCGTGGCGTTAGGCCGTGCCATTGTTCGTGATCCGCAAGCGTTTTTAATGGATGAACCCTTAGGCGCGCTGGATGCCGAGTTTCGAGAACACATGGCAGAAGAACTTCGAGCTCTGCACGACAGGATGAACGCGACCACCGTTTATGTTACGCACGATCAGTTAGAAGCCATGCAAATGGGCGACAAAATCGTGGTGATGAATCATGGCGTGGTAGAACAATTCGGTACACCAAGACAAGTGCACGATGAACCGGCAACTTTATTCGTTGCAAACTTTATTGGCTCACCTGCCATGAATCTACTGAACTTTTCAGGCGCAGTGGAAGAAGGTAGCGAGCAAGTTTTATTAGGTGGCAATTCAGTTAGTGTGCCGTTGCAACGTCAATCGGCAGAAGGCGATCTGGTATTAGGTGTTCGGCCAGAGCATGTGGAATTAAGCGATAGTGGTGCGTTGCGCGGGCGAGTGGTCGCCAGCGAGTATCTGGGTACCACGCAAATAGTGACGCTTGAATCTGATTTCGGCATCACCAAGGCGCGGGTGAGTTCCAAAACCGATTACGCCAATGGTGATCAGCTGGGTATGTCGTTCAAACGCGATGCCATAACGCTATTCGATACGGCAACCGGGCATGCATTGTCTTCGGTTCGGCAACAGCAGGGGAATCAACATGGCTGAAGTGAAGCTTGTTGGGTTAACGAAAACCTACGGTACCGGTGA
>CAKZUP010000092.1 GCA_937922945.1 uncultured Granulosicoccaceae bacterium
CCATGCCAACCAAAACCTTGATGCATGGCATGTATTTCCCTGCAACCAATATCGTCATCGTCTGGGGTATCAGCACAATGAACAACAAGGTATCGGATATTCTCTGCTTCTAGCATAGTGACCGTTCAGCTCAGCATTTTCGTTCAAGTGTGCCATGCTACGATAATGTGGAGACTTTGAGCGAAAATCGGCACACGAATTCATGTACATCGGCACTCAAATCGCGAATCTGTACGCGTCAGCGAGTTTGCAAGCGGAAAATATCAGCCAGGCGCTGTATGGCGAACCCATCCGCTTGATACAGCAGCACGCGCATTGGTCGAAAATTCAACTCTTGAACGATGCCTATATCGGCTTCATTCAAAACCACCATATCGTTGATGATCAAAGGCGCAACACGCATCGGATTGTGCAACGCACAACACCTGTGTTCACCGCTCCCGACATTAAAAGCCCGACGACTCAAATATTGTTACTCGGTAGCGAACTGCCTTTAACGGCAAGTGAACATAAGCCGTTTTTCACCAACGGTGAAGGCCAGTACATTTGGCGAGAACACACTAGCAGCTTATCAACCACGCATGCCGGCACTTTGGTCGAAACAGCAGAACGCGCTTTTCTCGGCGCTCCTTATCTGTGGGGTGGTCGTTCACCATTGGGGCTGGATTGTTCTTCCATGGTTCAGCTTGCGGCCTTGCTGCACGGATGGTCTCTGCCACGTGATACAAGAGATCAGATACAGTTTTTCGAGCATGCGCAGTTAGATTCCTCAAAATCGGAACCATTTACTGTGCAGTCAATAGAGTATGTCAACCGGCAAACCAACGATCTTGTCTATTGGCCGGGGCACGTGGCCATCTTGCTGAATAACGACTGGGTGCTGCATGCCACTGCACATTCACTGCAGTGCTGCAAAGAAACCTTACAAGCAGTTGAACAACGCGCCGGCACGCCTCACTCGCTGTGGCGCTTACAAACAACCGTTAATGGGGCATAACGTTTACAGTATTATCGGTGAACGGGTAATCAGAGAAAAAAGCGATGAAATCGAACGCTCAGGTGGTGATAATCGGCGGTGGCGTTGTCGGCTGCTCAGTGCTGTTCCATTTAGCCAAAGCCGGTTGGACCGACGTTGTACTCATTGAACGATCAGAACTAACCAGCGGTTCATCATGGCACGCCGCAGGCGGGTTCCACACGCTTAATGGCGATCCGAACGTCGCTAAGCTACAGGCTTACACCGTTTCACTGTACGAAGAGCTGGAACAGATTTCCGGCCAAGCATGCTCATTGCATTTAACCGGTGGTGTCATGATGGCAGATACCGAAGAACGCATGAATTTTCTGCGCTACGTACACGCCACCGGACGGGCTCTGGGTATGGAAACCGAAATCATTACACCATCAGAAGCGAAAGCGATGTTTCCGCTCATGGATGAGTCACACTTTGTTGGTGCACTGTGGGACCCTGTAGAAGGTCATCTCGACCCCTCCGGTACCACGCACGCTTATGCAAAAGCTGCGCAGAAACTCGGTGCTCAGATTATGTTGCGCAATCGGGTTGTTGATCTTGTTCCGGTTAACAATAAAGACGACGATCATTGGGATGTAATAACAGAGCAAGGCACCATACGCGCGCAACATGTAGTTAATGCGGGTGGTCTGTGGGCGCGTGAAATTGGTCGCATGGTTGGTATTGAACTACCGGTGCTGGCGATGGAACACATGTATATGATCACAGACGACATACCACAGGTTGTGGAATTTAATCAAACCACCGGTCATGAACTAGTGGGTGTGATTGACTTTAAAGCTGAAATTTATACGCGACAGGAAGGCAACGGTCTTGCACTGGGCACGTATGAAAAAGCCTGCGTGCCCTGGTCGCCAAATAATACACCCTGGGAGTTTGGCCACGAACTGTTGCAGCCAGACTTTGAACGCATTGGCCCATCACTGGAACTGGGAGCAAAACATTTTCCCGGTTTCGCCGAGGCCGGTATAAAGCAAACCATTAATGGTCCGTTCACATTTGCACCCGATGGTAACCCGCTGATAGGCCCGGTTCAGGGACTAAAAAACTTTTGGTGCGCCTGTGCGGTTATGGCAGGATTTAGTCAAGGCGGTGGCGTCGGACTTGCGTTGGCCAACTGGATGACCGAAGGTGACCCAGGACACGATGTGTTCGGAATGGACGTGGCCCGATTCGGCGATTTCACCAGCTTGCGATACACCAACGCAAAAGTACGTGAAAACTATTCCAGACGTTTTTCAATACGCTTTCCAAACGAAGAATTGCCAGCTGGGCGCCCACAGCAAACCACCCCACTCTACGACCTTATGATCGAGAAAAACAATGCCGTTATGGGAGATACCTGGGGGTTGGAAACGCCGTTGTGGTTTGCACCAAAAGGGTCGGAAGCTATCGATGTTCTATCGTTTCATCGCTCCAACGATTTCGAACATGTTGGCAACGAGGTCAACACCGTGCGCAATGGCGTTGGTATCACTGAAATTGCCAATTTTGCGAAATACCGCATTACCGGTAAAAACAGCGAACAGTGGTTAAACGAACTCATGACCAACACCATGCCACGTATCGGGCGTGTGGTTCTTACTCCCATGCTAAATGAAACGGGCAAGCTCATTGGTGATTTTACAATAGCCAAAGTCACCGACAATGAATTCATGATGTGGGGCTCAACCGCTGCGCAAATTTATCACCAGCGTTGGTTTGAACAACACATGCCAGTCGATAACACAGTACAACTACAACGACTCGGACAAACCATGGTTGGCCTGTCCATAGCCGGACCAAAGTCGCGCGATGTACTGGCACCCTTAGTCGATATACCGGTAGACAACGAGCACTTCCGATTTATGGATTTTCGGCAAACAGATGTCGCTGGCTGCCCCTGCTTGATAAACCGTTTATCGTATACAGGCGATTTGGGGTATGAGATTTGGATGGAGCCTGCCTATGAGCGACGAGTGTATCTTGCGTTGAAAGACGCTGGTGCACCCTTTGGCATAGGCGACTTTGGCATGCGGGCGTTGTTATCCATGCGACTGGAAAAGAATTTTCCTACCTGGTTTGCCGAATTACGGCCCATCTACGGCCCGTACGAAGCCGACATGGGCAGATTTATAAAACTATCAAAGAATCATTTTATCGGGCGCGATGCTGCCCAAGAAGAATATGAAAAAGGGCCACGATTAAAACGCGTGTCATTATCCATTGACACCAACCACACCGATGTCATGGGTGATGAGCCCATCTGGGCCAAATGTGGCGACACGGATTATGAATGCATTGAAAAGCCACATGGTTATGGCGCTAAACGTTACGATGAAAGCGGCAAAGAGTATCCCGTACCCGAAGCACAAACCGATGGCCAATGGCGCGTGGTTGGGTGGGTAACCTCCGGCGGGTATGGGCACAGCGTGAAACTGTCATTGGCTCAGGGGTATATACCGGCGGCACTTGCAGAAACACAGTCAAGCATAAACCTGGAAGTTGAAATACTCGGCAATCGGTGTCCGGCGCGCCTGCTACACGAACCACCTTTTGACCCAACAGGAAAAAAAATGCGCAGTTAGCAAGTCGATGGAGTAAATGGATATGAAATCAGACGTACAAGTGCTAGTCATTGGCGGTGGCATAGTCGGGACATCTGTGCTGTATTGGCTTGCAAAAAAAGGCTGGACAGACTCTGCGCTGGTTGAAAGGCGCGAGCTCACATCCGGCTCAACATGGCACGCCGCCGGCAACACAACCTATTTTGGGCCGTATGCCGAAATGACGCAGCTATTCGCAGGCTCTATCCGCACATACCTGGCAGCCGAAGAACACAGCGGGCAGTCAGTTGGATTTCATCAAACCGGTTCACTACGCGTTGCCACAACAGAACACGAACGCGCATTATTCAACAGCTATCAAGCTCGCTACGATGCGTTGAACATCCCCTACTCAGTTGTTGAAAACGACACCATACGCAACTTGCACCCTTGTATAGAAACCGATGATCTGTTTGGTGCTGCACACACACCCA
Organism: uncultured Granulosicoccaceae bacterium; assembly: GCA_937922945.1. GTDB lineage: Bacteria > Pseudomonadota > Gammaproteobacteria > Granulosicoccales > Granulosicoccaceae > Granulosicoccus. Next base: position 4,053 of record CAKZUP010000092.1, read on the forward strand.
CCGATGGCCATGTTGACCCGAGCGGTGCCACTCAAGCGTTAGCGAAATCGGCCCGCTTGCGCGGTGCGCACATTGAGCGTTGGTGCCCCGCCGTTGGCCTTGCTCAAGAGTCTGATGGTTCCTGGTTGGTCGAAACCGAAAAAGGTGATATCCGAGCGAAGCACGTCGTACTGGCTGCATCCTTCTGGACAAGAGAGCTTGCTCAACCACTCGGACTGAACATACCGTTATACGCAACGCAACACCATGAAGTCATCACCGGCGCTGTGCCGGAGTTACAAGCCTTAAAGCATGAAGTCCCGGCGATGCGTGATTCCTACGTGTCTTGTAGTGTGAGACAGGAAAAACATGGCTTTTTAGCCGGGTTCTATGAAGACGACCCGGTATTCTGGGCACTTGATGGTATTCCAAAAGATTTTACAGAAGAATTATTTGCACCAGATACCGACCGACTCACTACCGCATTTGAACGACTCATGGAACGGCTACCTGCATTCGCAGAAGCGGGTATCCAAACCGTTAATAACGGACCTATGTGCTGGACACCCGATGGTTTACCGCTTCTGGGGCCGGTTAATCGTCATCCCGGACTCTGGCTGGCCTCCGGTTTCAACGTAGGCATAGGAACAGGCGGTGGGTCGGCCGAATTCCTTGCGCACTGGATGATTCATGGCGAACCATTGTTCAATTTGCCTATCGTTCATGCCGACAGATTCGGTAACGATCTATCAACAGAGGCTGCTATAGAGTCGATTAAGGCTTGCTATCGTCAGGGCTATCGCTTACCACAAAGCATTTAGCCCAGCGTCTAAGTTTGAATTTAAGTTTCGCGCGCTTGTTCTCGCAATGCGTATTTCTGAATCTTGCCTGTTGCCGTTTTGGGTAGTTCACCAAAGACGATACGCTTTGGCCTTTTAAATCTTGCAATGGTATTGGCGACGTGATCAATTAAGTCTTGTTCGGTAGTGGTTTCATTCTTTTTTAGGGTAACGAATGCACAGGGCGTTTCTCCCCATTTCTCATCTGGCATAGCCACGACGGCCGCCTCGGCTACAGCCGGATGTTTGTACAATGCATTTTCTATTTCTACCGATGAAATGTTTTCACCACCGGAAATGATGATGTCTTTTGCGCGATCTTTAATTTGAATGTATCCATCAGCATGGACAACAGCAAGATCTCCACTCCAGAACCAGCCATCACGTAGCGATTCGGTTGTTGCCTCTACGTTGTTCAAATAGCCTTTCATTATGGTGTTACCGCGCAGAACGATCTCACCCATGCTTTCACCATCGTGTGGCACTGAAACAGGTGGATTACCAGCAACAACATCAACCGCCTCATTCATCGGAAAACGAACACCTTGCCGAGCAACCATCTCTGCACGTTCAGATGAGTCCAGTTTCTGCCAATGGCGCTGAGGCGCGGCCTGTAAAACATGGCCATAGGTTTCAGTTAGCCCGTAAACATGCATGATATTAAAACCAAACTCCCCCATGCGCTCAATAACAGCAGCGGGCGGCGGCGCACCAGCAGTCATAACCTCTACGGTGCGTGCAAAGGTTTTCTGATCGGCTGTAGGCGCATTGGCCATCATGTTCAACACAATTGGTGCACCACCAAAATGTGTCACGCTATGTTGCTCGATTAATTCAAACATACGTTTCGGATCGACATAGCGCAGGCAAATGACAGTGCCAGCCATGGCCGCCATAGTCCATGCATGCCCCCAGCCATTGCAATGAAACATAGGCACAGAATACAAATACACCGGGTGTCTTGGTATGGCCCACCCCATCACAGTCCCCATAGACATTAAATATGAGCCACGATGATGATACAGAACCCCTTTTGGACGGCCTGTTGTACCCGATGTGTAGTTCAATGCCAGGGTTTGCCATTCATCTTTTGGCAGTTCACCGTGATCGGCGGCATTGCCGGTTGCAATAAAAGCTTCGTAGTCTGTCGCATTCGCAATTATTGCGTTAAGCTCAGAAGACTGCGTTACCACCGGCGCATGGCTATCGCTAATGGTAATGAGCTTCAGGGCGGAGCCGCGCTTTTGAATACCAGCCATTGCGGCAGGCAGCAGCTCGGTATCGACAATCAGTATTTTTGAATTTGCATGTTCAAGAATATACGCAATAGTATCAGCATCGAGACGGGTGTTAATGGTATTGAGCACAGCGCCACTTAATGGTACGCCAAAATGCGCTTCGAACAATTCCGGTGTATTAAAGGCCAGAACCGATACCGCATCACCCTGTTTAACACCCGCGCCTTTTAGCGCATCAGACAGCTGACAACATCTATCCCGCGTTTCTGACCATGTGTATTGCTTATCGTGATAGATCACACTGGCATGGTCGGGGTATACGTCTGCCGTTCTATGCAAAAACGACAACGGTGTTAACGCTACATGATTGGCTTTCTGTGGTTGATACTGTTCAGTCACGCGATCTCTTTCACCTCTTGGACCTACCTATAAACTCCAAGGCCTATAAATTCAAAAGCCTATAAATTCAAAAGCCTATTAATTCCGAAGTGCGCCACCAACATGCAACACGTGATGAATTCGCGCACGGGTTTCAGGGGTTTGCGCAAGCTTTACAAAATTCTCCCGCTCCCGAGCATACATGTCGTCTTCAGATACCGCTGTTGCCTGCCCTGCCGAATCACACATGACGTTGGCGATGTGCATGGCAACGGTTTTATCGTGCGGATAGAAATCGCCAGATGCAATACCTTTATCCATAAACTCAGCCATACGCTGCAATGAATCACCGCCAGCTAAATGGATATCTGGCTCAGTGGGAGGTTGATACCCGGCAGTGAGCCCTTTGAGTTTTGTCAGCGCACCCGTGTAAAGCCTGTCTCGGTTTATTACTGACTCATCGTTGGCGCTATTGAAATAGGCCAAACGTTCCGATAAATCAGGCGATGATCCCGATGCACCATATCCAAGATTCATCCAGGCTTTCCAGGCAGCCTCTTCCCAGTTGCCGGTTTTCGCATGCCAGCGCCGGTAGGTTTCCTTAACACCACCACCCGAGGGCAACACGCCAACACCCGATTCAACCAGGCCCATAACAGAATTGTTGTGCACAACTAATCCATCGCAATGCATCAGTACTTCGAATCCACCGCCCAATGACAGCCCGGAAGGTGCACCTACCACCGGCACCGGTGCGTATTTCAATGCTTTGACTGCCATCTGAAAGCGATGCAGAAATGCATCCATGCCAGACCAGTCTTTGTCATCGATATACGCCAAAAACGCATTTAAATCGACACCTGCAGAGTAATGCTGTGCATCGTTGTGAACCAACACGCCCTTACCGTGATCTTCAGCCGCAAGTTTTACAATGGCCATGGATTCATCAGTGAGTGCATTGGCTTTGCTGTGAAATTCGATAAGACGAAAGTCGTCGTCTATCGTATACAAACTGGCTGCGCGGTTAGTCGCGATAGGTTTAAGCGTTTGCTTCAGTAAATGAAACCGTACGACCCCCTCGGGTAAATTGACGGGGTTCACCGAACCATCTGCATGGGTCACGTTGAGCTGTTCACCGCTCGCTTGATAGAAGCGTGTATTTTTCGATAATACGGCAGGAACAGGCTCACCCAATTCCTTAAGCAGCCCGGCAACGGTATTGGCGCCAAGCGCATCTATCATTTCAAACGGACCGCGTATCCAGTTGAAGCCCAGCTTCATGGCATCGTCTATGGCTTGTGGTGAATCGGTTACTTCGCCGAGTAAACTCGCCGCATAACCCAACACTCGTCCGAGCACGTGTTTGCAGAACAGCGCAGCATCGTCATTGCCTTGTATAAGATCAGTGAGCACTTCTTTCTGTTCTGCCTGTGCAATTGCTGCAACCACTGCACGATCTGGTGCAGTAGAGAGCGCGGCACGGTATTCACCTGTAGCCAGATCTTTCGCCTGGCGTTGCCCATCAATAACATGATAGAAACCACCGAGGCCTTTGTTACCGGTATAACCTTTTTCGATCATGCCATTAATGAGTTGATTCTCTGCTCCCACCGCATGAAACGCATCACCTTCAGGCAATATGCTACGCAGCGACCGCACAACATCGGCCATAAGATCAATACCGATTAAATCGTACAAACCAAACACACCGGTTTTTGGTATTCCCATTGGGCGTCCCATCAAGGCATCGGCATGTTCAATCGGTATGCCGGTTTTAATGGCAGCGTCTATCCCGACTTGCAACGCAAACACCCCAACACGATTACCTAAAAAGCCAGGGGTATCACCACACTTCACAACGCCTTTGCCCATCACACGATCGTTGAAATCAGCCAGCTTGTCGATGACATCGGGTTGCGTTTTCTCACCACGCACCAGTTCGAGTAAGCGCATGTAACGCACCGGGTTAAAGTAGTGCGTGATAGCGAAACGCTGCTGAAAATCATCGGGCATGGATTCAACCAGCAAAGAAATGGGAATGGTGGATGTATTTGATGTAACGACGCAGGTGCTGTTAATGGTTTCGTACAGGCGCTGATACAACGCCTGTTTTATATCCAGGCGCTCTACTACCGCTTCGACAATCCAGTCGGAATCCGCCAGTTGATCAAAGTCGTCGCGGATATTGCCAGCGATAATATTTTTCGCACACTTTTTGTGTACCAGTGCAGGCGGCTCTGAATTCAACAAGCGCTCTATAGCCTGCTCTGATCGTTCATTTGGCGATACGTCGCCCGGTACATCCAATAACAACACCTGCAAGCCGGCATTCGCAATTTGACCGGCAATGCCAGAACCCATGGTGCCTGCCCCAATGACGGCAATTTTACTAAATGTATTATTCATAGCGATAGACCATCGATCTTCTGGCAAACGAAACTGACTACTGTTGCGCCAGTATACCTGCTGCTTTGAAATCGAATGGCAAATTCATAACCATTGCAGCCTGATGGCTACCGTCATCCATCTGGATTTTCAACGTGTTTTCGCCGTCTGGATCGATGAAAAACGCTTTTTCCAGCATCACGGTAAGTAGTTGCTGCCCATAGCGGGGCGACCACACCTGCGAGCCCAGACGCCCGATAGACTCCCCATGGCTGCTGAGCAGGAAATTGGTTGCAACATCTATAGCGGCAGGTGCTGGCCCATCCGGGCTTGCGATAGCCAAGCCAACCAGCTTGCGATCCAGACCACGCTGCTGTTGGGCTCGTAACGCATCAATAGAAAGCGAATCGACATCGAGCGTTAAGTCAACGAAACTGTCGAGCCCACATTCGAGCAACGTGTGGTTCATGTTCATATCGTTGCCAAAGGACAACAAACTGCTCTCCATACGCTCTATTAGATTAGGGCAGCCAGAGCGCACTTCTAAATCATCCCCTGCCTCAAACAATGCATCGTACAATGCCGCTCCCAGATGCGCATCGTCGACGTAAATTTCAAAGCCGCCCTGTTTACTCCAACCTGATCTTGCCACGTTAAACAGATGCCCGTTAAATGGCAACGGTTTGAAGCGAAAGAATCCTATGTCTTTAACAACCTCGCCAAACACACGAGCCATAAGCTCTTGCGCTTGCGGCCCTTGAACGGCCAGCGGCCACACATCGGGCTCACGCACAGAAACATTTAATTTACCTGCCGTTGCCAAACCTTTTGCCCAAAGCAATACATCAGAGTCGGCAATGGATAACCACCAATGATCGTCGGCCAGCTTCAATGCAACAGGATCGTTAATAAGAAACCCGTGCTCATCGACAAGTGGCGCGTAGACACATCTGCCAACATCAACGTTTGCCACGCTACGAGGCGTCATCCACTGTACAAGCTTGCACGCATCCACCCCTTTAACTTCAACCTGGCGTTCGGCGCTCACATCCCAAACCTGAACGTGTTCGCACAAATGCCAGTAGTCCTCTTCAAGCGATGCAAACTCGGTGGGTAGTAACATATGATTATAAACCGTGAACGCTTTGGCGCCGTGCTGTTTTACGCGACCGGTAAAAGGCGTTGAGCGTAATCGGTTCGATATTGCCAGAGTTGGGTTAGGGCTCATGCTCTTCTCACTTTATATCAGGTAAGCTGGACTCACCTTTTGGTAGACAATGTGGTGCTATGCCGAAGCAAATGGACAACTCCAAATCGGTGCTCGTCATTGGTGGTTTACTGGTGGATGATATCGCCATTGCGGCTGAAAATATCAGGCCTCGAAGCTCAAATCCGGTTACATGGCAACATCGGCTCGGCGGCGTCGCAACCAATGTAGCGCGCGTCGTTGCAACGCAACTCCCAACGTTACTTATCGCCAGTATCGGTAGCGACGATGATGGTAAGCGGCTCACACGTTTACTGGAACAGCAGGCCGTTTCCACATCACTGGTTGAGTGGCGCGATGAGAGCAGCGATCGTTATACCGCCGTGTTAGCACCCGACGGAGAGCTCTATATTGGTCTGGCCGATGCACGGCTTGTCGAACGAATGGCGTGGAGCGATATTCATTCCCGCTTACCGGCAATCGCACCCGACGCGATGGTACTCGATGCGAATCTGAGCGTTGCGTGCCTGACCGAAACGCTCGAGGCCATCCACACTCACTATGGGCAAAAAATACCGGTTTACGCGCTTACCGTGTCTCCTGTAAAAGCGCTGCGCTGGGCACAGCTTGCAAGCCAAATCGATGTGCTGCTGTGTAATCGTCGCGAGGCAGCAGCCATGTCAAATTTGCCAACCGACTATGAATTGGATGCGTTTGCAAACGTGCTGCTTAAGCAGGGCTTTCACCGTTTTGTTATTACCGATGCCGCCCAGCCGATACTCATTCAGGACGGCACAACACGCTCACAATTACCGGTAGCCGACATTGCCATAGAACGAAACGTTAATGGTGCAGGCGACGCATTGGCCGGAGCGAGCATTGCGAAACTGGTCAACGGCTTTGCCTTATCCGACGCTGCCGAGGCCGCGCTGGATTCAGCGCAGGCTGTCCTCTCTGGCGACGCAATGGTTCCGTCCCTGTAAACTCATGTCATCAACTTAGTTAACCCAAGGCAGCAACGCACCCAATGCACTTATCTATTTCACCCTCGGATTCGGTAAAAAAAGCGCTGGACGCAGGCGACGCCGTGGTTGCGCTTGAAAGTACGATCATTACGCACGGCATGCCCTACCCCCAGAACCTGGAAACAGCAAAATCGGTTGAATCCATCGTAAAAGAGGCAGGCGCTACTCCCGCAACTATTGCCGTTATCGATGGACAACTAAAGGTTGGGCTGGAGGATGAAACGCTGGATTGGCTGGCAAGATGCGCAACCGCGGCTAAACTCTCCCGCGCCGATCTTGCGTTCGCCATTGCCAGCGGTGGCACCGGTTCTACGACCGTTGCCGCCACCATGATTGCTGCGCATTTGGCCGGTATTGCCGTATTTGCTACCGGGGGCGTAGGCGGTGTCCACCGGGGAGCAAGTGAGTCGTTCGACATCTCGGCCGACTTACAGGAACTTTCACGCACCCCCGTTACTGTTGTATCGGCCGGTGCAAAAGCCATCCTGGACATACCCAAAACGCTAGAGGTACTCGAAACATTGGGTGTGCCTGTTATTGCTTACGGGCAAGATAATTTTCCGGCATTCTGGTCGAGCGACAGCGGACTAACTTCACCACTTCGATTGGATAGCGAAAAGGCCATAGTCGATTTCATCATGGCACGAAAAGCTCTGGACATCGAAGGCGGTATGCTTATCGGCAATCCAGTGCCTGCCGGTGATGAAATCAAGCGCGATGAAATGGAGAAAACTATTTCCAAAGCGATAGACAATGCCAACGCAAAAGGAATATCGGGCAAAGCGCTAACGCCGTGGCTGCTCGGACACATAGTAGAGCTCACTAATGGCGCAAGCCTGGAAACCAATCAGGCGCTGATAAAGCACAACGCTTTGCTTGCTGCAAACATTGCTATCGAGCTTGCCAAGCGTTAACGTTATCCTATGAACATGAATCAACACCGGTTTGCCATGTTTGTCGATGTGCATAACACGTCGGCATTGGTCGTAGGTGCCGGCCCTGTCGCACTCCGAAAAACCCGCAGACTTATCGACGCTGGTGCCAAGGTCACTGTTATTGCGGCGAAGGCCCACAATAAAGTTCAACAATTGGCGGCTGAAAAACACATCACCCTTCTGCTTCGACCATTCGAAGAAAACGATATAAAAACAGCAGCTATTGTTGTCGCTGCCACCAACAGCATAGAGACTAATCGGCATATTGCGACGCTTGCAAAGCATGCTGGTGCGCAGGTTAATGTTGCTAACGATCCTGCGGCTGGCAATTTTATTATGCCCTCCTTAATCGATCGATCACCTTTATTGATTGCTGTATCCAGCGGAGGCGCATCGCCGGTACTCTCCAGACTGCTAACCGCTCGAATAGATGCTTTTATACCCACGCGTTTTGCCAAACTGGCAACCTTGGCCGGCGAATACCGCCAACAGATAAAGTCCAAAGTAGATGGTTGGCGAGAGCGCCGCCGTTTCTGGGAACATCAACTTGGAGGACAGGTAGGCGAACTGGTGTTGCAAGGTCGACAACAAGAAGCAGAAACTGCTTTGCAACAATCCATTGATTCGTATCAAGCCGACGGCATTCAGGGCGAAGTGTATTTGGTTGGTGCAGGCCCCGGCGATCCTGACCTGCTTAGTTTTCGTGCGCTGCGTTTAATGCAGCATGTAGATGTGGTGTTCCACGACCGTCTTGTTTCAAAGGCCATTCTGGATTTAGTGAAGCCCGACGCAGAACGAATTTATGTGGGTAAACAACGCAGCGATCATGCGATGCCACAGGAAACCATAAACGAACAACTGGTGAAACACGCCAAGCTCGGCAAACGCGTATTGCGCTTGAAAGGTGGAGACCCATTTATTTTCGGCCGAGGGGGCGAGGAGATTGAGCAGCTGGCGGAGCATGGCGTTGCTTTTCAGGTGGTGCCCGGCGTTACTGCAGCAGCTGGCTGCGCCAGCTACGCTGGTATTCCGTTAACCCATCGCGATCATTCGCAGGCCTGTTTATTCGTCACCGGCCATTTAAAAGACAACACCGTCAACTTGAATTGGCAGGCTCTGGCGCAGCCCAGACAAACCGTTGTTATTTATATGGGTTTGGTGGGACTCAAACATATCGTGACTAATTTGATGAAACACGGCATGCCATCTACCACACCTATCGCACTGGTTTCGCAAGGGACAACACCACAACAACAGGTTGTTGTTGGCAGTCTGGATACCATTGTTGAGCGGATTAGTCTAAGTAAAGTTAAAGCACCAACGTTAACCATCATCGGTGAAGTGGTCACTTTGCGGGATAAGCTGAATTGGTTTCACACGGACAGTTCACCAAACAACACCCAATAGAATGATGGTGGGCAAAAATCAATAACAAATGAGTTAGCAGCCGACGAGAACGTGGGTTGCTTATGCAACTACCTTGACACTACTCTCACCAACTACACCACGATTATCAACCCAGGTTACCTTGAGCTTCTCGCCTACTTGCGTACCTTTCATGGCTAACGAAACGGCTGGGTTTCGCGACACCAACGGCCCTAACTCAAGATTAGCCACAGACATATCCTTATAAAACACCTGTATGTTCGTCATAAACCAGGCGGGAATAACGACGCCTTGTTTGTCTTTGCGGGTTCCGGGTTCCATTGGGTGACTAATACGCAGTTCAACAAACGTAGTGTCATCCACATTGCGGGTGCGAATGGAAACACTTCCCGTACTCATTGCTCGCAACTCTCGCCGAGTGATTTAATCTGTGCTGAATTAACATGCCAGCCACTGGGAGTTTCAACCAATGCAGTGAGGGTTGCGGCGTGCGTTAACTGTATGTGTGTGGACAGTCGTGGTACGAGCATGGCGTGCGAGGTGTCAATTTCAGCCACCTTGGTGCGCGCATGGCCATCGACGAGTAATACAATTTTTCGGGTATCAGGAACATCTGACACAATACCAACCGGCACAACGGCACCGTTTTCGGCGTGCTCGCGAATATACAGCGCTATTCTATCGTCAGGCTTTACCGGGGCATGTCCAACGATGGATTGAACCACTGTATCGTGGACCAGGCTGGCATCGGCCAACACAGTCGCGGGTAACACCGACATGCTACCCATCCCAAGTTGTTTTAACCAATCACGCCGATGCATGTTGCGGGTTTCTCTTATGTCTTTTTCATTCTGCCAGTTTTAACAGAACCTCAGGCAACTCAGCGACTGTCCCCAGATAAGGCGTTATTCGAATATCCATGTCCGGGTACTCGTTTTGCTTTATGGCCACCTGCTCTGGTATATCCTCTACAACATGTGTGCCGCGAGCCAGAAAATACGGCAGAACGTGTACGCTTTGTGCCCCTTTTTGCAGGCATTGCTCAATACCGTCAGGAATGAGCGGCTCAGCTAATTCCAAAAACGCATGGTCGACGATGTCAAACCGGCCCTCGGCCTGCTCAGACAAGCGTGCCGCCAAGTGGGCAATTTCTTCATTTGATTCTTTTCGACGGCTGCCATGAGCAACCAATAACAGGGCTTTCACAAAAAAGTATCTCCAGATAGTCGGTCGTTGTTGTACAAATTTGTACGCAGCTGACGCACACTCAGCTCACCTTTGTCGCAAGCTTGATCAGACACTTGTGGTTCGGCACAAGAACAGCTGAAGATCGACAAAAGCAATGTTGAGCCGAAAGATCATGGCAAAGTTATTCCGGCACGGTTTGATCAGGAAGCATGCCTGCAAAAGCCGCTGTGCGAATGTCGGACACGGCATTCGCATGAGCATCAAACCCCTCGTATTGGGCAAAATCATAGACTTTGGGCGCCAGTTCATCGTAGCCCTTCTGGGTAAGGTGCCCAACCGAGGACGATTTCAGAAAGTCATGCACGCCCAATGGCGAATAAGTGTGTGCACCGGCCGATGTGGGTAGCACACAGTTCGGGCCCATCATGTAATTGGCAATCGAGCCAGCCGCATGCTCTCCCAATAAAACTTCAGATGCATTACGGATTGGTGACAAGTGTTCAAACGGTGTTTTCGATAAAACCTGACAATGTTCAGGAGCGTACTCATTGATAAAATCGTACGCAGCTTGCGCGTTCTCCACCAGCACCACACCGCCACTATTACCACTGAGAACGTCGGCGGAATAGCCTGCTAACGTATCAGACATGGTTTTCCAGTAAGCAGGCACAGCACAGATTACCTGCTCGGCCAATGCTCTGTCCCAAGTCACCAGGAATGCGCTGCTGTCGCTACCGTGCTCAGATTCGATAATCAAATCGAGCGCAGCTATGAGCGGGTTGGCGCTCGGGTCGGCCAATACGATAGTTTCACTCGGACCGGCTGGCATGCCGGGGTCGATAACCCCTGCCAGCAAGCGTTTCGCGGCGACCAGCCAGGGGCTGCCCGGTCCAACAATTTTTCTGCAACGCGGCACACTCTGCGTTCCAAATGCTGCTGCCGCCACCGCCTGTACACCACCGCACTTATACACTTGCTCCACGCCTGAGATACGGGCTGCAACCAAGGTTGCAGCATCCACGCGGCCATCAGGGCCGGGGGGCGTTAAGATAACGGGTTCGGGTACCCCGGCAACAACCGCCGGTATGGCAGTCATTAGCGTAACCGATGGAAACGACCCCTTGCCTCTGGGGGAATAGCACGCAACCGAATCTATCGGGCTGATGCGCTCACCCACCAACACCCCGGGGCGAATTTCTTTCATCCACATCTCACCGGGCATTTGCTCTTGCTGGAATGCGCGTATGTTCTCTGCTGCGTACTCCAGGACATTGATCATGTTCGCATCGAGTGTGTCGAACGCATAATCAAAATCGCCTGCGGTGGCTGCGACTGAATCGGCAGTAATGTCAGCTTTGTCGAACAATTTGGCATACCGCACAAGCGCGTGGTCGCCCTCGGCCTTGACGGCATCAATGATGGGCCGGGCACCCTCAATGAAGCTATCTAGATTCTCTTCAGAGCGTTGCAATAATGCTTCACGTTGCTTTGCATCCATTAAGGCGAGTTCGTGCAAAGCAACGTCGGGATAGTGTTTCGAAATCATCAGGCTTGACTAAATCTGGCTTTGCCATCGAGTATACCGCTGTTGCAGGGCTTAACCAGTGTCATGCGGTGCGCAGGTGCTATGATTTGCAACCATGATGACCTCACAGACCACTCAAAAGCGCCGTCTCGGCATCCTGATTTGCGGACACAGCCCCGACGCGGTTGTTGATGCCTTTGGCAGATACGATAAGGCATTCGCCAAGTTGCTGGGCCCCAACACATACGAATACAAACCCTACTTCCCTGTTGACAACGAGTTTCCAGCATCGGTCGAAGAGGCTGATGCGTGGCTGCTGACAGGTTCAAAGCACGGCGTTTACGACGATTTACCCTGGATAGCTCCGCTGGAAGCATTCGTGCGCGAAATCTATGCTGCGCACCTACCGATGGTTGGCATTTGCTTTGGGCATCAATTGATGGCGCAGGCGTTGGGTGGTCAGGTGGAAAAATACTCTGGCGGCTGGATTGCGGGCACCCAGTGTTATCAATTCAATGACAACACCAGCTTGAACAACGTTGTTCTGAACGCATGGCATCAGGATCAAATTACCAAAAAGCCAGAGAATGCGCGTGTACTGGCGTCCTCCGACGAATGTCAGTACGCTGTACTCGAGTACCGTTCGAACACAGTGAGTTTGCAACCTCACCCTGAATTCGACAATGATTATCTGCAACTTTTGCTGAAACACCGAGGTGAGAGTCTGCCGCAGCCTATTCGGCAATTCGCACAAGATGCGTTAGGCCAGGACTTGCAGCAAAAAGCCATTGCGGACTGGCTGAACCGGGTTCTTGGCCCATCGGGCTAGGCCACGGTATCAGCTGCGACTGGCATTATTATGTTTGTGTTTTCGGTGAGGTGTTGCTCGTTTGTCAGTTGTTCCGCACTGTGTGGAGATTTAAGAAGTGGACAAGATGAGACAAACGCGGTCAAACACGAGAGAATGTAGCCCTAAGCGCAAATAAAAAGTGGCTTGTGTCACCATAATTGCGTTAAATGCGTCGATTTTCGGCTAACTTTCCCGATCTGGTTTGCAAATGTTCACTTCAAGAAACGCAGTAACACGCAAAAACTGTACATACTGCGGTTAGGTAGTTTCCCAGAGCGCGCAGAGCCGGTATCATGCGTCAACGTTTTGCCATGCACAGCGAGAGTAGCAGTGATTTCGAAATCAGATATAGTGATTCTAGTGTTAGCTTCCAGCGCTTTAGGCGTGGGCATTTATCGGTGGCACCAGAACACCCAAGACGTCAATGCTATTACCATCCCTGCCAGTAGCCGCGTAGTGGCCGCTCCCGCGTCCGACAACATGGTCGCCGGCAACACACGAGTTATCGACGGGACGCGTAATCCGCTTCAAGATGGCGTATCCAATGGCCAGACCAACCAGGTCACTGTGCAAACCATTCCCGAACAGCAGCCGGTATCAGGCATTGTTGTTTCTGATTCAGTCACCACATCGTCAGATGTATCGACCAATAGCGTTCAGCTCGGCTCGCACCGCGTTCGTTCAGGCGACTACCTCGGCAAAATTGCACAGCAGTATGGAACCGATGTGAATACGCTGCGTGAAATAAACGGTATCAGTGGTTCGATTATCCAAATAGGGCAAGAAATTCTCTACCCGCTCTAGCTATATGCCCGTCTGAAATTCAAGCCAGCGCCCTTCGGTGCTGGTACGCTAGACTGCTCGTAAATCGTGTAGCAATCTATGCATCAACCAACTACCCCATTCGACCCAACGCTATACCACAAGAAAACGGTTGTTCTAACCGGAGCCGGCAATGGTATTGGCTTGAGTGCCTTAAGGGCATTTGAGTCAACGGGCGCAACCATTATCGCCCATCTTGGCCGCGACCCCGCGTACGCGCAAAAGCAACCCGCTTCAGTGAGATGCTTCACTGGCGATCTTCTCGATCCAAAACAGCAGCTGGCTTTCTGCCAATTTGTGAGTGAACAAACCGACGTTGTGGATGTATTAGTGAACAATGCCGGCACGATGTTCGGGCGCTTTCCGGCCAAGTCTTTATCTGACGAAGACTATCTGCAAATCGTTGAACTCAATCAACATGCAGTCGTTCGTATTACACGCGCTCTAATACCACTGTTAGAAAAATCGGGCAGTGGTGCGATTGTAAACACGGTTTCCATATCTGCCTCTACTGGCGGTAGCCCCGGCTCATCAATTTATTCAGCGTCCAAAGCGTTCGTATCAACCTACACCAAAGCACTGGCTCGCGAACTTGCGCCAGCGGGCATTCGTGCAAATGCAGTGTCGCCCGGGGTTATCCATACCGCGTTTCACGATCGCTATTCAAGTGCAGAGAAACTGGAAAAAACGCGACAACAAATACCGCTTCAGCGATTGGGCACACCAGAAGATTGCGCACCCGCGTATTTGTTTTTAGGTGCTGAACCGCTTTCTGGTTATATAACAGGTCAGGTTATTGAAATTAATGGTGGTGTGTTTTAAACAAACGGATAAAGGGCTGAAGTATCACTTACGGTGACGGCTTGCCCTGCTCAACACCTTGCTCAACACCTTGCTCAACACCATGCTTAAAGATGCGCTTGCCTACGGCCAGCGTTTCCAGTGCCATACTTAAATGCAGGCGCTCAACCATTTGGCCGTCTATTTGAACCACTCCGGCGTTCGCGTTTTCAGGTTTTTCGAATTCAGCGACAATGCGTTGCGCTTGAGCTATTGCATCACCACTTGGTGAGAACGCCGCATTGGCTATCTCTATCTGGCTTGGATGAATAAGTGTCTTACCATTCATACCCATTGCCGCACCTTCTTTGCATTCGGCCAAAAAACCATCTGTATCACGAAAATTATTGAATACCCCATCGAGTATATTTAACTTGTATGCTTTGGCAGCCAGTAGCAAAGAACTTATCCACGGCAGCATCAAGCCTCGATCAGAGCTCACTTGCATACCCGCCTCACGCGCAATATCGTTGTTACCTACACACACAGTTTGAAAGCGGTCGTGCTGTTGCTTTGTCTGTGCGATAGCCACGGCATTGATAACCGCCATAGTTGTTTCCAACATAGCCCACAAGCCAATAACGCCAGCATGATCAATCGCATCGAGTGCTTGATGCACATCGATAATATCTTGCGCGCTCTCGACCTTCGGCAACAAAACA
Source organism: uncultured Granulosicoccaceae bacterium (assembly GCA_937922945.1). Taxonomy (GTDB): domain Bacteria; phylum Pseudomonadota; class Gammaproteobacteria; order Granulosicoccales; family Granulosicoccaceae; genus Granulosicoccus. The sequence continues at coordinate 19,312 of CAKZUP010000092.1, forward strand.
GCGTGCGGTTGAATTTGTTGCAACAGCGCCATGTCGGATTCAAAAAATTCAGTGTTTAGCGCGTTAACGCGAACCACCACCGTACGCCGACCATAATCATTGTGCCGCAGTGCGTGAACGATGTTGTTCCGAGCATCTGCCTTGGCTTCAGGCGCAACAGAATCCTCAAGGTCCATGATAATGGCATCTGCACCAAGCTCAGCTGCTTTAGTCAGGGCTCTGGTATTACTCGCAGGCATGTACAGTGCGGTTCGACAGATAGTTGAATTCGATGGCAAAGTATTGTTCTCTGATCGGTTTGGATTTATTGCACCCGGCAATTATCGGTATGTCTTGGTTTTTTAGTAGAATAGCGTTTTTAGACGGGGTTGGTAATGCATATTCTATTGATCGGCAATGGTGGTCGCGAACACGCATTAGCCTGGAAACTGGCGCAATCCCCACAGGTGAGCAAAATAAGTGTTGCGCCCGGTTCGGCTGCTATCGTGGCAGAAACCTCCGCAGCAACCCGCATTGAACAGCTTATGCTGGACATCGATGACCATCAAGCATTGTGTAATTTTGCCGTTGAGCAGCAAGTGCACCTGACGGTGGTTGGTCCGGAGCTGCCACTTGTCGCAGGCATTGTTGATGCTTTTGAAACAGCTGGCCTGAGGATATTGGGCCCTCGAGCCGCTGCTGCCCAATTGGAAGGTAGTAAAGCATATGCCAAAGAGTTCATGCAGCGACACAGTATCCCTACAGCTGCACACGCCACGTTCCAAAGCGCCGATAAGGCACACCAGTACATCGACGAAAGAGGAGTACCTATCGTTGTTAAAGCCGACGGGCTTGCAGCTGGCAAAGGTGTCGTTGTAGCCCAAACACTCATTGAGGCACACGCAGCCGTTGATGCCATGTTGTCAGATCATAGTTTCGGCGACGCTGGCGCAACCGTTGTTATTGAAGAATTTCTGGCAGGTGAAGAAGCCAGCTTTATCGCTTTGGTCGACGGACAACACTGCCTGCCATTCGCAACCAGTCAGGACCACAAAGCGCGTAACGAAGGAGATACCGGACCGAACACCGGCGGTATGGGCGCGTACTCTCCTGCCCCCGTCGTCACATCGGAAGTTGAACAGCATATCCTGCAAGATATCGTTGAGCCATCGGTTGCCGGGTTGAATAAAGATGGCACACCGTTTAAAGGTTTTTTATATGTGGGCCTAATGATCGATAGCTCTGGCGCTGCACGTGTTGTTGAATACAACGTTCGACTCGGCGATCCTGAAACTCAACCACTGCTCATGCGTCTCAACAGCGATCTTTTAACCATGCTGGACGCAGCGGTCGACGGTAAGCTGGATAAAATACACGCCGATTGGAATCCGCAGTGCGCGCTTGGCGTTGTGCTCGCAGCTGGGGACTACCCTGCCAGTAGCGGTAAAGGCGATAGCATTAAAGGCATTGATGAAGCCGAAGCCCTTGGCTGCAAGGTCTTTCACGCCGGTACAAAGCTTGCCGACAACATCGACACGGGCAACGACAAGTTTGTGACCAATGGCGGACGCATCTTATGCGTAAGTGCGCTTGGCGATGATATTGTTGAGGCAAAAAAACTGGCTGATAAAGGTGCTGCTGCGATAAATTTCTCTCGCATGCATTACCGTCGTGACATCGGCTACCGAGCGGTTGCCCGACTAACCGAATCTGCTTGAGCCTGCATTTATCCTGACGGCATTAATTGGTGTGTGTTTTTATTAACGAGTACTTATTGGATGGTACTTACTGATAAGCACTAACCGGCCAGCTCTTGGTCGGTTAGTGCGCCTGACTGTGGCTTCGATCTGCAACAAAACGTAATAGCTCAACGCTATTTCTAACGCTTCATTGCATCAAAGAATTCGTTGTTGGTTTTTGTTTGCTGCAACCGACCCAACATGAATTCCACCGCTTCGATTTCATCCATAGCATGGATGAACTTGCGCAATATCCACACCTTCTGCAGCTCTTCCTGATCCATCATTAACTCTTCTCGACGAGTACCGGAGCGATTGATGTTAATGGCTGGGAACACACGCTTTTCTGCTATACGGCGATCGAGATGAAGTTCCATATTACCGGTGCCCTTGAACTCTTCATAGATGACTTCATCCATCTTCGAACCTGTGTCCACCAAAGCTGTTGCAATAATAGTTAAGCTACCACCTTCTTCAATATTTCTGGCCGCACCGAAAAATCGCTTGGGTCGATGCAATGCATTAGCGTCTACACCACCGGTAAGCACCTTTCCAGACGAAGGTACTACTGTGTTGTACGCTCTTGCCAATCGAGTAATAGAGTCAAGCAGAATGACAACATCTTTTTTATGCTCAACCAATCGCTTGGCCTTTTCTATAACCATTTCGGCTACCTGAACGTGTCGGCTGGCGGGCTCATCAAAAGTAGAGGAAATGACTTCGCCTTGCACCATGCGCTCCATCTCAGTTACTTCTTCAGGGCGCTCATCGATGAGTAAAACGATAAGAAAACATTCGGGATGATTCGCCGCAATGCTTTGCGCAACATTCTGCAGCATAAGCGTTTTACCTGCCTTTGGAGGCGAAACTAACAAGCCTCGCTGTCCTTTGCCTATAGGCGCTGCGATATCAATAATTCGGGCGGTAATGTCTTCAGTACTGCCATTACCACGCTCCATCGTCATGCGTTCGTTTGCATGCAGTGGCGTTAAATTTTCAAACAGAACTTTATTTTTTGCTTGCTCTGGTGGACCAAAATTAATTTCATCGACTTTGAGCAAGGCAAAGTATCTTTCACCTTCTTTCGGCGGTCTGATCTTGCCGAAAATGGTATCGCCTGTTCTTAATGAAAACCGTCTGATTTGACTGGGGGAGACGTATATATCGTCTGGACCTGCCAGGTAGGAGCTATCGGCCGATCGTAAAAAACCAAAACCATCTTGCAGGATTTCGAGAACACCACCTCCAAAGATGTTTTCACCTTTTCGGGAATGCGCTTTGAGGATAGAAAAAATCATGTCTTGCTTTCGCTGACGGGCAACGTTGTCGATGCCAATAGACTGTGCAAGCTCAATTAATTCAGTTGGGTTTTTCTTTTTAAGATCGGTAAGGTTCATACAAGCGAAGTGACTTTTTTGAAGGCGAGTGCCAGAAAGTTGATAAGCGTCTTGGTATCAATCAGCGGTATTCTCTGCAAAACACACATTGCGCACCGCAGAAACAAGCTTTTGCTATAGCTAAGCCTGATTGACTCAAAACAATTTAATGATGATTAAAAAATATGACTAGTAAGATTATAAATTTTAAATTCTTCTAACAACAACAAATCGAAACAAACAGTTTACTTCATCTGTTTTCGGGCTTTACTTAACAGCAAACCTATTTTCTTATAACTCAGAATCAATAACCAAACTCAGAATTAATAACAAAAAAACAGATTCAATAACAAAAAGCCCAAATTAAAACAACGTTCGATTAAACCAACGCGTTCTATTTACACAAAGTTAGATTATTAACCCGGCCAACATACCTACGTTGCTAACATTTTTGCTATTTTCGCAAATCGTTATTTTCGCAGACTACTGACTTAGCAAATTGCTGTTTTCGCAGACTACTGTTCTCGCAAATTCGCGTAAAAGTTGGGGTAAATAATCGATAGCAATCTGTGGTTTTTACTTGTCTGTTGTATACACACAATCGAAGATACGGCGGTGTGCACTACAGGATGAGAAGGAAGTTAGCATGCCGTGACGGGAACGTCCAGTACTAATGCAGATTAAATATCCTCCGGATACACTCTGTACTACACATGTATGGGTAAGTTAGCTGCAAAAAATCGGCCAGAAGCGGCCAAATTAGGGCTTTGATTCACATGGTCAGCGTCACCAACCGCTCTAACGGGCTGTGTAAATATTTGTATTTACTATAGTTATTGAATGGAGTCGGTTTCCGGCGCCGACTCTGATACCCTCTTGCCGATGCGGGTATGACTGGCGTTTGCCTGAAAAACGTTCCTTCAGATCGTGGATAGCACTGAAAAAGGCTATTCTGACGTCCATCGACTGATTGAAACATCTGCACAGCGCAAAATCGCATTGTGCAGAATTTCACCGGTTAGAGCGACGCAAAAGCGCCTGGCTTATGCGTTTTCGTCGATAAATTCAGCTAACTGGCTCTTCGACATCGCGCCGAGTTTGGTTGCTTCAACGGCCCCGTTCTTGAATATCATGAGCGTGGGGATTTGTCGAATACCGTATTTTGGAGGTGTATTCGGGTTTTCATCCATGTTCATTTTGACGATTTTCACTTTACCGGCATACTCTGGTGCGAGTGCGTCTAAGTGAGGCGCAATCGCCTTACAAGGGCCACACCACTCGGCCCAGTAGTCAACCAGGACGGGAGTATCAGAATTCAGAACCTCATCCTCAAAGTTGGAATCGGTAATCGCGGTAATATGTTCGTTCATGTGCACCTCGTAGGCTTTTCGTAACTATGCGTGTTTGTACAGTTTTTCTTCGTAAAGTTCATCTGGCCAGCACTTTATCGCAGATAAATGAAAACTGACGATTTGTTGGCAACTATTGACTGAATATCTAACTCTAAACTTCAATCGGCTCATTAATTTTAATCCAATTTTGAATCCGCATCTGAATTCGCCACTTTTTTCGCAGCTTCTATCGTGAGAACAGTATCTATCGAGACGACCAAATTGCACTTAGTAAATAAAAAAGATTACCAAAAAATATGACATCAAATTCCAACGCCACACCCGCGTTTAGCGAACTTTCCCTGCCTCCGCAATTGCTCAAAGCAACGGATGAACTAGGGTTTGACCGCTGCACGGAAATTCAGGGTTTGTCCCTGCCAATCATCGCTGATGGCCGTGACATAGCAGCACAGGCCCAAACCGGCACGGGAAAAACAGCGGCGTTTCTACTCGGCGCATTTGCCCGACTGCTGGCAAATGATGGTGGCGAGCGAGATCAAAATCAACCGCGAATGCTGGTCATTGCCCCCACCCGGGAATTGGCTATTCAAATTGGCAAAGATGCCGAATCTCTAGGCAAATACACTGGCCTGCGTTGCGCTATTGCCTATGGTGGAATCGACTACGAAAAACAACGAAAGCAGCTTTCATCAGGTATCGACGTACTGATTGGCACACCGGGACGGCTTATCGACTACTTCAAACAGCGCGTATTTAACTTGAAGAAACTCGAAATATGCGTACTTGATGAAGCCGATCGTATGTTCGACCTCGGCTTTATTGCGGATATCCGCTTCCTGTTACGCCGTATGCCTGATCCGGAACATCGTCTGAGCATGCTGTTTTCAGCCACCTTGTCTCATCGAGTGATGGAGTTGGCCTACGAGCATATGAACAACCCGACACCGGTAAAAACTGAATCCACAGGTGTAACTGCAGACGGCGTTAATCAGCAACTTTTCCAACCTGCCACAGACGAAAAAATAGCCTTGCTACTTGGATTGATCGAACAAATGTCACCGCCGCGATCCATCATCTTTGTGAATACCAAGCGCACCGCTGAATATGTCGAAGGCTATTTACTGGGAAATGACGTGCAGTGTGGAACGTTATCTGGCGATGTCCGACAGAACAAAAGACAACGGATACTATCTGAATTCACTGCGGGCAAAATGCCAGTACTTATTGCAACCGATGTTGCGGCTCGGGGGCTGCACATCGATGCGGTAACTCACGTATTCAACTACGACTTGCCACAACAAGCAGAAGATTATGTGCACAGGATTGGTCGGACGGCTCGCGCTGGTACCCGGGGCGAAGCGGTAAGCTTTGCGTGTGAGGAATACTCCTTCTCGTTGCCTGAAATACAGGATTACATTGGCAAGCCAATTCCACTGTCTCCCATTACCAATGAGCTACTGGTTACGCCGAAAAAAGCCAAAAGAGTGGAGCGCGATAGACCGCCAACGCATAAAAAAGCGGGAAAACGCTCCGGCTCACGTCACAACAGCCAGCGTTCCGGTTCTGGGAAACAGGGTTCAGGCAGGTCAGAAACTGGTTCAGCGTCGGCAAAACCAAGGAATCGGCGCAGCAAAAAGCCACAATAAAGCGGCTATGGGACCGGCCCGTCTACCCCAGGTCATTAATTTTCTTATACAAAAGCATTGGATTACAAACAACCGTTATGGCACTCAGGCGTTGAGTAAAATAAATTACCAACGCTGATAACTACTAAAAGTGGGCCTATCAGGCCATCTGCCAAACTATCGGCGGCTGATTTATCGATTGACTGCTCCACCGTACCATTTCGGATATCACGGATAGATTAAAAAATCCATAGAACACCTCCCAAAAACACGCTAGACTGGCGTTGCGTGACACGGTTTTGCAATTGCCAAAGTCCAGCAGCTTGATCTTAATGTGAATTTGTACTAGCCGACCCTTCCATTGCGTAGAGTCGGACACCTTAAAACAAAATGCTGGCCACTTGGCAACGAGCACTGCTCTGGCGCGGCATTCCATTTTCAGAGGTTTCAAATCATGGCAACAGGCACGGTCAAGTGGTTCAATGAGTCAAAAGGTTTTGGGTTTCTATCCCAAGACGATGGTGGTGATGATGTATTTGTACATTTCTCAGCAATTCAAGGGGATGGGTTCAAAACGCTAAACGAAGGTCAGAAAGTCACGTTCGAAGTAGAACAAGGCCCAAAAGGTCCCCAAGCAAGTAGCGTCGTCGCTGAGTAAGCGATAACTGATAAACGGCAATGGTGTAAGTCGGCGGTGCAAATCGTCGATGCAATAAGCGCAAGAGTACTGTAGGCGCATTGTTCAGGTCGGAGCTATTGGTCCCGGTGGAAAAAGTTGGTCCGAGTGGAGTAACTTGGTTTGTTTAGATTAGTGTTCAGGCTAATTAAATGTTTGAGCTAACTCAGTTTTCTGGATGAACCCAAGCGAATGAGGTCTACAGGCTAACGGTAATAATCAGCCGACCATACTGGTTAGGCAGGTATCCGGTTTTTGCACTTTTTTTGTCGCACATCGCTGTTGACTCGACGCAGTAAGCTTTTCAGGCTAACTGACATAGTGCGAGTCATGTCTTTAAGGGCAATTCGGCAGCTGCGAAGTCAATAAAATTGCCGACGCAATCGGGTTTATTCATCAAGGTCAGATTAATCGTACCGGGCATCGCAGATTGCGGCCCGGGAAATTATCCAGAGCAGCCTGCCTGCTCGCTCCCAACACACTCAAAACAGGGGACTAATCAGGGCACCGGGATTCTGGCACGCTTGTTGTGCGTCCCGATAACAATATAAGTAGCTTATAATAGCGTTCCGAGGCTGGCGTCGACTGGCTTGGGTCAGATTACGTTCGTCAGTGTGCTATCAGAACGGCACCTCGAATACCACTAGCATCAGAGAATTGGTGATTAAATGAACTTACAGCAAGCTCGCAGCAACATGATCGAACAACAGGTGCGGCCGTGGGACGTTCTGGACCAGCGTGTGCTTGATGTGCTGGCTAATATTCCGCGTGAAGAATTTGTTGCTGACGAACACAGAGCATTGGCCTACAGCGACTACCAACTCCCTATCGGTTTCGGACAAACACTAATGAAACCGATAATCGAAGGCCGTTTATTGCAAGCCCTTGCTCCACAAGTTACCGACTCTGTACTAGAGATCGGAGCTGGTAGTGGCTACGTAACCGCCTGCCTGGCTCAAATGGCTGGCAAAGTCCAAAGCCTTGAAATTCATCCCGAACTGACCACCTCGGCACAAAATCGGTTGAGCGCGCTAGGTGTATCCAATGTAACCCTTCTTGAGCAAGATGCAGCTGCAGAGTGGGATGCTCACGATTCCTACGACGCCATCGCGTTTGGTGGCGCAGTAGAAAAGATTCCAGAATACTACAAGCAAAAATTGGCTAAAAATGGCCGAATGTTTGCAGTAACAGGTAGTTCTCAACAACCAATGATGGAAGCACTGCTAATTACGCGGTTATCCGAAACTGAGTGGACTACCGAGAGTCTGTTCGAAACCAAAATAGACCCGCTGGTAAACTTCTCGGAGCCCGTATCCGCATTTGTTTTCTAGAGTATTTTATGCAACCGATTCAGTCGAACCGTTTTAAAGTTTCTTGCTACGCCTGCCTGCTGGTTGTATCGGTTTTCAGTCCGGCTGCTAGCGCCGTAGATCTGCAAGGCACCTTCGAGCTTGCTCAGAAATTTGACCCGACCATAAAAGCTGCCGAATACGACTACGAGTCAGCTATAGAACGTCTGCCGTTGGCACGCTCAGCCTTCAGACCACAACTCAACCTCGCATTCGACGCAGAGCGCAACGATCAGGACGACGACGACTTTGCCTCTTTCGATGTGCTGCAATTGTCCTTGACCTTGCGTCAGAGTTTGTTCAACCGCGAGAACGGCGCTATCGTTGATCAGGCAAGGTTAGGCGTAAAGCAAGCGGAAGCGCAACTGCTTGCTGAACAACAAAACCTGATTTTGCGAGCCGCCAATACCTATTTTGATGTACTTCGTGCTCAGGTTGAAGTTGAATTCAGTCAATCTGAACTCGAAGCGATTGCACGCCAAAAGGAGCAGGCTGAGCGTCGTTTCGATGTTGGGCTGGTTCCGGTAACCGACGTGCGCAGCGCGCAAGCCCAGTTCGACCTTGCGGTGGCTGCAGAGATTGCTGCACAAAACAACCTCGAGAACGCTATCGGTGCTATGCAAGTGCTCACCGGCACGATACCCGAAAACGTTTCGCCATTAGCGGCCGATCTGCCTTTGGTTGCACCCGACCCTGCCAATGGCGAAGCCTGGGTAAATCTGGCACTAGAGCAAAATCTTGACCTGGTTGCGGCTCGATTGGCAGCGGAATCGGCAGTTGCCGGTGTCAGATCGGTTCGAGGCTCGCGACTGCCCACCGTAGATCTGGTTGGCGTTGCACAAACATCCGATCATGAAAAGCCCGAACGCAGCGTGGATGCCGGGCTCATTCGGTTCGAATTCCGCATGCCCCTATACACCGGCGGACAAATCAGCTCACAAGTTCGACAAGCAAAAGCCGATTCGTCCTCGGCAGCGCAGACGCTACTTGCCCAGGAACGCAGTGCAGCACAACAGACCCGCGACGCTTTTCGTGGTGTAACGGGCAGCATTGCTCGAGCAAACGCACTTCGACAAGCCTTGAGCTCTACCCGCAAATCCGCTGAGGCAACAGATGCAGGCTTCCGCGCTGGCACTCGCACATCGGTTGAAGTGCTAACCGCGTTGCGTGACGTGTTTCGTGCTGAGTCAGACTATGCTGGAGCCAGATACGACTACATTATCAACTATCTGTCGCTTAAAGCAGCCGCTGGTACACTGACAGAAAGTGATCTGATACCCATCAATAATTTTCTTGTGCAACGTAAAGCTCAGTAACAAACGGCCAAGAGCATTGCGTTTTCAAGATCAATTGAAAACGCGAAACATGAGCATAAAACCCACCTGGCGCTATCGACTCTGTTCACGCCTGGTATCCCCTCTGATTTTTTTACACCTGTTATTGCGCTCAGCGCGTGATGGCCGATGGCGTTATTTTAAACAGCGACTTGGCTTCATACAGCGTGATACTGACGCGCGCATACACGTACACGCAGCATCAGTTGGTGAGGTGATCACCGTGTTGCCGTTGATTGAACACCTACAGCGTAGAACAAACCCACCCGCTTTTCTGGTAACGACGAACACACCAACCGGTGCATCAATATTGGAAAACCGATTAAGCGGAAATGCCAAACACGCTTACCTGCCAATAGATTTCGCTGGCGCTACAAAACGTTTTTTTTCCCGCGTGCACATTACTAACGTATGGTTGGTTGAAACAGAAATCTGGCCGTGGCTGATTTCACATGCCAAGCAATCAAACATACCAATCACTATTATCAACGCACGTCTGAGCAAGAAAAGTCAGGGTAAGCTTGCGCAGTTTTTTAAAGATACGTATCGGCGCGCCCTATATGATGTAACCGTGCTGGCACGTTCTGATGAAGATGCTTTGCGATATAAAAACTTGTCCAATAATCAAAACCTGGTACAACCCGTGGGCAACTTGAAATTTGCTGAAAGTACGCAACTGCCATATCCACCCGCCCTCCTCCAGCAAGCCTATCTACTCGCCGCATCAACGCATGAAAATGAAGAACTATCGCTGGCCGAAGCATGGTTGAAATCCTCAGAAGCCGCGCTATTGGTTATCGCACCAAGACACGCAGAACGTGGACCGAAACTACTAAAACAATTAATCCAATTACAAAAGGAGTTGTCCCCTGAGTTGCCAGCCCCCGCGTGTCGAAGCGCAGGTCAACGGCCATCAGCAACTTGCAAACTGTATTTGGCTGATACGTTAGGTGAAATGCACAGCTGGTATGCACACGCGCAAGCAACCTTTGTAGGTGGCTCTCTGATTGAGCGAGGCGGCCATAATGTTCTGGAACCGGCTCGCTATGCGACGCCGATAATCGTGGGTCAACACACGTTTAATTTTTCAGAAGAAGTAGCATTGTTAAAAAGTGTGAATGGTATTGCGGTAGCACCAAGCCCTGAACAGGTAACGCATTTTTTAAGGCGCGCCATATCTGCCCCGGAGGAACAACAACAAATGGGTTTGAATGCAGAGGCTGTGGTGCGACGAAATAGTGGCGTGATCGATAGATACACTGAGTTATTAACCCATTTATAACTGAAGGCCACCAAACCCTTTAAAAGGTTTGGTTTGTAATTTCATCGATATGTGACAGAAGTAACGTATAAAACCTAATAAATTTATCGGTTTCTATAAATGTAATAATTGTCTTTCGATCGAGAAAGCTTGGTAGCTTCAGTCGTTATCAACCCACCAAAATTATCAGTTGTGACCTTAAACACAACTACTAACCTACTTATATGATATGTAGTACTAACTTTAATAACAAAATATTAGAAGTTCACTAGATTAAGTACCAATCCAACTGTATGTTATCGATCCAAGACTATCCATTCGTTGTGTTTAGTACACATACCTACGTAACACTCCGAATAGTTCGTTAGTGGTATAAGTGTCTAACATAGTTAGTTATCCGGACAACATCCGCTAACTTACAAACAGTGCATCAATTGATTTATAGAATTAATAAACATCAAAGGATGGCGTTTATCAATCTGCCACGCCTATTGAAGTTAAATTCTTAAACCTTTTAATTGTCAGTTTTTCGACAATGCGCCAGTAACCAAGGAACACCAATGCTAGTTTTAAGTAGAAAGCCAGGAGAATCTGTCACTATTGGCGATGAGGTTCGTATTACCGTGTTGAGTATATCCGGCAAGCAAGTGCGTATTGGCATAGAGGCACCAAGCGACATAGCAGTACACAGGGAAGAAATTTACAACAAGATCGCAAGCGAACAGAATGAAGACAAAGAACCAACTACCGCTAAGTAATTTGATAACTCTGTTACTTCTTATACCTTGAAGCCTGCAAGGGCTGCAAATTTCACTAACTCTGCAACCGAATGCGCTTCCGTCTTTTCGAGGATACGCATGCGATGATGTTCAATCGTTCGTGGGCTTATGTTTAACTTTTCAGCAATCGTTTTACTCGAATGGTTCGCTGAACCTTCGATAAGCATTTGCATAATTTCAAACTCCCGATCGGTTAGGCGATCAAAGCGTTCCCGATGTGAAATTTGCAGTTGCTGCTGTTCCCGGCACGTTCTATCCGCTGCAAATGCCTGTTCAATCAGCGCTGCTAATTTCTGCTGACTAAATGGTTTCTCAAGGAAATCAAAAGCGCCCGCTTTAAGCGCTTCAACCGACTTGGGAACATCGGCATGGCCGGTAACAAAGATAATAGGAATGCAACTGTCTTTCTCACGCACAATTTGCTGCAGTTGCAGACCATTCATGCCCGGCATTTCTACATCGAGCAGAATACAACCCGACAGCTCAGGAAGCTGAGCATCGAGAAAAGCTTCTGCATTGGTAAACGATTGAACCGAGTAGCCATGAACTGCCAGAGAGGTTTCCAGCAGCTTGCGGACATTCGGGTCGTCATCTATCAAATAAACGCTAGGTGATGTATTCATACTAGTAATACGCTATGTAAAAAATGGCGCCTGATAAACACCGATCTGGTCAAATAACGATGAATTAAGTCAGCTGCTCTCGAACATACCTTAGTAGCTGAGTGTGAGAAAAAGGTTTCGCCAGATGCGGGTAGCTGGCCCTAAAACCCTTAACCCTGCTGGTATCGGCAGATACAAAGGCAACTTTGACACTGGGTATGAGAGGCGCTATCGCCTCATACGCCAGATATCCGTTCATTTTAGGCATTGCAACATCGAACAGCAATAAATCGATGGAATTTGCGTGCACTCGCGCCAGAGTTTGCGCCTGATGTCCATCAATCGCCTGGTATACGGTATAACCGGCTTTGGTCAGCAGCTCATAAACCAGATTGCGCACTGAGTTGTCATCTTCGGCTATCAGGATGCACTCGGAGCCTCCGAGCACGTCTCCCCGATCTACCGGGCGTGTTGCATCGACAGACAATTTGGCAGGACGCAGGGTGACAGTAACGCTCGTGCCTTTGTTCAGTTTGCTCTGAATAGCAATTTTACCGGCATGCTGCTGAACCAGCCCATAGACGGTGGATAAGCCCAGCCCGGTTCCCTCACCCACCGCCTTGGTCGTATAGAAAGGCTCGAAGGCGCGCTGCAGGGTTTTCTGCGACATACCGACGCCGGAATCTGAAACAACCAACTGCACTTCTTCCACAGAGGGTTTACTTCCGTCTGAACCAGCACGCTTTTTTGCAGAGTAAATATTGCGTGTAGTGAACGTAATTTCGCCGCCATCGAGCATAGCGTCACGCGCATTAACCACAAGATTGACAATGACCTGTTCGAATTCAGTTACGTCGAACCTTGCGGTGGGTGCATTAGCATCCAAATGAAACTTGAGCTGGTATTGCTGCCCCAGCAGCTGTGACAGCATGGGCGTCAGGTCTGCTATGACATCGTTCAGATTGACCGCGACGTCTTTTTTAGCATCATCGCTACGGCTAAACGCCAATAGCTGATTAACCAGCGCAACCGAGCGGTCGACTGTGTCAGATATTTCTACCAGACATTCTTCCACTTTCTCCGGATGCGATTGTTGAATTTGCGCCAGTTCTGCGTAGCCACGAATAACCTGTAAATGGTTTTTAAAATCGTGCGACACACCTGCCGATAACTGCCCGATTAATTCCAGTCGTTCAGTTTGCTTGATCTCTGCTTGCAGCTGAGCGTTATGCTCTCTCTGCTCACGCCAATAAACAAAACCAATAATGGGTGTTGCCCAAAGATCAAGATTGTTTGCAATTGGCAGAAGAATATACGGGTGGGTTTGTCCCATGTACAAATTAAGCAATACCAGCAAATGATTACCCAGATACATCGTAAATGCGATAGCCACAAATATTCTGATACCACTGGTTTGTTGCAATATGAATAGTATGGATACCAGAACAAACACAGCTCCAAAAAGATGCACAAACAAAATGCTCCAGTGCTTTTCAAACTGCAGTGTGGGATTGTCGACAACCGTATACCACCAATCAATGGCGATGACGAAATACATCACGAAACACACCGATACAGTGATAATGAAGAAATTTCTGGATACTGCGCTGGGGCGAACAAAATAATGTAGGAACGCGGCAGCAATAACAGCACGCGCGACCAGCATCGACATGTTATCAATTGGCGGAAGAAACAACGACAGAGTTTCCGCACTCACAATATCCCGCAGCCCCAGCATGCTGACGCTTAACATGAACAACTCTCTGGAGAAACCGATGACAAAGCCAGCAATGAGTAGCTTATCCCGAAGCAGCACGCTGCCTCTACGGACACTGAAGGCACCAACCAGCATGAGGCCCCAGATAATCACGCCAAGCGTGTAGCGCGCCAATACGTTTAGCGGCTCACCACGCCCGCCACCGATTTCACCCAGGATGTCCAATACAAATATGGATAACATTTCCACGGTGATATCTCACTTAATGCGAATGCGTTAGAAACCAGATGCGAGTCATGGTTGCATATATCCGTGTGTCAGCGCTACCCAGCAGTCCTCATTATAGAAAGCAGGTCCGCTACTGACGATTTTGCCAAGGGAACGCTTTAAACGCTGCAAATTGCTTTTGTAGCGAGATTCACGATGGGTTCGCGATATCACTGCCCGATCGAAATCGATCAGTGAAACCTTACCCTCATGCAGCAAAATATTGTGCGCGTTCAGATCGGCATGATAAACACCGTGATCGTGAAACGCGCGAATGCAGCGCCCGACCGATTGCCAATACTCAGCCTTAAGTGTCGCTGTACAAACATGCTCGGCCAATGTGCTACCGCTCAGGTAATACGTGATGAGTGATGCTTGATAGCTCATCCCCAAACGCTCAACCTGACAGGCATAGGGTATTGGTGCCGGCAGGCCTTTTTCTTCCAGCTCACACAACACCGCAAACTCACGCCAGGCTCGTGTGCGTTTAAGTCCACACCACAGGTATCGTTGTTCGCTGACGCTTCGAACCATGCCGCCTCGCCGATAGTGACGCAGCACAAGATTGATATCGTTAACGTTAAGAAATAAAGACGCGCCTCTGCCGGCAGAAGGGCTATTGACTATATACCCTTTCTCCTCCAGCCAGGCGTTGGTGAAAATGTGTGGATTAAATTCAGGGTTGGCAGCCTCTCGATGCTGCCAGTGAATGTGAGTCTGTTTATCAGCGGCGATTCGCGACCCAATGACGCTTGACGACGCCATGGCGACAAAATTAACTGTTTAAAAGAAAGCTAACGCGATAAAGCTTACTTGCTGTCATCTTTTATTTTCTCAACCAGTTTAAACACAGTGCCGCAATACGAGCAGGATGCTTCGGGGGAATCTTCTAATGGAATATAGACCCGTGGGTGAGAGTTCCAAAGAGCTGAGTCCGGTGTGGGACAATGCATGGGTAGCTCACTTTTCGTTACTTCAACAACAGATTGCGGTTTAGAATTTTTCATTTGTATTAATCGTTTGGGTTTTTATCATTGCCGACACGCGGGTTAATTTACGCTTAGGACTACAGCTACGCATAGGGGTTCACCAAAAGCCGATTCCAGGACTCGATAACCTGCCCTGAAATGTTTACCAACTCTTCTGATTTAGCCACAATCACCGACTCCTGCTGCAAAGCCTGTCGGTGGACCAACCGACGCAACGACAAATAATGCTGTTTTAGTTGCAATGATTCCTGTGCATCCATGATTCCTGCACGCGCAGCCTCGTCCAGTATGCGCGCATTGTCAGAAAATAGTAGCAGGTCGGCACAGGTTGCGGCGTGTGCCAGAACGAGATATTGAACCATAAACTCCAGATCGGCAACACCTCCGGGGTCGTTCTTGAGGTGCATTTCACCGTCTTTGCCTCTGCCGAGATTCTCGTGCATCCGAGCTCGCATATCGACCACCTCGCGCGCCAGGGCGGCAGGCTTGCGCCGCTGCGCTAAAACGTGCATCCGGATGTCGTTGAAACGCGTGTTGATGCGTTCACCACCGAGCACAACTCTGGCTCGTACCAGCGCTTGATGCTCCCACGTCCAGGCTTTCTCGCTCTGGTACTGCGCAAACGATTCGAAGGCGGTTACCAGCACGCCAGACTGCCCATTGGGCCTGAGTCGCAAATCGATGTCATACAGTACCCCAGCCGGTGTATGCGTCGTCATGAAGTGCACAACCTTCTGCGCAAGCCTTGCATAGTAAACACCGTTCTCGATTGATTTCTCCCCATCGGTGTATTGGTTTTCACCAATACTGTCGTGCAGGAAGACCACATCGAGATCGGAACCGTAACCCAGTTCCAGACCGCCAAGCTTGCCATACGCCACAATGCCGAGTTCTGAGAAACAGCATTCACCCTGCTCGCGATAGGTTGGTCTGCCAAAACGTTGGTCCAACGCATCTTTAACCAGAAACACTACAGCGGCGATAACGGCTTCAGCAAGCCAGCTGAGCTGATCGCTGACTCGCATCAGCGGCAAATTATCGTTGAGTTCAGCAGCCGCAATTCTGAGCTCCCGCGCTTGTTGGAATTGACGCAGCGCATCCATCTGCTCTTCCAGATCGAGTACCTTTGCGCGATGCGCTTCTTCCATCGCTTCGGCCAACACCTGCTCGCGAGTGGGTAACACATCAGTGGCGCCACTGCGCAACAGCTCGTCTATCACAATGGGATGACGGGACACAAACGTCGCCACCCATGCACTTTTGGAAAACAGCCCGACTAATCTTGCCAGTGCTGGAGGGCGTTCAATCAGAATTTGCAGATAACCGCTTCTCCCAGCCACCGTTCGGACCAGATTAAGACAACGAACCAAAGCCTGCGAAGGCTGCTGCTGCTCCATGGCAGCATCCACCAGCAACGGCAGAATTCGATCTACCCGACCCTGAGACCGCGATGTCAGTCGTTGGTAAAACGAGCCACGAGTGACGTCGCGTAAAGCTTCCATTAGCTCCTCACCCGGTTCCATACCTAAGGACCGGATGGCTTCTTCGGCGGAACCCTCCGGGACTTCCGGTGAGCTCAGCACCGCCCATGCAATCTCGACCGAATCATTCAGGCTGGCGCTTGCGTCGCTCTCATCGGCATTCCAATCTGAAAACAGCGCGTTAAAACGAGCCGATACAGCTTGACGGTGCTGGTCCAGACTGTGTTCAAAGCTATCCCAGTCATTAAAACCGATCATGCCGATCAGACGATGTTTATCCTCGGCATCGGTCGGCAGGCTGTGAACCTGCTGGTCGCGCATGGCTTGCAATGCATTTTCAACGCGACGCAAAAAATCGTAAGACAGACACAAGGCATTGACATCCGTTTCGGACATCAACTGTTCCTCGCGCAATTGTCTTAACACCTGCTTTATTGGCCGAACATGCAAACTGTCGATACGCCCACCACGTACCAGCTGAAACGCTTGACCGATAAATTCAATTTCACGTATGCCGCCCAAGCCCAGCTTGACATTGTTATGCATACTCTTTTGCTTAACCATTAGCGCAATCTTTCGCTTCAGATCCCGCAATGCATCGATTGCACTGTAATCAAGATACCGTCTGTAGACGAACGGTTTAATAATCTCATCGAGCAACGCAATGTCTTCTGGCACACCAACGATGGGCCGTGCCTTGATCATGGCGTATCGTTCCCAGTTGCGCCCTTGCGTCAAATAGTATTGCTCTAATGCACTGAGGTTTATCACCAGGGGGCCGCTTTCACCAAACGGGCGTAAGCGGGTATCGACCCGAAACGCAAAACCATCGCCAGTCACATTGCCCAACAGTTGAGAAAGTAGCTGCGCAACGCGACGAAAGTACGCTTCGTTATCGATTGAACTCTCACTGCTGCTATGCCCTGCCCGCGGGTAGATATAAATAAGATCGATATCCGATGAGACGTTTAATTCCTGACCGCCCAGCTTCCCCATGCCAAGCACCATCATCTGCATTGCATTGCCCTGCGCATCCAGAGCATCACCAAATCGTTGTCGAACCGTATCGTGCGCCCAGTGCGTTGCCACATCGATACAGGCATCCGCCATTGTCGACAAAGCCAGTAAGGTGTCATCGACACTGGCATGACCGACAAGCTCACGCCATAGAATCCGAGTCATTTCCAAATGACGAAATTGTCTTAGTCGCACCAGCTGCTGATCGAGCAGCACAGAGGCCGCCTCGTTCGAAGCCGGCTTGAATTCGCCCAAGGCGCTGTTCAGGCCGGTGCGCAGCGTTTGGATGTGCTCATCGCGTGTCGGGGCAGGCGCATCTTGCTCCAACGCGCCGGTGTCCAACAGCCAGATTAGCTGCTCAGGGTATCTTTGGCAGGTACTTGATAAATACGGACTGAGCGCAAACAGGCGCTCCAATTGAGACGGAACCTGCGCCGCTTGCAGGCGAGAGTTTGACACCTCAGCCAGCGTCTGCTGTGTGGCTGCTGCGGCCTCTTTCACCGTTTCAGTGATCAATTCTGGAAAACACGTTTGCATCATCACAGTGTAGCTGTCCTGAACAACCGTTGAAGCGCTAGCATCAGGTATCATTCACAAATGAGTTCACAATTAGCCGTTGAACAGCTTAATGTGTACCTGGGTAACCAGCACATTATAAAGAACATGTCTTTTGCCCTGAAAGAGGGTGAAATTGCGTGTTTGCTCGGCCCAAGTGGGTGCGGGAAAACCACCATGCTTCGCACCATTGCAGGCTTTCAAACCCCCACCAGTGGCAGTATCCACATAGCCGGTAGGGAGATGTGCGGGTCGGGCAATGAGGCCAAACCCGAAGAGCGGCATATTGGCATGGTATTCCAGGATCTGGCGCTTTTTCCGCACATGACGGTGCGCAAAAATATCGGTTTCGGCATGCGTAAAGCGAGCAAGAAGCAAGTTCGGCAACGCGTCGACGAATTGCTCGAGCTGGTTGCCATGACCGACTACGCCGATAGCTACCCCCACGAACTCTCTGGTGGCCAACAACAACGAGTAGCGCTGATTCGGGCGATGGCTCCGCGGCCACCTGTCCTGCTTCTGGACGAACCTTTCAGTTCGCAGGATACCGAACGCCGCGTGCAGCTGGCGCACGAAGTTCGCGAAATACTCAAACGCGATGGCGTCACCGCCATACTGGTTACCCACGATCAGTATGAGGCTTTTGCGATTGCTGATCATATTGGCGTGATTAACGAGGGCCGTTTATGCCAATGGGATAACGCCTACGATCTGTATCACACACCCGCAGACAGATTCGTTGCAGATTTTATTGGCGAGGGTGTATTCGTGTGCGGCAACACGCTGGAAAACAATCAGATTCAAACCGAGCTTGGCATTATCCAGGGCGAATTATCTGAACAGTATGAAGCCGGTACGCAAATCGTTCTGCTCGTGCGACCAGACGACATTATTCACGATGATAAAAGTAAAACCAAAGCAACCGTTATTGCCAAAGACTTTCGCGGTGCCGGCCACCTCTACACCTTGCGTATGCCCGGTAGTACACGGTTGTTGTGTCTCGCCCCTTCTCACCACAATCACAATATCGGCGAACAATTTGGCGTACGCCTGAATCTTGATCACCTGGTGATTTTCAACGATGAAGCTGCGGTCTGACACTGCGTTCTGACACCGAGCTCTGACACTGAGCGCTAAAACAGCAGTCCGACATATAAAACACCAGACACTCATAGCCCATGTCTAAACAGACAGAACAAATCAACGAAGAGTTGCTCGATCTGGACTTACAATCCGATCATTCAATATTGACCTTGCTGGCGCAAAGCCAGTCCCGGGCTCAACAATCTGCGCAGGCAGCCATTCCAGCATTGGCAGATGCCGTTAAGGCTGCGAGCGAACGATTACGCAATCCAACTGGCCGACTCATTATGGTCGGTGCTGGTGCGTCGGGCCGGTTGGCCGTGCAGGATGGTGCTGAGCTATGGCCAACATATGGCTGGCCTGCAGAGCGATTGGTACTGAAGATCGCCGGTGGGACCAACGCACTACTGCGCAGTATCGAAGGTGTTGAAGACGATCAAAACAATGCCGAACAGCAAGTGCAGGAGCTCAAACTTTGCAAGCACGATGTGGTTGTTGCACTGGCTGCCAGTGGCAGCTCACCCTGGACGGTATCCTGGATGATTCACGCGCGTAAACAATCGGCATTAACGATTGGCATTGCCAATAATCCGGATACCGCCTTGTTAATCGCCAGCGAACACCCGATTTTTCTGAACAGTGGTGAGGAGGTGTTGGCCGGTTCAACACGCATGGCGGCCGGTACAGCACAAAAAATTATTCTGAATATGTTCAGCACATTGTTGATGATTCGACTCAACAAGACCTATGGCAACCTGATGGTTGATATGGCGGCAACGAATGCGAAGCTCAATGATCGCAGATTACGTATGCTGCACACGCTCATACCATCGATCGATGAGTTGACTGCGCAAAACGCATTGAACGAAGCCAATGGTTGGGTGAAACTTGCCGCGCTACTGTGCCTCGGACTAAAAAAACAGGAAGCGCTGAACATGCTGGATGCCTGTTCTGGCAGTTTGCGGGCGGCCATGGCACGCGTGCAAGATTGAATTATCCGGTTTGGTCGTTGCCGGTGCTACAAATCATCAATGCTGATAATACCCCGCCGCACCTGACTGTACCGCGGTCCATTGTCATTCGGACAGGTTTTGAAGATCCGCAACTTCCAGGTAAATTGCGCTGGCTGCAAACGAATCGTTTCAGCAATAGCATCGTTCATGGTGGTTGCATCGGCGATGGCATCACCGGTTGGGTAGTTTTTTAAAGCCGGAAAAAGGTGTACGTCTACGCCATCGTTATCAGGGTCATGATGGGCAATCATAGGTACAACCAACGCATTGGTCTTCTTCACCAGTCTTGGCAACATCGCAAGCGTTGCTTTCTGTCGAGAGAAAAACGGGGCAAACACAGAGCCCTCTTTGCCATAATCTTCATCACTCAGATAGCACATCAGCTGGCCATCGTGCAAACCCTTAATCAGCTGTCTAAAACCGCTTCCACGAGACATTGGAACAGCACCAAAGCGATGCCTGCCACGCCAGACAAGATAATCAATCACCGGATTTTTTATCGGGTTGTAGATTCCCTGCAACGGATAGTAAGGAGACAAAGCCAGCAATCCGGCATCCAGACCGGCAGAATGAGTCACTAGCAAAACCACGGGACGCTGCGTGGCCAAGGCATTATCGAGATGCTCACGGTTATGAATCCTGCCGGTATCAATGATGGATTTATCACTGCCCCACCAGTTTCGGGGCAATAACATGAATGCTTGCAGATGCAACGCAACGTATCGCTTGGCAATGGCTTTTCGAACATTCGCATCAAGCTTGGGAAAACACGCCGCCAGATTAACCAACACTGCACGATTAGTGGATGTATTACGAGACATTATCAATGAGGCAAGCGCTTCAGAAAGCGCATTTCTCAAACCTCTTGGCAACCAGCGAATAAGCCACAGCAACCCAACTGCCATCCAGCTAAGCCAGGTTTCAGGCGACAACGGCAAGCGCATTGCGTTATCTGTCTTATCACTCATTCGATCGAATCTGTTGATCGTCTACAACACTTATTCTTCAGCTGAATCAAGACGCTTGAGGACGCGTTTGCGAAAAACGCCAATCTCTTTTTCAACTTGTTTGTCACCATTTTCCTTTGCTGCGATTAATCCTGAATCGAATGCTTGCAAGGCATCTTGATACTGTTCAGCATCGCTAAGAACCCGCCCCAATAGTTTCCACGCGGTTGAATAGTCAGGTTTCATCTCTACTGCTTTGCGCAAATGCATTTCAGCGTCAGCAAACTGTTTTTCTTTGTAATAGGCATTGCCTAGTGTATAGCGGAGCATTTCGCTGTCTTGACCGCGTTTTAGCATAGCCTCGAAATTGTCGATTTGCGTCATATCTATTTCGTCCTTTGCCGAACTAGTCAATGCCGAATCAGCTGCTGCCGTTGCAGAAGGATTAGCATTCGAATATTGGTGTCGCGCATTCCATTTTGATTTTTGCATAGAAGGTGCATCGTCACCTTGTTGAGTTTGTGCAGACCTGCCTTTATCCGTCATCTTCAAGTGGGCAACTCCAAGTGCGCATACTTCCTATGCTGATACGCCGTGTCGACCAGGCGTTGGGCTATTTCTTCCAGAACGAGGGCGTGAACAGCAGTAGCAGTGTGAAAATTTCCAATCGTCCAAACAGCATCGCAAAACTCAACACAACCAACGAGAAATCTTCCAGACTGGCATAGTTCGCAGCCACCTCACCCAAACCAGGTCCAAGGTTATTCAAACAGGCAACTACCGCCGAGAACGCGGTCTCCTGATCGTGACCTGCAGCCATAAGCAACAGCAGCATCACGACACACAGCGCAAGGTATGCCGCAAAGAAACCCCAGACAATATCTATCACTTTATTGGACATAGGCCTGCCGCCGACTTTAACTTTAATGGTGGCATTCGGGTGCAATAACAAGCGCAGCTCTCGCTGGCCTTGCTTAAACAACAGCAATACCCGTATAACCTTCATGCCACCACCGGTTGAACCAGCGCAACCTCCCACAAAACTGGCAAACAACAACAGCACCGGCAGAAAGCCGGGCCACTTGAAGTACTCTTCAGATGTAAAGCCCGTTGTGGTGCCAATAGACACTACGTGAAACAACGCATCAAGAAACGAGTCGCTAGCGCTGGATGTGTTGGTGAAATACAGATACGAGCTGACAATTAACGTAAGGCAAAAAGCCAGACCGATAAAAGCTCGAAATTCTTCATCGGCCATATAGCTTTTTACGCTTCTGGCACGCACAGCGGTAAAGTGAAGCGCAAAGTTAACACCAGAGATAAGCATGAATATAACAGCAACCATTTCGATCGCCATATTATCGAAATAGCCAATGCTGGCATCGTGGGTTGAAAAGCCACCGATAGCCACGGTAGAAAAGCTATGTGATATTGCGTCAAATGGCGTCATGCCTGCCCAAAAGTATGCCAGCGCACACAGTATGGTTAAGGCCAGATAGATATACCACAGGGCCTTTGCAGTTCCTGCAATCCGTGGTGTCAGTTTGTCTTTGTTAGGCCCTGACGATTCAGCCCGATAAAGCTGCATACCACCGATACCTAGCATGGGTAAGATGGCAATCGCCAGAACGATAATTCCCATGCCACCCAGCCATTGCATTTGTTGCCGGTAGAACAATATCGAATGTGGCAGATTATCCAGGCCCACAATAAGCGTTGCACCGGTTGTGGTTAAACCAGACATCGATTCGAATATGGCGCCGGCGATGGATAAGTCAAGTTCGGTATACAGAATAAACGGCAGTGATCCAAACACGCCTAAAACACCCCAGAACATCACCACGACCATAAATCCATCGCGTAATCGAAGCTGGGTTTCTTGTTTGGCCACAGGTGCAAATAACGCAACGCCGGTTAAGAAGGTTGTAAAAAAACCACCGATAAACGGCCAGATAGCGCCATCTTTATAAATGATGGCAACCAGAACCGGAGTCAGCATCGTGGCGCTGAACAACGCGAGCAATATGCCGAGAACCCGCTGAACTGCCTTGATTTGAATGGTCATACTTAAACGCGGTTACACAAACGTGAAGCCAACCTGGAACAGTTTTTCCACGTCGGCTATTTCGCGTTTGTCGGTGATAAGTACAATTAAATGATCTTCTGCTTCAATCACAGTATCGTGATGTGCAATGAGCACTTCATTGCCCCGGGCTATAACGCCGATAGTTGCGCTCTTGGGCAATTTGACTTCGCCTATTTCCCGGCCCACCAGCACCGAGGTGTCTTTATCACCATGAGCAATTCCTTCCAATGCTTCGGCCGACCCTTTACGTAATGAATGCACAGCCACCACATCACCGCGGCGGATGTGTGTGAGCAAAGACCCGATAGTAATTTGTTGAGGCGAAATAGCGACATCGATAATGCCGCGCTCAACCAAATCGACATAAGCCGGTCGGTTAATCAGAGACATGATCTTAGTTGCTCCCATTCGCTTTGCCAGCATCGCCGATAAGATATTAGCTTCATCATCATTGGTTAATGCGCAAAACACATCCATATCCTGAATATTTTCATCGATCAACATATCCTGATCGGCTGCATCACCATGAAAGACCAACGCGTTGCTTAAGGTCTCAGCCAGAAAATCTGCACGCTCTTCCCGTGTTTCTATAATTTTTACGTCATAGTTTTTTTCAAGTTTTCGGGCAAGCTGAAGGCCAATATTGCCTCCTCCTGCAATCATAATGCGTTTGCATTTACTGGCCTCAGGATTAAACTGCGACATCACCTTGGACGTGTATTCCCGCTGTGACAAAAAGAACACAATGTCTTCGGCCCTAACCACCGACTTACCCTCAGGGATTATCGCCTGGTCGCCGCGATACACGGCCATAACGCGCATATCGATATCATCAAGTAGATCTGGCAAATGAGATAAGGGCTGATTTTCCATATTGGAGCCAGGTTGCAATTCAACACCAACCATCCGGACTCGGCCACCGGCAAAGTCAACGACCTGCAACGCCCCCGGGTGTTCTATAACGCGTTGTATATGATCGGTAACCAGTTGCTCCGGACTCACCAACACATTAATCGGTATGTGGTTATTGCTGAAAAGATCTTTCTCGCGCAGATAATCGGTAGAACGAATTCGGGCAATTTTGTTGGGTGTTTTAAACAACGTATAAGCAATCTGAATAGCAACGATGTTTGTTTCATCGGAGTCGGTCGCCGCGATAATCATATCGGCGTCTTCTGCACCCGCTCGTCGTAACACTTCCGGGTACGATGCGTAACCGGTTACCGTGTTTAAATCTAAGCGTGAACCCAACTCATCAAGTACCGATTTGTCGGTGTCGACAACAGTTACTTCATTGTTTTGTTCAGAAGCCAGACTTTGAGCCACAGTCGAACCGACCTGACCGGCGCCTAATACAATTATTTTCATGGTTGGATGAAACCTACTCGCGTACTTTATCGAGGTCTATGTTCAGACTGCGCAGCTTTCTGTACAAATGCGTGCGCTCCATTCCGACATGTTTGGCAAGATCACCAATATTGCCTTGTGCTTCTGTTAAACAACGAATGAGGTATTGTCGTTCAAAATCTGCTCGTGCCTCGCGCAATGGCAAATCGTACCGAAGCAGTGTCATCGTATCGCTATTGGCAACAATGCCTAATGCGTTTCCAACTTCGGAGGCTTCAATGGAAACCGGCCCGCCCAACAGTAAAATTCGCTGGACCAGATTTTTAAGTTCCAGCAGATTGCCCGGCCAGTCAAGGTTGCGCAATTTGTTTTGCGCTCCCACACTGAAGTGGCGATAGGCCAAACCTTCTTCCTCAACGTGCCAATTGACAAACCCTTCCAGCAACGCTGGAATATCTTCTAAGTGCTCACGCAGGGGTTTGACATGCAGGGTTTCTGCCGAAAGCAGTCGCACCAGCGAAGGATCTAACACACCTTGCTTTATCTGCGCCGATAACTCGGTGCGCGACGATGCCATAAGGCGCGCTCTGAATGGTATTCGTACATCACCACCTACTCTGACGAAACCTTGCTGCTCTATTGCTTGCCGCAGGCATTGCTGTGCATTGGCAGGCATCATTTCAATATCGGTTAAAAACAAGGTGCCATCTGCCACAGCCTCTAAAAAGCCCATGCTGACAGAACCGTTGTTTTCTTCACCCAGTAGCTCTTTGTGTGAGTTGGCTGACGATAAGGTGTCACACCTTAACTGAATAAACGGTCCTTTGATGTCACTATTATCGTGAACATGTTGCGCAAACAACACTCGCCCGCTACCCGGTTCACCGGTTAGCAGCAGCGTATTAGCTGAAGCTGCTTGCGCATCGTGTTGCTCACGTAGATCTTTTACGTAGTCGCTATCACCCAAAAATAACGGTAAACGTTTTATGGGTGTGGTGTTGTTCTCGCTGCTACTGCCTTCAAAGCCATCGGCCAGCGCTTTTTCAACATTCAACAACAATTTGGCCAAAGACACCGGCTTTTCAATGAAATCGACCGCACCGTGTCGGGTGGCTTCAACGGCCGTTTCAACTGTGCCGTGACCGGAAATCATGATCACCGGGAACTGCAGATCTCCGCTTTGGCGCCAGGTTTTTAACAAGCTGATGCCATCTGTATCTGGCATCCAGATATCGAGCAACACCAAATCGGGAGTTTGCTCATCAATAAACGATTGCGCAGCGGTGGCCGATTCAGCAACGGACACAGCGTAGCCTTCATCTTCGAGGATTTCCTGAAGAAGATGCCTGATATCGGGTTCATCATCCACAACCAGAACGGAACGGCTACTCATGCCGCATCACCTCGTATCTGCAACGAATTAGGAAAAGGCAACTGGACGGTCACCATAGCGCCCCCTGTTGAGCGGTTCTCGGCCTTTATTGTACCGTCATGCTCTTCAACAATCTTCTTGACTATTGCCAAACCTAATCCGGTACCTCGAGGTTTCGACGTTACGTAGGGTTCAAACACACGGCTGAGCGTCTCCACAGGAAACCCCGGGCCGTCATCAGTGGTAATAATCTCCAGCATTTTCTGGGTTTTGGCCTGTGCAACACGCGTGGTAATGCGGATTTGTGCAGCGTCCTCTGATTGCCGCGCCTCCAGCGCATTTTTGATGAGATTGTGGATAAGTTGACGCATTCGTGGTAAATCCACCGGAATCGACGGCAGATTAGTGTCTAACACGAGCGTAAAGTTCGCATCGTCGTCATTAGCACGATACAGTTCAGTCACGTCCTGCAACAATTGATTAATGTTGGTATCGATCAGCGTCAGCTTAGGCGCAGAAGCATAATCGGCAAAGGCGTTAACCATCGACTTCATGACGTCAACCTGATTTTCTATGGTCTGGGTGAGTCGAGATAAAACATCCACATCGTCTCCATCCAGCTTTTGGGCAAACTTATGGCGCAAACGCTCAGCCGATAATTGTATTGGAGTAAGCGGGTTTTTAATTTCGTGAGCCAGTCTTCGCGCCACCTCACTCCAGGCAGCATCTCGCTGCGCGCTGATAATCGTAGTCATATCATCGATAACGATTACCATGCCTGCGGGCTCACCAGCGACATCGTGTAATTTCGCGCCACGGCAAAACAAAAAATGCCGACCGGTCTGATTCAACACTTCAATTTCAGCTGCCCAATCGTTACTGGAAGAACTTGATATGTGTTCAGCAATTTGATCGGCAAATTGTGCAGCGATGCTATTGTCATGTAAATCCTGTTGCAAAGCCCGACCTTCAAGCTGAGAGATCTCCGGCCCCAATATGTTCAATGCAGATTGGTTATACGTTCGAACCAGGTTCTCGGCATCGAGAGTGACTACACCGGATGATATTTGCCCAAGTACCGCTTGCAAATACGCTCGTTGGCTTTCAACCTCACGCTGACTTTTCTGAGCGGCATCGCGTGATTGTTCAAGCTGCAAAGTCATGTAGTTAAATGACTGAACCAAAAAACCCAGCTCATCGTTTTTACTACGCTTGTATATCCGCGTTCCGTAGTCACCTTCAGCAACAGCACGCGTTCCCTGCACCAGATCATGCACCGGCATCATCATCCGACGGGCTGCGTAGAATGCAAACCAGACTGCCATCATGACCGACAACAGCAAGGCGAGTGACAAACTCAACATGGTGCTTATCATGAGCGGCTTTCGCAGAAACACCAACTGGCGATATTGCTGGTAACTGGACTGAACGCTCTCTGCCAGATCGGAAGAACGTTCAGCAATCGGATAGAGCGCTTGCAACACTGAGTTATCAAGCGTTGCGTCTTCAGAGAACACAGGCGTTACCACTCTGATATACAGTTCACCGTCGCCAATGGGGTCAACGCCAACATACGACAAACCCTGTTGCGCTCTGGCGACCAGGTCATCATCGGGGCGATTGGGTTGTACAGCGATATTGTCAAGTAAACCAGTGGATGCAACAATGCGGTTGTCGGGACCAATCAAAGTCATTTCAGAGGCTTCGGTTTCAACCGTTAGATTATTCAATGCAATAACCGCAACTGATTCGCTCACTCCAACCAATTGCTGAGCAACGCCTAAGGTGTCTCTTTGCAAGGTGCGCATTTGCAAACCCAAAGATTCCCGACTCAGCTCAATAGCATCGTCTAGCGCTTGCTCTATTTCAAGATCGAAGTAGCTATTAATGTTGGCGCGCAAAAAACGAATAGAGAATCCGTACACAAGCGTTACCGGCATGAGAGCCAGCAGAACTGATAAAATAACGAGCTTAACGGTTAGACGAGAGCCCGCAACACGGGCGCGAAATTCTTTTACGAGACGCCACCCGTTGATGCTGATAAGTACCGCGATAAAGAGCAGCGCAACAATATTACCCAGTAACAACCAATAGTAATATCGACCAAATTGATCCAAGCGCAAAGCCATTGTGCCCAGCACATACAGCGAGGCAATGAGCACAAGAAACAACAAGCCCATAAATACCGGACTGGTTAATGTTCTATTGCTTAGTTTAGTGACCAAGCGAACTCCTCACTTGCCAGCTTCCAACGCGATGAAAGCAAAGGCTGCAGAGGTAAAGGCAACGCTTTGTCATCCAATCGAAGGCTCAACGCACCCAACAATTTTACACGATCATCGAAATTATCCGGCTTTGGGACATGCACGCCTTTCAAGCGACCCAGCTCATCAAGCGCTGCGAGCAATGAACGAAAATTGCGGCTTTGACCGGACACAAGCGATTGCAATCGATAGTGGCGTGTTAGCTCATAGTAGACCAGGCTATAGCGGTGTTGATGCACCAACACGGTTTTGTCGAACCAGAACTCGCGCGGTTCTTTCAGGCGAAAATCTACTATAAACTGTAGTGGCACACCACTGTTAAGTCCGCGACGCATTACCGGGGATAGTTGAATGTCTGCACTGGCCAGCAAGTCCCAACCAGTTGCGGTGCTGCGCAAACTCGCGGCTTGCAAGTCTATTTTTCCACGTTCAATAGTATCGGCGCCGATTGACTGAGCCTGTAATGCTATGGGCTGTATTGAAAACAACGCTATCCCGGCGATTAACGCATGGAAAAACCGCGCAGCAATGGTTGTGTGAGTAATCCAGCCGGTCGAATTATTCACCACGGCTACCACGTATGCTTTGGTCTTCGCTCTTGCGAATAACGGCGTAGAAAAAACCGTCAAGACCCTGCTCGCCAGGCAACACTTGCACACTACCGGGCGATCGTTTAGTACCTACTCGTACCTCAAAGGGTTCTTCAGTAGCGCAAGCTTCAGCGCTCAGAAACCAATTCAACTGATGCTCGTTTTCCATTTTTAAAATTGAGCAAGTGGCATAAACGAGCTTGCCACCCGGAGCAAGTACTTTCCATAACGATGACAATAGGGCGCGCTGGGTTTCCACCAGTGCTTCAATATCGCTCGCTCGCCGCAAGAGTTTTATATCCGGGTGACGTCGTATCACACCGGTTCCACTGCAAGGTGCATCGATGAGTATCACATCAAATGGTTTACCATCCCACCAGCTGTGAGTATCACTTGCATCGGCATGCACTAGATCACAAGCATCACTTAACTCTAATCGCTGCAGTGTTTGCTCAACGCGAGTCAGACGATCTGCGTCCTGATCAAGTGCAACCACGTTGTTCCACAATCCGTATTCAAGCGCATGCGCAGTTTTTCCACCAGGTGCTGCACAGGCATCGAGTAAACGCATGCCCTCACCTTTACCCAGTAGCGTTGCCGCAAGTTGTGCAGCACCATCCTGAACACTGACCATGCCAGCTTCGAAACCCGGCAGCTCATGCACGGCCACAGGAGCATCCAGCAAAACGGCACTGTCAACCGGTGAAAAAACCTGAGCTGCAAACCCTGCGCTGTTCAGTTTGTCTAAATAGTCGGCCGTGGTGCACCGTCGATGATTCACCCGCAGCATCATGGGCGCTTGTTGATTACCAGCATTGGCTATGTCTTGCCAGGACTCTGGCCAGTCAGACTTGAAATGTGCAATCAGCCATTCGGGATGAGATAAGCTGGCCGATTCGTCCAGCGCTGCAATGATAGTGTCAGATTGGCGTTGAAAATTTCTGAGCACCGCGTTCACCAGGCCTTTCGCCCACGGCTTTCCCATTTTCTTTACAGCTGACACGGTGTTATCAACTGCCGCGTGCGGCGCTACTCGCGTATGCTGTAACTGAAACACGCCCAGCTGCATTAACAAGTAAAGATCGTTGTCTTTCTTTTTTAATGGTTTACTTAGCAGGCCATCCACTATGCCGCTCACCTGACCCGACCACCGCGCCATGCCAAAACAGAACGCTTGCAAGAGTGCTCTATCACCTTCTGCGAGTTGCTGCTGCGCCTCTGGCAACAGACGTGTTAGTGACCCACCAGATTGTAATTGCAACATTAGTTTTACCGTTGCAACACGTACGTCCACACCAGCCATAGCTAACCGAACACCTTGCCGGTAAGGTCGGTACCGCGGCTAAAATCGTTGGCGAGCATGGGTTTTTTACCCGGCTTTTGAATTTCTATAATCTCCAACACGCCGTCTCCGGTGGCTACTTGTATAGCCTGATCGGATAAAGCGACAACCTGACCAGGTTCTACTTTATGCGGGACGCTTAGTGCTGTGTTAACGCGGCTTTTCCATATCCGGTAGCGAACGCCACCGAGCATGGCATCACAAACAGGCCATGGATTAAACGCCTGAATTTTTCGGTGCAACTGCAAAGCCGATTCAGAAAAATCCAATGCAGCTTCGCCTTTATTCAGTTTGTCTGCGTAAGTAATTCCTTCAGTTGCTTGTGCCACTGGCTGCAATTCACCACGACAGTAAGGCCCCAGAGAATCAATAAGGGTTTGCGCTCCGAGGCTGGCTAACACATCGTGCAACTCGCCACCTGTCGTATTGATATCGATAGGCGTGGATGCATCAGCGATAACATCACCGGTATCGAGCCCTTCATCCATCTTCATGATGCAAACACCAGACGCACTATCACCAGCGATAATCGCTCGTTGTATGGGTGCAGCACCTCGCCATCGCGGTAATAAAGATGCATGAATGTTTAAACAACCCAATGCCGGAATGTTCAATACGTTCAATGGCAGTATGAGCCCGTAGGCGGCAACAATCATGACATCAAACTCAACAGCCTTCAGCTCAGCAACGCTCTGCTCGCTGCGCAAGTTCTGCGGTTGTTGAACAGGAATGTCATGTTGAATTGCCAGCGCTTTAACCGGGCTGGCCTTCAGTGCACGCCCACGACCGGCAGGTCGATCAGGTTGTGTTAATACGGCCACCACCTGATGCTCTGATTCGATTAGCGCGTTCAGAGCAACGGCTGCAAAATCTGGCGTGCCGGCAAAGACAACTCGCAGGCTTCGACAATTCACCATCAGCGGCTACTCGTCATCGTACTCTTCGTCACGTTCGCGGGCAGCCTTAATCATTTTCTTGCGTATGCGGTTGCGCTTTAACGGCGACAGATAGTCGACAAACAGCTTGCCATTTAAATGATCAATTTCATGTTGTATGCACACTGCAAGAATACCGTCTGCATCAAGCTCGAACGGATTGCCCTCGCGATCGATCGCGGCAACTGTCACATTGGCTGGTCGGGTAATGTTTTCGTATATACCCGGAATCGACAGGCACCCTTCCTGCATCTCGACCTCACCCTCGGTGAGTTTGAGCTCGGGGTTAATTAGCGTCAATGGAGCGTCGCATTCGTCCGAAACATCAATAACCACAATTCTTTCATGGACATTGATCTGGGTGGCGGCAAGGCCAATTCCGGGGGCATCGTACATCGTGGCCAGCATATCGTC
Source organism: uncultured Granulosicoccaceae bacterium (assembly GCA_937922945.1). Taxonomy (GTDB): domain Bacteria; phylum Pseudomonadota; class Gammaproteobacteria; order Granulosicoccales; family Granulosicoccaceae; genus Granulosicoccus. The sequence continues at coordinate 50,803 of CAKZUP010000092.1, forward strand.
GACGAGCTGAGCGACACGACCATCGACGTTCGCAACCGTAGAGGCCACTTTTCGTAGCTGAGGGTCGGGGTAGAACAAGATATCCAACAGTGACACAGTAAATCCGAAGCTTTTTGATAATCCGTGCATTCTATCAGGCGCGGAAAGGCATCGCCCTTGCATAGCACTAGAAGACAGGCTCACAGATACCGTGTTGGGCCGAACAATGAAATTGGAGATTTCGTACAAATGGCCAAAATGACAGCTCTTCCGGCCGCTCGAGCCGCATTAGTGTTGGGTGTATTCACCCTGACGGGATGTGGCGCCATGGGCACCAATGACGAACTTATTGCCGTGGAAGCCGCACCCGCGGCCACAGCAGAAGATCGGTTCTCGGAAAACGGTGCTTACACAGTGGCCGTTCCACGGGATCCTGTCCAAGGCTCAGCCATTGACCCGGACGCACCTAAAAACTACACCGTGGTTGACGGGGATACGCTTTGGGATATTTCCGATCGTTTTCTTAAGCAGGCGTGGTTGTGGCCACAAATCTGGGATTACAATCCACAGATCAAGAACCCACACCTGATTTTCCCGGGCGATTTGATCAGTCTTGAATATGTTAATGGCCAGCCTCGACTGGTTATTGAGCGCGACGGGACACGCATCTCGCAATCGGGCACGGGTAGCAGCAACGGGACGAATCTTAATACCGAACGCCTCTCTCCCCGTATTCGATCTGAATCTCTGGACGATGCGATTCCAATGATTTCCGGCGACGCTATTTCATCGTTTCTGGTTCATCCACGCGTAGTAGCGCTTGAAGAACTACAGGAAGCACCCTACGTGGTTGGCAACTACGATGGCCGACTCATCAGCGCCATCGGACACCAAATTTACGCTCGCGGCAAACTCAACCGTGAACAGCCACAATACGCAGTGTTTCGACGCAGTAAAGAACTCAAAGATCCGGTCACCAAAAAAACGCTGGGCTATGAAGTTCAACATGTATCCGATGTGAAGCTTATGCACTTGGGCGATCCATCAACACTGGTTGTGACATCGAACAAAATGGAAACCATTGCAGGCGACTTGCTTCTGGCAACCAACGACGACAGCGTAAGCGCGAACTATGAAACTCGTTTACCGTCCTTGGGTAACGGTGAAGGCAGAGTGGTGTCGCTGGTTAATTCCATCACGCAAAGTGGCCGTGATCAGGTTGTGGTACTAAACCTTGGCAAGAAGAATAAAATCCGCCCCGGTGATGTGCTGGCGATTGAAACGCGCGGCAAGAAGTTTATCGATAGCCGTGGCAAACGTGGCTACGAAGAGATCAACATGCCAAACACGCGAACAGGCGTCGTAATGGTATTCAAGACCTTTGATGAGGTAAGCTACGCGTTAGTCATGGAATCGACTCTTCCGGTTCGCGTTAACGACGGCGTAACTGGCATATAAACACCTGCTACACATGGTCGCAAATATGGCCGCCAATATGGCCATGCAATGATCCAATGGCAAGATTGCACGCACAATAGCGTGCAATCTTGCAAACATTCGGTCAACGCAATAAGGCAAACACCATGAGGTCGCAGGCTAACTGCGGCAACACTCATGGATGAATACACTGTTTTACCCAAACCCGCTCAGCCCTCAACCGGCACGTCGGCTAACTCAGCAGACAACACAGCAACCACCACGACAAACACCACGACAAAGAGACCAGACACAGCTTCCTGGTTACGGTATTCGCTGAATCAGAAAGTCACTCCCGCTTTGCGCCGACAATTTCTTGAGCACTACCCTACTCCGGCACAACTTGCACAAATAATTGGTTCTGAAAACCCAACGATTCAAACCGACGATCCGCTTTTCAATAAAAGCGCAACGAACGCATTAGGGTTTCAATACTCCACCAACGTCAATGATAAATTTGAACAGGCAATGCATTGGCAAGAGCGCAGCCCCAATCACCACATAATCGGGCTCGACCACCCGGACTACCCTAAACGTTTACTGGCGACTAAAAATGTTCCACCAGTGTTGTACGTTAATGGCAAGCAAGACTGTCTTAATTATCCGAGTATCGCGATTGTCGGCGCGCGTAAAGCGAGCCATCACGCATTGGAGCAAGCCCACCTAATTGCGCACGAATTAGCCAGTATAGGTATAACCATTGTCAGTGGGCTCGCGCTTGGTATCGACTCGGCTGCCCACCGTGGTGCAATTCAAGGTGGTGGCGACACCATTGCCGTTGCGGCAACGGGCGCTGATCAGGTCTACCCCCGTTCACATTTAAAGCTTGCAAAGCGCATCCAACAAAACGGTGCAATTGTTACCGAATTCCCGTTACACAATCCTTTACGACCACACTGCTTTCCCAGACGCAATCGCATTATCAGTGGCCTGTGTATTGGGGTTCTGGTCATTGAGGCCGGTCTGCCCAGTGGCACACTCACCACTGCACAGCATGCACTTCGCCAAGGTCGCGAAGTTATGGCCATGCCTGGCTCGGTGCACAATCCACTCACCCGCGGATGCCACGAATTGATCAAAAGCGGAGCGGCGCTTATCGAAAACACAGACGACGTCCTCGCCTGTCTGAAAACCGAGCTGGAACGCCAACTTTCTGACAACCATTTCAATAGTCGCGGGACCACCGCGCCCCTATTCGAGAGTATATTGCCCGAAATAACTCCAGACGCGTTAACCTTGCTGGATTGTCTTGGCGCCGACTCGGCCAGCGCTGATACGCTGATCAATCGCTCAGGACTTAGTGCAGCCGCGGTAGCAGGTGCATTGACGTACCTCGAGATATCTGGTGTTATCGTCTCTGAACACGGCGGGCGGTACACCCGTTGCAAGCATTCCGGCACGACGGTCAGTTGAGATCGCCAACAAGTAACCTTAATTTAAGGTTGCTGTTACACCTGAAGTAAGGATTTGGGCTAGCCTCTGTAGCCCGCAACCCACCGATGGGCTGCGGTGGAGCTGAGCTGGCCTGAGGTTATTGGTTGGAAACAACCAAATAACAAATAAAACTATAAATAACAGTGGCTTAGCGTTTCTTAGTACAACGGGAAACTTGCCGGAAGGGGGCGACCAACATCGATACGGTTATCGATTTGGCGTCGAGAAATGAATAAGCACGCAATTGAATTGGTTTCATGAGCAAAAATCTGGTCATAGTTGAATCGCCTGCGAAGGGCAAAACGATCGAGAAATACCTTGGAAAAGATTACAAGGTACTCGCTTCATACGGTCACGTCCGCGATTTACTGCCTAAAGAAGGCGCTGTTGATCCCGACAATGATTTCGCCATGAAGTATCAAATGATCGAGCGCAACGAGAAACGCGTCGACGCCATCATTAAAGCATTGAAAAAAGCTGACTCACTATTGCTCGCGACTGACCCGGATCGCGAAGGGGAAGCCATTAGCTGGCACTTGGTTGAGCTATTACGCGAGCAAGGGCATTTAGAGAACAAAGAAGTCAAACGCGTGGTATTCCATGAAATAACCAAATCGGCAGTTACAGAAGCTGTTGAGAATCCGCGCAACCTCGGCACCGATTTGATCAATGCACAACAGGCACGCCGAGCGTTGGATTATCTGGTGGGGTTCAACCTGTCACCGTTGTTATGGAAGAAAATCAGTCGTGGCTTATCGGCCGGTCGCGTTCAGTCGCCGGCACTTCGCATGCTGTGCGAACGAGAAGATGAAATTGAAGCTTTTATACCCAAAGAATATTGGAGCATATTGGCAGAGCTGGAGAAAGACAAACAGCAATTTAACGCACGCTTATCGTTGCTACAAAATGAAAAAGTAAAACAGTTCACGGTCACCAATGGCGATCAGGCGAACACGGCTAAAGACATGCTCATGGGTCACGCCAAAGGCAAACTTACCGCCGTCAAAGTCGATAAAAAACAACGCAAACGAAACCCGACTGCGCCCTTCACCACTTCTACCTTGCAACAGGAAGCATCACGAAAACTCGGTTTCGGTGCACAGCGCGCTATGCGTATTGCGCAGGGTCTCTATGAAGGTGTGAACATTGGCGATGAGGGTCAAGTGGGCTTAATAACCTACATGCGTACCGATTCAATCACCCTGTCTCAGGAATGTCTGGAAGAGTTGCGTGAACTCATTCCACAACGATACGGCAAAGATTACTTGCCAGCTGAGGTGAACGAATACAAGAACAAATCGAAGAATGCTCAAGAAGCGCACGAGGCTATACGACCAACTTCTGTGCAACGCACACCAGAAGAAATGAAGCCTTTCCTCGATGAAGACCAATACAAATTGTACAACCTTATCTGGAAACGCACGGTTGCCAGCCAGATGATCTTTGCAACTATCGACGGTGTTGCGGTCGACTTCGCTTGCGGCGATGGAAACCTGTTCCGTGCCAACGGTTCAACGGTGACCTTTCCCGGCTTTATGAAGGTGTACATTGAAGATGTCGATGACAAAAAGAACACCGACGACGACGACAAAATGTTGCCCGAACTCAAAGAAGGCGACGAAGTACCGTTGCACGATATCAAACTGACGCAACATTTTACTGAACCACCACCTCGGTTCAGTGAAGCCAGCCTGGTAAAAACACTGGAAGAGTATGGCATTGGCCGACCGTCAACCTATGCATCCATTATTCAAACCCTGCAATCGCGTGAATACGCCGAAGTGGAATCACGACGGTTTTTTCCAACCGACAAAGGTCGTGTGGTAAATAAATATTTAACGATGCACTTTGAAAAGTACATCGACTACGATTTCACCGCAAACCTTGAAGACCAGCTCGATGCTGTGTCTCGCGGCGAAAAGCAATGGATTCCGGTGTTGGAAGACTTCTGGAAACCATTCAAGCAAACTGTGGAAACCAAAGAAACTGACACCGGTCGTGATGACCTGTTCCGTCAGCTCGGTATCGACGAGGAATCGGGTAAGCCGATCTCTGTTCGAGTCGGACGCTATGGCGCGTTCGTTCAAATCGGCACCAGAGACGATGAAGATAAGCCAAAATTTGCAGGTCTTCGTCCTGGCCAGAAGATGAACTCCATTACGCTCGAAGAAGCCCTTCAATTGTTTGATCTGCCCCGCGAACTCGGCGAGTCACCTGAGGGTGAAAAAATATCGGCCAATATCGGACGTTTCGGACCCTATATAAAGTACGACTCTAAATTCGTGTCGCTCAAAGATGAAGACCCTTATGAGGTCACACTTGAACGTGCACTTGAAATAGTGGCTGAAAAGAAAATTGCCGATGCAAACAAACTCGTCAAGCACTTTGAAGGCACCGACGTGCAAATACTCAATGGACGTTGGGGTGCATACATAACCGATGGTAACAAGAACGCAAAGATACCAAAGGAGCTCAAAGAGAAGCCGGCGGAAATTCCGCTTGAAACTTGTTTGAAGTTGCTTGAAGAAGCACCAGAAAAACGAGGGCGCGGGAAAAAGAAAGCGGCAGCCAAAAAAGAAGCTGAAGCAGCTTCAAAGAAAAAGGCTGCGGCCAAGAAAAAGACCAAGAAAAAATCGGCAGCCAAAAAGAAAAAGAAGAAGGCGACTTCGAAGAAAAAAACCAGTTCGAAGAAGACTGCAGCCAAGAAAAAAACGGCAGCCAAGAAAGTCACTGCCGCCACGAAAGACTAAGAGACGCCTGCATCGATGCGATATCAATGCTACTGAGTTGCGATGCAGCCGCCCGGGCAATTGAAGCCGGTCGGATTATCGCCTACCCCACTGAAGCCATTTACGGTTTGGGCTGCAACCCTGACAACCAAACTGCGTTGCAAGGCGTTGTCGATTTAAAAGCTCGAGCCAGCAACAAAGGACTAATTCTGGTTGCCAGCCAATGGTCACAACTGGAACCGTTCGTTCAACCGACCGATCAATCCGTTCTGGACACCGCCATGAGTAGCTGGCCAGGGCCTGTCACCTGGATTATGCCTGCCAGTGATCGTTGCACTGCCCTACTAACAGGAAGCAGAGACACCATAGCGGTTCGTATTAGTGATCATCCGGTGGTGCGACAACTGTGTGATCTTTGTGGGTATGCGATTGTCTCAACCAGCGCTAATATGAGCGGTGAGCAACCACTCGAAGACGCAACCGCTATTCAGAATGCTTTCGGCGAAAAGATAGCGGGCGTGGTTGAGGGCGAATTGGGTGGTCTGCAAAGTGCAACCTCTATTTTTGATGCGCGTACCGGTGCTCAGTTACGATAATTAGCATAAGCGTTAACCAATCATGAATAACCATGAATGATCAAATTGACAGCGCGGCTGTCCGCCATTACCTAACTGGCTTGCAGGAAAAGTTGTGTACAACACTTGCCTCCATCGATGGCAAACGCGAGTTTGAAAAAGATGCCTGGAAACGCCCGGAAGGTGGTGGCGGCTTGACCCGAACGCTTGCCGATGGCGCTGTGTTTGAAAAAGCCGGTGTTGGTTTTTCAGAAGTCTCCGGCGATAAATTACCACCTTCGGCATCGGCTCAAAGACCAGAACTTGCCGGGCGATCATGGCAAGCCATGGGCGTGTCCATCGTGCTGCACCCGCACAACCCTCATGTTCCTACCAGCCACGCAAACGTACGTTTTTTTAAAGCGGACAAAGAAGGAGAAGAATCGGTTTGGTGGTTTGGCGGTGGTTACGACCTAACACCCTATTACGGTTATGTGGAAGATTGCCAGCACTGGCATCAAACGGCAGAAGCCGCATGCAGCCCGTTCGGCGAGTCGCTCTATGAAGAATACAAAGCCTGGTGTGATCGGTATTTCTTTATAAAGCATCGCAATGAAACCCGCGGTATTGGCGGCTTGTTTTTCGATGACTTTACCGGCAATAACTTTGAACACGCGTTCGGCTTTATGCAAAGCGTGGGCAACAGTTTTCTTCCGGCTTATGTACCTATCGTTGAAAAGCGGCGACACACAGAATATTCAGAGCAACAAAAGCAATTCCAGCTTTACCGTCGCGGCCGATACGTGGAATTTAATCTCGTTTACGACCGAGGTACACTATTTGGCCTGCAATCGGGCGGCAGAACCGAATCGATTTTAATGTCGATGCCACCACAGGCAAATTGGGCCTATCAGCACGAAACTGCTGAGGGTTCTGCAGAAGCCGAATTAACGGAACACTATTTAAAACCCCGAGATTGGCGTTGTGCAGAGACCCCACTATGAGCAACGAACCACATGTTATCAGTAAGCGTGTCAGCAGCCGTACAACCAGCAATAAAGCCCTGCGCATCAATCTGGATGAAAACAAATACGGCACAATCGCCGAGATCGGTGCCGGTCAAGAAGTCGCCCGACACTTTTTTTTAGCCGGTGCGGCCGCAGGTACCGTGGCCAAAACCATTTCCGCTTACGACATGCAGTTCTCCGATGCCATCTATGGCGTTCAGGACAGCGGGCGTTACGTATCGCAAAGCCGCGTGCAAGCCATGCTGGAAAAAGAATTCAAACTGGTTGTAGATCGCGTTAGCGAAACACGATCGAAAGCATCACGGTTTTTTGCGTACGCCGCCACGGTATCTGCGAAAAGCTACAACCGGGACAATGAATGTCATGCCTGGTGTGGTGTGCGGATACAAACCTACCCTAATGCTGAACCCACCGATATCATTGTGCATGTTCGCATGCATGACAATACAGCCGAACAACAACAGGAAACGCTAGGTGTCCTCGGTGTTAATCTCATTTATGCATCGTATTATTATTTTGAAGATGCTAAAAAAATCATCAGTTCACTCACCGACAACTTATCTGCCGATCGGCTGGAAATTGACTACATCGACTTCCAGGGACCCTATTTCGAAGAAGTCGATAACCGTGCAATAAACTTGCATCTGATTCGAAGCTGGAAAACCAGAGCCATTATTTTCCGCCCGGATGGCACAGTGGCAGTACCAGCAAACATGCTCTACAAGAAAAACGTGCTTACCATACGGGGTTCATTCAAACCGGTGACAAAGCTCAATGTGGATATGATTGAACAAGGGTTTAACGCGTTCAAAACCACCCAGAACGTCAACGATGACAATACGATTGTGTTGGCCGAGATATCCTTAAACGATCCGAAAGGTAACGACTTACTGGTACCCGAAGACGACCTCATTCACCGCGTCGCCCTGCTGAACTCACTTGGCTACAGCGTTATGGTATCCGACTACACACGCTACTTTTCATTGCGGGCCTACTTCAGACAATACACGTCCTTACAAATTGGCATTGTGCTTGGCATGATAAACGTGCGACAAATCTTCGATGAAGACACCTATGTAGGAGTGGAAGGCGGAATACTCGAAGGTTTCGGAAAACTGTTTCCTGACAACACGCGGCTCTTTGTTTATCCGGAACTCAACGCAGAAGGTGAGCTTTGCGAATTTACTACGTTAAAAGTACCTGATCATTTACGCTTTCTTTATCGCCATCTATTAGAGAATCAATTTATATCCGGCATTAACTGTAGCGATAAAGAACTTTTAAGAATCTATTCGCGCGACATTCTGGCCAAACTGTCGAAGGGTCAAAGCGATTGGGAAGACGACTTACCTGAGAGTGTTTCCGAACAAATAATTGATGCAAATTTGTTTGGCTATAAAGGTAGCTGATTTAAATTCGGTAACGCCAATCGTTCAACTGACAGTTACAAAAAGCCAGACGAACCCTGCATTGTATATCGCATGCAACACTATGCAGGGCCACACACTGAGGTAGCGATCTCGCGCCCAACCAAAAACCAAAGACGGTATAAACACCAACGCTGCCCACAGCGGTGGCTGCGATAGCAAGTGCAAAGATGCAAACACCACAGAGGTTATAACATTAGCAAGGCTTAACCCAACAAGCTGACGCTTGAAGGGCTGGCGTTCATACAAAGCCGATTGCAATCCGCCGCGGAACACCACCTCTTCAAGTACCGGCATCAGCAACGATAGCTTTAACCAGAGCAATAGATCAGGTGGGCCTACACGAGGCTGGCCGATAGCAAGCAGAATCAGCCAACAAGCTGGCCCTGCGAACAGGGCGATATAGAACGCCCAGTCGACCCAGAAACCTTGCCCTTTAATTAGACTTTTCAAAAACCTCAATTCGATTGTTAGCGTCACGCCCTTGCGGTGTTGAATTGTCATACAACGGTCGGGTGCCACCAAATGAGCGCAACACTAACCGGTTAGCTCGAACGCCTTTACGCACAAGATAAGTACCGATTTCTCGCAGGCGACCGCGAGTCAGTATCGCTTGATCGCGAACTGTCCCCTGATCGTCGGCATGCGCGTGCAATTCAACCCTCGCTTGTGGGTACTGGGTTAGCACGTTTGCCAGAAAATCCAGCTGATTGGTCGCGCCTGGCAACAAATTGGCGGTGCCGGGAGAAAACTTGATGCCGCTTAATACGCCATCGAACAATGCACAACCGTTAGGTCGTACAGGGAAACCAGCTGCAGAACCTGGGCATTCATCGGCGCTATCAGCGACGGTGTCGCCATCGGTATCGCCCGCCCTCGCAACTGGAGGTACGGCAGGCACGGCCGGTTGGCTCGGTGCTTCGGGAACCGGACTTGTCGGCACAGCTGGCACAACAGGCGCAGCAGGCACGTTGGGCTGGGCTGGTACTGTCGGGCTTGCAACTGGCTCAGGGGTGGAAATCGGCCGCGTTGGCGCGCGAGCTGGCGCTCTTGGTGCTCCGCCAAAGCGTCCTACAAGTTGCAGTGAAGCCGATGCAACATCCTGATCGTGATACATGCCTTCAAGCCGCATTGAAAAATTATTGGTCAGGAACAATTCCAGACCACCACCGGCGCCAAAATACACCGCGGCATCGTTACTCAAACGTAGCTCCGTATCGCGCTGCGCGTATCCCAACGCAAATCGACCGTATAACGCCATTGAGATACCGCCGCGTGTTAAGCGTCGGTCTTTTGTATCGTATATACGATAGAGGATGGAGGCATCAACCGCTTGGTAGGCTACTGTTTCGTTACCATCAAGCTCAGCTTCTCCCAGACTGTAGAACGTGAGCTGAGAGCTGGAGCGATCATCGATATCAATACCGAAAAACACAGTTCCACCTGTACCCTGCCGTTCCGTGATATCAATATCGTTGTCGACCGGGTTCGGTTGAAGCCAACTACCGCTACCACCCAAACCGATATACCACTGATCCCCCAACGCATGCGCCGCGCCTGATATCAGGAGCGAGCTGAGTGTGATACTGACTATTGCTACGTTTCTAAAAATGCTCATTGCCGTGTGTCAAGCCGATGACTAGTTTAAATATAGTTGGCTTTTGGCAGTTCGAGGAACGGATATCTGGATTAGCGAGCCTGTAATCCAATTTTTATCGAATCTGATTTTCTATTCGGCCAGCCATTGCGCTACATCTTGCGCATAGTACGTCAGAACACCGTCGCAACCGGCGCGTCGAAACGCCATCATGGTTTCCATTACTACCTGACGCTCATCTAACCAACCATGCTGAGAAGCAGCCTTGAGCATCGCATACTCACCACTGACATGGTAAGCAAAGGTCGGCACGGCAAACGTATCTTTGGCCCGCCGAACAATATCAAGGTAAGGCAAGCCCGGTTTCACCATAACCATGTCTGCGCCCTCTTGCAGGTCTGCCGCAATTTCGTGCATTGCTTCATCGCCATTGGCCGGATCAATCTGGTAAGTGTATTTGTTGGCACCGGCCAAGGTATCCGTAGCACCCACAGCATCCCGAAAGGGGCCATAGAACGACGACGCGTACTTCGCTGCGTAACTTAAAATCCGAGTGTGGATGTGCCCTTCTGACTCCAACGCTGATCGAATACTCCCTACACGACCATCCATCATGTCAGAAGGACCCACAATGTCGGCTCCGGCTTTCGCATGCGAAAGAGCCTGTTTAACCAACACATCAACGGTTGCGTCATTAACAATATACCCATGTTCGTCCATTAGCCCGTCGTGCCCGTGTGGCGAATAGGGGTCGAGCGCGACATCGGTCATCACACCTAACTCAGGCACCGCGTCTTTAACCGCAGCGATTGCCCGCTGGGCAAGCCCATCCGGTGCATAAGCGCTGGCACAATCGTCGGTTTTGGCCGAATCGTCGGTAACCGGGAATAACACTATTAGGGGTATTCCGAGGGCATAAATGTGTTTGGCACGCTCTACTAAAGATGGAATTGTGACCCGCTCCACGCCAGGCATGGACGGTACGGGCTGATTCTGGCCATCGCCCTCAATGACAAAATACGGCTGTATCAGCATGGCGCTATCGACGGTGTTCTCACGCATTAAATTGCGAGAAAATGTGTCGCGCCGCATGCGCCGGGGCCTGTTCGCCGGGAATGGCGCACGAATACCGAATAGAGCGTCGTTGGTCACAGAAAAGCTCCCGATCATTGTTAAAATCACACTAGAATAGACATTCTACGCGCTTGGCGGAGTTCGCTCCATATAAGCAGTTTTATCTGCCACGCTCAATACTAATCGACTGCCTTTTCAGGCTTATCCACTATATTAGGTTTCTGTATGTTCAAACTGATGTTGGCGGTACTCACAGGAACAGTCATCGGCTGGTTTGTGGTGTTCCGCCTAATGAGCTCCACCGACCACATGCCTGATACATTCTCAGTGGAAACCACTCAGCATTTAGCCCGAGCCGCAGACACCAACGACGAAGCCCAACAGCCAGCCGACGATGCAGAAGCTGCATTAACAAAAGATAACTTCCAACCCAGCAAGGCTCCTTCGCCAGGCATACCTGCATCACAACGCGAATTGGCAACGCTTGCAGAACAAGGCCCTACACGCCCAGGCTCAGCCGCCACCGAAGAGGGGTTGCGAATCGACTCAAAAATTATTATCGATGAACGTGCAGATGAAGACGCACTGGAACCCTTAAACAATGTAACCAGACTGCCCTCAGATGACGCAGCCGAGCTGACAACCGAGAACGAAGAAAACACTGCACTTACCGTGGTATCGGCTTCCAATGGATCACCCTCTGAACGGGGCGACAGTGATGCGGACATAAAGGCTGCGGAGGCAGCTCAAGCCAAAGAGGATGCCAAAGAGGATGCAAGAGCAGTAATGGCTGCAAACCGGATCAACTCGATAAGAGAAAACACAACTAACACGGTTAGACAAAAAAGCAAATCGGTGAAAGCGCTCGACATTGCTTACGCCCTGCCCGCACAAACCGATTGCGTACTGCCAACAGAATCTTACCCACAGGTGGGCGTGCTCTACCGACCGTCTTCATTTGCCATTAAAGGTCAAAGCCTGACTAACATCGATCAGTTGATAAAATTACACCGCAAATGCAGCGGAGGTAAGTTTATCGTTGTGCACAACAAATCGATTGATGAGTCCATTGAAGTAGACCTGGACGACAAATTAATCAAGCTGCGACAAGATGAAGTAAAGTACTATCTCCTGCAGCGCAGAATTCCAAAAGACGACATCATACTTCCGGACGATTCGTGATAAACCGATACACAGTAATAGGTCAGCCCATCGCACACAGTGTGTCTCCAGCGATTCACCACTTGTTTGGAGAACTAACCCAGCGGCGTTTGCACTACACACGCACAGAAGCAACAACAGAGACATTCGAAACCATTGTCAAGGATTGGCAAAGCTCAGGCGGGAAGGGTTGCAATGTAACGGCACCGTTCAAAGAGCTGGCGGCACAGGTTTGCGATCGACTCCACGTGTCTGCAAAGTTGGCTGGCGCTGTTAACACCATAGAGATGCATCGCGATGGTTCGTTGGTTGGGCACAACACAGATGGAACAGGACTACTACGCGACATAGAAAAAAACAAAGGGTTTAACCTTGCACAAAAACGTATTCTTATGGTGGGTGCAGGCGGAGCAGCAAGAGGAACCATAGCATCACTGCTATCGTCCAAGCCGGCAACGCTGCATATCGCAAACCGTACCGTGAAACGCGCTGAAGAACTTACCAACCTGTTTGAGCATTTAGGCCCAACCGTCAGTAGCAGTTACCAGGATTTATCTGAACACGGCCCATTCGATCTCATTATCAATGCCACCAGCATGGCCTTCGATGATCAGGCACCACCACTTCCACAAACTGTGTTGCATCCAGATTCAGTTGCCTATGACTTGGCTTACAGCGCGAATTCCACACCGTTTCTCGATTGGTGTAAAAACAGTGGAATAGGCAAAACAACCGATGGTTTTGGCATGTTGGTAGAGCAAGCCGCCGACGCCTACCTAATCTGGGAAGGTGTCAGACCCAAAACCCGAAAAGTCTTTCTGGCAACCAGCGATATCATCAACAGCGTTGCAATAGAACAACGCGCTGCTGCTAATAACGGTACAGCAAGCTAACCATGAGGCGGCTATCAATGAAATCGATAACCCACTGTATCGCAACTCTGCTACTCAGCTTCAGTTTTTTCGCTATGGCTAACGCCGACACGCAAGCGCAACCGAAGCTTCAAGTGGTTGGTTTGAACATGGGTGACAAGACACTGGTTACCGAAATCGCCAACACACCCGACCAGCGGTATATGGGCTTAAGTTTTCGACAATCTCTGGCGGAAAACGAAGCGATGCTGTTCGTATACACACGTGAGCAGCCACTGGTTTTCACTATGCGCAACACGTTAATACCTCTCTCCATTGCGTATATATCGGAAGACTTTGTGATCAACGAAATTTATGATATGCCAGTGGGTGACAACCTGCTTTTTCCATCCAAAGCGCCAGCCAAATATGCATTGGAAGTGAATCAAGGTTGGTTCAAGCGTAATAATATTGATGTTGGTTATCAAATAAAAATGAACCCATAGCCAACACAACAAAGAATCAGACAACACAAGTCAAGGCAACTCATGCAATACCGAAAGCTTGGAAACACCGATATCGATATCAGCCAGATCTGCCTTGGCAGCATGACATGGGGCACCCAAAACTCCTACGCCGAGGCGTGTGAACAAATAGAGTACTCACTCGAGCGCGGCGTTAACATTATCGATACTGCCGAGTTGTATCCCACTACACCGCTTGGCCCTGAAACACATGGAAAAACAGAGGAGCTTATTGGTCAATGGATATCAGAAAGCGGTAAGCGCGATCAAGCTATCATCGCAACCAAAGTCGCTGGGGCTGGCACAAAGTGGATCGATAACGGTCGCGATATAGACGGAAAGAAACTACGCAACTCATTGGAAGGCAGTCTTCGTCGTTTGAATACAGACTATGTTGACTTGTATCAATTGCATTGGCCAAACAGAGGCTCCTACCACTTTCGCCAGTCGTGGACCTACGACCCAACTACACAGAACCGTGAACAGTTTCTTGAACACGTACTTGATGTACTTGAAACAGCCAAGGCACTGATTGATGAAGGCAAGATTCGCCACATCGGCTTATCTAACGAATCATGCTGGGGAACGTCGCAATTTTTAAATATTGCGCAGCAACATGATCTTCCTCGCGTGGTTACAGTGCAAAACGAATACAACCTTATGCAGCGCATTTTCGATCTGGACTTTGCCGAGCTTGCGCATAACGAACAGATAGGACTACTTGCGTTCTCGCCGCTGGCGTGCGGCATGCTCACGGGTAAATACAATCAAGGTGCCATCCCAGAGGGTTCAAGACGCAGCATATACGCAGAACTAGGCGGTCGGTACTCTGAAAAAAGTCAACCAGTCATGCATAAGTACATCGCATTAGCCAACGAGCATGGTCTTGACCCCACGCAAATGGCATTGGCTTTCTGCATGTCACGTCCGTTTATGGCATCGGTCATCATTGGTGCTACCACCATGGAACAGCTGAAAGTCAATATCGATGCAGCGGATTTAACTCTGGAAGACAGTGTTATTCAGGGCATTGCAGACATTTATCGCGACCACCCTATTCCAATGTAATCGATAGGTTCAATAATTCGATGCACACAACGGCTTCGATGGAAACAACGATCGCGCTGAAGGCAACGATCGCGCTAAAAGCAAAGGAACCGCGTATCGCAGCAAAGCCGACGAGCCTTAACTAGTGTCGAAAATGCCGAACGCCTGTGAACACCATCGCCATACCGTGCTCATCTGCTGCAGCGATAACCTCTTTATCGTTGCGTGAACCACCGGGTTGTATAACCGCAGCAATACCAACCTCTGCAGCATTATCAATTCCATCGCGAAACGGAAAGAACGCATCGGACGCCATAACCGCACCAGCGACCGGCAAGCCGCCATCAGTGGCTTTGATTGCAGCAATTTTCGCGGAGTAAACCCGACTCATCTGGCCAGCGCCAACACCGACGGTCGCTTTGTCTTTGCAGTAAACAATGGCGTTGGATTTTACAAACTTTGCAACATTCCATGCGAACAATAAATCCTGAAGCTGTGCATCGGTTGGTGCTTTGCTCGTCACCACCTGCATATCGTTTATCGTCAAGGTATGAAGATCGTCATCTTGTACCAGCAAGCCACCCGAGACCGGTTTGAATTGCCAGTTATTTTGAAGTGGAGGTAAGGAGCCGCAATCGAGCAGTCGCACGTTCGGGTAATGACTCAGTACGTCAGCGACACCTGCCTCCATACCTGGGGCAATAATCACTTCAACAAACTGGCGTTCGGTTATGGCCTTGGCGGTTGCCACATCGAGTGGGCGGTTAAACGCGATTATGCCGCCAAACGCCGATGTTTCATCTGTTTTGTAAGCTCGGTCGTAGGCATCTAGCACGCTATTGGCGGTACAGACACCACATGGGTTGGCATGCTTAACAATAACGCACGCTATGTCGCTGAACTGCCTGACGCAAGCAAGCGCTGCATCAGCGTCCATAACATTGTTGAACGACAATGCTTTGCCTTGCAACAAGTTGGCAGCCGCAAGCGAACCTTCTACCGGTGAATGCTCGTGATAAAACGCAGCGCGTTGATGGGGATTCTCGCCGTAGCGTAACGCATTGGCCAGGGTATATTGCCGGTTCATCGTGCGCGGAAACTCGCCAAGACTTTCAACCACACCAGTATCCGACACATTCTCGGCCGGATTGATACGGCCAAGAAAATTGGCAATCATGCCATCGTAGTGTGCAGTGTGCTCAAACGCTTTCACCGCAAGATCAAAACGTAATGCGCTTTGATCCTGCTCGCTAGCACTTAATGACTCAATAACACGCGAGTAATCAGCCGGATTACAAACAACCGTGACAGAGGCATGGTTTTTTGCCGCCGAGCGAAGCATAGCAGGGCCACCAATATCGATGTTTTCAATAGCGTCATCGAAACTGACTTTCGGCTGAGCCACAGTTTGTGCAAACGGGTACAGATTAACGATGACAAAATCTATCGGCGCGATATTACGTTCGCGCATGAGATCGTCATCGGTACCACGGCGACCTAAAATGCCACCATGCACAGTCGGATGCAGTGTTTTCACACGGCCCGCCATCATTTCAGCGGCACCCGTGTGTTCAGAAACATCGGTTACCGGCAGGCCCTCATCGCGCAATAGTGAAGCCGTTCCACCGGTCGACAACAACAGGTAACCTGCATCAGTTAAGGCTTTGGCCAGTTCGGCTATTCCGGTTTTGTCAGATACGCTGAGTAGCGCGCAGCGAGTCGCCGTTGCAGGTGTCAAGTTTGCTTGCTGTCTGCCAGTTTGCCTCTCAAGGTGCCGCGGCTGATACCCAGCCACTGAGCAGCCTTGCTTTGATTGCCTCGGCATTCTTCAAGAACGTATTTGATTAGAGCGCTTTCGACCTGGCGTATAACCATGCGATGAAGATCTCGAGGCACTTCGCCATCGAGCATTTCAAAATAGCGTTCAAGTTCGCTGTTTACGCAGCGTTGTAGCGCTGTTTCTTCCCTGGTATGCATCGTTGTATTTTGTGTTGTAGATTCTAAAGACATAAGATACTCAAGCCGCTGCCGCGAATGTGTCGGGACATGTGAAAAATTCTTCTATGATTGCAAGCTGTTCAATACACGACTCTTTTTCATAAGCTCGCGATCGAAATTCAGCCGCGTTACGCATTCCTTTGCAATACCACGCGATATGTTTTCTTGCTACTCGCACTCCGGTGAATTCACCGTAAAGCGCATACAAACCTTTTAGGTGTGATGTCAAGGTTTCATAAATTTCTTCTGCCGTTGGCGGCGGTGAAATTGCATTGCCTGCAAGTTGTTCTGTTATGGATTTAAACACCCACGGATTACCTTGCGCCGCCCTGCCTATCATAACGCCATCTGCGCCAGTTATAGCAAGTACTCTTTTTGCATCGGCTGCATTATTTATATCGCCGTTTGCAATGACAGGAATGCTAACTGCTTGTTTTATTTCAGCGATAGTGTCGTATTCGGCAACACCTTTAAATCGATCGGCACGTGTTCTACCGTGCACAGCCAAACAGGCAATACCTTCCTGTTCCGCTAAACGGGCAATGCTCACACCATTTCGATGTTCAGGTGTAGGGCCCGTACGAATTTTTAACGTTACGGGTACAGACACACTTGACACAACTGATCTTAAAATATCTGCAACCAGCTTGGGGTGTTCAAGCAGCGCTGAGCCCGCTGCCTTATTACACACTTTTTTCGCCGGACAACCCATGTTGATATCAATCACTTCCGCGCCATACTTTACATTGAGTTCAGCAACCTGAGCCATTGCATCAGGGCAAGAACCTGCTATTTGTACGACGTGTGGCAAATTGTTTTTGCCTCGCTGAACACGGTGACGGGTTTTGCTGGTCGCAAATAACAATGCATCGCTGGAAATCATTTCAGATGCAGCGTATGCAGCACCTTCTCTTGCACAAAGGTCTCTGAAAGGTGCATCGGTTATTCCTGCCATAGGCGCAAGAAAAACGTTATTCAGCAACTTGTGAGGGCCGATTTGCAACATTAAAAAGTCAGTGAAGCTCGAAGGATGAACATCCTAATACAGAATTGAAAATAAAAAAACTAGATGCACTAACAAAATTTTTTTGCAATTACTTTATGAAAAAATTTACGTTCTAAATTCGCGAAAATAAAATTCAAACGACTGCGCATCCTGTCCGGGATCGGTTATTTCGAGCTTGACATCAAGCTGCTGATTTGCATCGATAACAGCACCCTCTTGCCAACCAGGTAAATACTCAGATGGAATGAAATCCTGTTTCGCTACCGTTCTTCCAACACGATTGGATAAAACCATATGCAAGACAGGTAATTGCTGTGCAAAGTCAGCATCGTTTCGAAACGATGCGTTAATGACGAGTGCATTAGGCTTGCCGGGATGAGAGTAAACATTGCGCTTAACCATTTTCAACGACGCGATATCTATGCGCGCGGGCAAGGTGCAGCGAACTATCTTGCAACCAAATTCCAGTACAGGCCGCACGGTTGCGTTGTTATAGAGTTGAGGCCGCGTGCGGTACGCAAATAACCCGCCCAACAAAGCCACTAACAACAGAAACATGCTTGCCCGAAACAACCATGGGTTTGAGCCGGTCGGACGCTCAAGCTCTACCGCTTTTTGTTCGCTGGCGGGCGGCGGAGAGGCATCTGAAGCCAGTGCGTTATCGGGCAACTCAATGGGCTTGACGTTCGGAACCGCCTTGGCAGGCTTTGCAGATTCTTGCGCGGTATTCTCGCCAGCAGAATCAGAGGCGGCATCTCGGTAGTTGAATATTAGCGGCTCACGAGGCTGGGCATCGGCAACAAAATCGATATCAGCATATTCTGGTGAAGCAGGCTCAGGCGTTGCCTTCGTGCGTAACGCTGTCGCGTCTGCATCGATGGTCACATCGTGCACAAAAAGCGTATCACTGAACGTCTCGTCATTACCCAGCTCGACGGCATCAAAATCAAAGTCGGGGGTATCTCGGGTTTGATCGAAGTAGGCTATTTCGGGTAGCTCGGCCTCTTCGGAGAATAAGTCAAAATCGGAATAGGTGACATCGAGCGCCGCGGTCTCGCTGCTTGCCAACGTCGAGCTACTGCGTCGAATGTTAGGTGACGCAGCGGCCGCCCTGTCTGTATCGGCGCGAGCCCTGCTGCCGCTCTCCTCGTCCAGCTGATCGCCAGTGCGGAGCTCCTCAAGCGCATCGAATATGCTCAGGCATTCTCCACAGCGCACGCGCGTATCGCTCGAAGACAGCAGGTCTCGAGATACCTCGAACACCGTCTGGCAATTCGAACATCTTGTCTGTGGATTCTTTGCAGCGTCCAATTGTGAGCTGGGGTATGCCATTCGTCATTAGGGTCGACGAGCCGCGGTAATAAGCGCCCATCCATTTTTTGCCGTCGCAGGCTCCAGATCGAACCAAGTATTGTAGCGCATGGAAAGCTGGTCTACTTGATCTTCAAGGATACCTGACATAAGCAGTATCCCACCAGTTCGCAATAGCCCAGAAAAGCGAGTTGAAAGACTTGTTAACGGTTCAAACAGTATATTGGCGATAATCACGTCGGCTTGCTCTATTTGCAACTCGTCCGGGTGACTAACAAGCAGTTTTTCAAACACGCCATTGTCGGCAGCATTTTGACGAGTCGCAATCAGCGCCTGATCATCAATATCAACAGCATAGACCGCTGCTGCCCCTAGTTTTGCCGCTGCAATGGCAAGCACGCCCGAGCCGCAACCATAATCAATCACTGTCGCGCCTTTTAATGGCGTTCGGGTCTTATCTGTTTTCTGACCCAACCAGTCCAGACACAGCGCCGTGGTTGCGTGAGTACCGGTGCCGAAAGCCAAACCCGGATCCAAATGCACTATCACGGCACTGGGGTCTGGCGGGGGTTGGTGAGATGGACAGACCCAAAGGGCCGGGCCGAATTGCATCGGCTGATAATCGGCCATCCAGGCCCGCTCCCAAACCGCGTCTGGCAGGACCCTGAGTTGGTACTCGGGCACTTCCATACCTGACACGCGGGCGGCGATATGCAAGGCGCTATGCAGACTATCGAGATCTTGTGCCTGAACAAACAATCCGACTAACGTTATTTCATCCCACAGCGGCAGCTCACCCGGAGCAGGCTCAAGTATGGGTTGGTCGTTCTGATCTTGCAGCGTAACAGATACAGCGCCTGCGCTGAAAAGCCACTGCTCTAAATCTTCTACGGTTGCAGGTGTGGCACTGACCGCAACCTCGGGCCAATCTGCACTAGGAAGGCTCACCAGGAAGGCTCTCCAGGGAGGCTACTGGGCACGCGGGACTAAGCCAGCCCGAGCTTGTGTTCCAGGTAGTGAATGTCTACCCCACCTGCGAGAAAGCCTTCATCCATGAAGATATCGTTATGCAACGGTATGTTAGTGGTAATGCCATCAATGAACACTTCGCTGAGCGCACCGCGCATGCGCGACATGGCGGTTTCTCTGGTCATACCCTTGACGATCAACTTGCCAATCATGGAGTCGTAATGGGGCGGTACTTTGTAACCGTTGTAAATATGCGTGTCCATCCGGACACCCAGCCCACCGGGCGCATGGTACTGAGTTATGGTGCCAGGAGACGGCATAAAATTTTCCGGATCTTCTGCATTGATCCGACACTCGAATGCGTGACCACTAACAACGATATCTTCTTGTTTGTACGCCAGTTCCTGACCTTCAGCAACCAGAATCTGCTGCTTGATTATATCGACGCCGGTGATCATCTCGGTAACCGGATGCTCAACCTGGACACGAGTGTTCATCTCAATGAAGTAAAACGCACCGTTTTCGTAAAGAAACTCAAAGGTGCCTGCGCCGCGATAACCAATACGTTTACACGCATCAGTGCAACGCTTGCCCATCTCTTGCCGAGTTGCTTCGTCGATTCCCGGTGCCGGCGCCTCTTCCACCACTTTTTGATGCCGGCGCTGCAAAGAACAATCGCGTTCAGCGAGGTGAATCGCGTTACCGTGGCTGTCAGCAATAACCTGAAACTCAATGTGCCGGGGTGTAGTCAGGAATTTTTCCATGTACACCATCGGATTGTTGAATGCTACCGCGGCCTCGTTGCGAGTCATGGATATTGACTGCTCCAGCTCTTCGTTGTTGTGAACAACACGCATACCACGCCCGCCGCCACCACCGGAGGCTTTGATGATAATGGGATAGCCAATGGATTCGGCCAGACGACGGTTTTCAGCGTTGTCGTCGCCCAGCGGGCCATCGGAGCCTGGCACGCAAGGAACGCCGGCAGCACGCATTTCTTTGATCGCACTAACTTTGTCACCCATTAGTCGAATCGTTTCAGCTTTAGGTCCGATGAAAACGAATCCACTGGACTCTACCCGCTCGGCAAAATCCGCATTTTCAGCCAAAAAACCATAGCCCGGGTGAATCGCTTCAGCGCGGGTAATCTCTGCTGCAGCAATAATGGCTGGAATATTCAGGTAACTATCAAGCGATGAAGCAGGCCCGATGCACACCGCTTCATCGGCCAATCGAACATGCTTCAAGTCTCTGTCGGCTGTGGAATACACCGCCACGGTTTGCAACCCCAGATCGCGGCAGCAACGCATAATGCGAAGCGCAATTTCACCTCGATTGGCGATAAGAACTTTATTTATTTTGTGTTTTTTGGTTGCTTGTGCCATGCGCCTGCTCAGTCAATTACGATCGGTCGATTACGATCGGTCAATTACCCTCGTGAATTAAGATTGGTCAGTTAAAGTCAGTCAATGACAATAAGTGGTTCACCGTACTCAACGGGCTGGCCTTCCTCAACAACAATGGCTCGAATGGTGCCACTGGTTTCAGCTTCAATTTGATTCATGATTTTCATCGCTTCGATGATGCACAAGGTATCGCCTTTCGATACCGACTGACCAATTTCAACGAAGGGCTTTTCACCTGGCGATGGAGCTCGATAGAACGTGCCCACCATGGGCGATTCGACGATAGTGCCCGGTGGCAGTAAATCTTCTGCGTCCGCTGCTGGTGCAGCGCTGCCAGGCGATACGCTGATGGGGTTAACGGTTTGAGCCGCTGGGGCAACTGGAACTGGAGCTGGCTGGTATTGAGTTGAGCCCCTGGCAATGCGAACCGATTCTTCGCCCTCCACAATTTCTATCTCAGCTACATCTGAATCTTCTAGCAATTCGATGAGTTTCTTTATTTTTCTAATGTCCATGTCGCTGTTTCCCAGAGGTGCCCATATCACTTGACTAAATTTTAAGCATAAACGAAGCGGTCTTCACCGCTTGTTCATCATAAGACAATACTTTGTATTACCTTCTTCAATTATGCGAAGATACCATCAAATTGCCGCGGTTTACAGACAATTAGCCGCAGTACTCCAAAAAAAGAGATGATACTATTTCCAGCTCAAACCCTACACTCGCCTTTGCCGCACTCGATCCTCACCAAATTCTCGATGCGATAGACGCACACGGTTGGCGCACCGATGGCCGCGTGTCCGCACTAAACAGTTACGAAAACCGCGTGTACAGCATCGGACTGGAAGACAGCTCCTCCATCGTTGCCAAATTTTATCGACCCGAACGCTGGTCGAATGAGGCCATTCTCGAAGAACATCGTTTTTGCGATGCGCTGGTAGAGAACGACCTACCGGTTATCGCACCGTTTAAAAATGCGCAAGGTGAATCCTTGTTCACGCACGGTGTCTTTCGGTTCTGTCTGTTTCCGACCGCCGGCGGGCGACCACCGGAGCTCGATAACGACGACCAATTACTGGTTATCGGAAGAACACTGGGACGACTGCATCTCAGCGCTGACAGGCATGAATTCAAGCATCGCCCAAAAATCGACGCGCAACGACTAGGTGATGTGTCAGTTGATTTTCTGGAATCCTCGGATTTACTGCCAATGGATGTCAGAACCGCGTACTTATCTCTGGTTAAAGAAATCATGCCCGTGGTGCACGAGCAATTCAGTGCCTGCGCCAAGGTTAAAATGCGCTGCATTCACGGCGATTTTCATCCGGGCAATATTTTATGGGGCCGGGACGATACACCACACTTGCTTGATTTTGATGATGCCGGCACGGGTCCGGCAATTCAGGATTTGTGGATGTTTATTTCGGGTGATAGACAATACGCTCAAGCACGGCTGGGCCACTTACTCGACGGCTATCATGAGTTTCGCGAATTTGATGAGCGAGAGCTGGCGCTGATAGAACCGTTACGGGCATTGCGTATTATTCACTACGCAGCCTGGATAGCCAGACGCTGGGAAGACCCTGCGTTCCAACGCGCTTTTCCGTTTTTTGCCAGCAACCGGTTCTGGGATGAACACATTCTCTCGCTGAAAGAACAACGATCGGCGCTTGATGAAGCGCCATTGATCTATTAGCTGGATTTATTAGCCAGATATGTTCACAACAAGTCGATGGTTACACCCGCCTGAACACCAGCGATGCGTTAGTTCCGCCAAACCCGAAACTGTTCGACATCACTGTATCAATCGCGACATTGTCGTGCCGTTCCGTTGCGATATTCATGTTTTCGGTCGCAGGGTCCAGCGTCTGGATGTTGGCCGATGCAGCAATAAAACCCGCCTGTTGCATTAGAAGCGTGTAAATGGATTCCTGCACACCAGCTGCACCCAAAGAGTGGCCTGACAACGATTTCGTTGAGCTAATAAGAGGCGTATTATCACCAAACACGCCACGCACCGCTTTGAGTTCGGCAATATCACCCACGGGCGTACTGGTGCCGTGCGCGTTGATATAGTCGATGGGCGTATCAACTGTTGCTTTGGCCATTTCCATGCAGCGTTGAGCGCCTTCGCCAGACGGCGCCACCATGTCATGGCCGTCGGATGTGGCTCCGTATCCAACCACCTCCGCATAGATTGTTGCACCACGAGCCTTTGCCATTTCCAGCTCTTCCACCACAACCATACCGCCGCCGCCAGCAATGACAAAGCCATCACGATCAGCATCGTATGCACGTGATGCTTGTGTCGGTGTGTCGTTATACTTTGAAGACAGCGCCCCCATGGCGTCAAACAGGCAACTTAAGGTCCAATGCTCCTCTTCACCGCCACCAGCGAAAATCCGATCCTGCTTGCCTAGTTGAATCAACTCAACAGCGTTGCCAATACAATGAGCACTGGTTGAGCAGGCCGATGAAATAGAGTAGTTGGTTCCACGAATTTTATACGGTGTAGCCAGACACGCCGATACAGTTGAACCCATGGTTTGCGTGACCCGATAAGGCCCAACGCGACGCAAGCCACGATTGCGCAACACATCTGCGGCCTCTACCTGACTCATGGTGGAACCACCGCCTGAACCTGCAATGATGCCCGTGCGCTCATTCGACACTTCTTTGTCGGTCAAGCCTGCATCAGCGATGGCATCTCGCATGGCAATATACGAGTAAGCAGCAGCTTCGCCCATAAACCGCAGTTGCTTGCGTTCGATGTTTTCTTTCAGATCAATATCGGGACGTCCGGCAATATGCGAACGCATCCCAAGCTCTTTATATTCTTCGCGGGTGGTAATACCTGACTTACCTTCCCGCAACGATTCGGTTACCGTCTGCTTATCATTTCCAAGACAGGAAACGATGCCAATACCGGTGATAACTGCACGACGCATAACGCTAACTCGCTAAAAATCTTTTGTAGATGTGAACAAGCCAACGCGTAAATCGTTAGCGGTATAAATTTCCCTGCCATCAACCAGCATTCGACCGTCGGCTATTCCCATCACCAACTTACGTTCTATCAAGCGCTTCATGTGTAACTCGTAAGTGACCAGCTTTGCTTCAGGCAACACTTGACCAAAGAATTTAACCTCACCAGAACCCAGCGCTCTACCGCGCCCGGGATTGCCTTTCCAGCCGAGAAAAAATCCCACCAATTGCCACATGGCGTCGAGCCCAAGACAGCCTGGCATAACGGGGTCGCCAACAAAGTGACAGCCAAAGAACCAAAGATCGGGGTTAATGTCGAGTTCTGCTTTGATATAGCCTTTCTCGTGATCGCCACCGTCGGCGGTAATACTGACGATGCGATCCATCATGAGCATGTTCGGCGTTGGCAGGCGTGCATTGCCCTCACCAAACAAGTCGCCCTGACCGCACTCAAGCAACTCTTCGCGGGTAAAGGAGTTTTTATCTATCACGTGTGCTGCAATTCCAGTCAAAGCCCGTCGGTATTCTACTGCTTTGACCGCCTCAGTTCCATGCAATGCATGACTTTTGCGAGAAAAACACCGCCTTGCGTTAAATTCGGCCGCAAAACTACTGAGCTAAAAAACTACTGAGCAGAAAAAACGCGCCTGAGTAAATCGCTGGTGCGTTCAAGCGGATTGGTACGAATCGCCTTTTCTTCCTCGGCCAGATAATGAAAAATACCTTCTGACCCTTTGTCCACAACGTGGCCACTCAAATCGGCATCGACTTTTGGTGCAAGTGGAATCGCCTGATATTGCTTTAATAACCGATTAAACGTTTGTACCGCTCCCACCTGAGCCAGAGCATCGTCGACCAATGGGCGCATCGCTGTTTTGATTGATGAGCCGGTTTTTTGCTCGAAATACTGCGTGGCTGCGTTGTCTGGGCCTTGTAGTATGCCCTTGGCATCCTGCACCGACATGTCTCGAATGGCGCCAACAAACAAGCTTTTGGCTTTGGGCGTGGCCAGTTCCGCAGCGCGGTTAAGGCGCATTTCCAGATCATCAAACGAACCCTCCAGACCAACTTTACTGGCGAAGTTACGCGCGGTGACCAGCGTTTTCGGCAACGGGATGCGTATGGTCGGGTCGGACGAGAATCCATTTTCCTGACCCAGCTGGCCCACAACCGCATTTGAGCCCTTTGTCAGCGCTTCTTTTAGCCCGGCAGTAATATCAGCTGTGCTAAGCGCACCACCCTGACTTGATCCGAGTACACTCTCTGCCGTTTTGGTTATATCGCTCAGGGTGGGACCACTACCCGCACAACCACTAACAAGTGCAGCCACCAGCACAAGAGAACCGAACTGTAACGAACGCATAACTAACTCCAGATCATCAGAACTTAAACCATTAGACGTTAGGGTAGGCTGTTTCGGCAATTTATGCACAGTTCCGAGTATTAAATTATCTTAAACTCAGTTCAGCCTGATTTCTGCGGCAATTGAGCCCTGACACGCTCGATACACGCATGGGCTAACCGTCTGAGGATAATCGTCTGATGGTGCACAGAGCAAATTAACGTGGATTTACAGCTAGGTATGGCGTTTTATTGGAAAGAAGATTCAAAGGTACACCACTGGCCCTTAAATCAAACAAGGAGTCAAACGCATAATCAAACACGAGCTAGCGAGACCGACAATCACAACATCAACGCGTGTTGCGAACAAGTCCAGTTCATTCAGGACGCTAATTCTGTCGAAGCTTTGCAGGCAGTGCGCAGTGCCGTTATGCAACAGCGGGAATTCTGTGTTCAACCAACCGGTATTGAGTTAAATCCGTGTGCTGAGCGTAGCTTGCGGGGAACGTCACCCGGGACAGGCACGAGCGCTTGCTTTCAGTGCATGAGCTCGGGCAGCAATGGCAATCCGAAAACCATTCGCCGCAGTCACGATTCCTGGCTACGCAGTTTTTCAGTCAACGCTAAACTAGCGGCAATAGATTCGGCCGACCACTATGCCATTGTTGGCAAGCTATCTCACTCGCTGGCGCTCTATGCTGCATTGGAGGCGGCCAACCTGGGAGCAGACATTCACGCTCTGGGAGAATTAAGGCCAGATCATCAGTTAAACGCGATGCGCACACTTGGCTCCAGTGTGTTGTATGCCACACCGACGCAACTGCGCCAGCTATGCCACCGTGTTAAAAATGAATCGCAGATCATCAGTAATCTGAGGTGTATTTTTTCCGGTGGTGGAAAGCTGGATAAGCGCACGGCCAGTATGGTTAAACGGTGTTTCCCGAATGCTTGCTTAAGAGAATTTTATGGTGCATCAGAAACAAGCTTTATCACAATGACTGATGAGCACACACCAGAGGGTTCTGTCGGCAGAGCGTATCCGGGGGTGCAACTGCACATTAACACCGCTCTTAACGATTCTATTGATAACGACATTGCTGATAAAAAAGCGAGTGACAAAGAAGCTGTCGATAAGCAGGAACCTTGCGATCAACAAAGAACACATTTAGCAGGAGAAATATGGGTGAAGAGCCCATACTTATTTCTCGACTACGCGGATGCTAACACCACGCTTGCAAATGAGTTAGCCGAAAACCCTATAAGCACAATTTCATCACCAAACACTAACGCCCGATGGCATAACGGTTACGTCAGTGTGGGCGAATTCGGTTATCTTGATAACAATGGCTATCTGTTTCTGGAGGGACGTTTATCGCGACGGATTAACGTTGCTGATCAACTGGTTTATCCAGAAGAAATTGAAACCATACTAAATGAGCACCCTGCCATTTTTGCTGCAGCCGTTATTCCAGTTGTCGATAAAAAACGTGGGCACATATTGGTTGCGATTGTCGAGGTTGAGGCTGAGATCGACAATAGCCATACACCAAACTGGCGGCAAGAACTGCTTGTAACACTACGACAACAACTCGGTAGCTTAAAAGCACCACGGGATATCATTCAAGTGGATCACTTACCACTTCTGGCCTCCGGCAAACCCGATTTGTCAGCAGCCGAACAATTCGTACAACGGCACTGACAACAGACAATGACTGCACAGGCTTATATTGTTGCTTCCAAACGTTCGCCTATAGCACCGCGTAATGGGGCGTTATCCAATCTGGAACTACACCAACTTAGCGCACCGGTTATAGAGTCACTGATACGTAGTAGCAAGATCGACAAGACGCAGATAGATGAACTCATTGTCGGCAACGCACTGGGTGCCGGCGGCAATCCTGCTCGCGTGATTGCGTTGGCCAGTGGATTAAATGAAAACGTTGCCGGCCTCAGTATCGACAGACAATGTTGCAGTGGGCTTGATGCTGTATTAATAGCGAATGATATGGTTATATCGGGTCGGGCGTCAGTGGTTATTGCCGGCGGCGCTGAAAGTTATTCCACACGCCCACAACGTAGCCGACGCAACACTGAAACCGGACAATGGCACGCGTACGAGCAACCGGCGTTCACACCATGGCCGGATAAAGATCCGGATATGGCACAGGCAGCCGATACACTCGCCCAACAACTCGATATAAGTGTTGATGTACAAAATGAATGGGCAATCCATAGCCACCAGAAAGCGTTGAACGCATTGGCGCGTCTGAAGAGCGAAATCGTGTGCGTTGGTAGCGTTGAGCAAGATACGTATGCGCGAAATTTAAGCCACACTGTGTGTCAACGAGCGCCGCGCATACACGGCAGTATCACCGCCGCAAACACGGCGGTGGCTGCTGATGGTGCCGCATTCAGCATTATCGTTAATGAAGCAATCGCCGCAGGCTTGGGCGGTCCACAACTGCGAATTCAATCAGGCTGCACAATTGGCGCAGACCCGCAGTTACCAGGGCTTGCACCCGTTCAGGCAATACAAGCAGTACTTGCCAATCAAAAGATGGTTTCATCAGAACTGCGTTATGTTGAAATGATGGAGGCTTATGCAGCACAAGCGATAGCTTGCATCCAACAACTTAAACTCGATCCGGCCATCTGCAATGTCGGCGGAGGTGGGTTAGCACGTGGTCATCCTATTGGTGCATCGGGAGCGGTATTGATAACAAGATTGTTTAGCGAACTAACCGCTGCGACTCTGACTGAAAAAAGACGGCCAAACTTCGGACTCGCAGCAATCGCTGCTGCTGGCGGGCTAGGCAGCGCTGTGTTGGTGGAAGCGGTCGGTTAATCTTCGCCAAAACCATAAAAACGTGAGAACGAAGCCAAGGCTTCACGATCGGTTCGTACTTGGTTCACTGGGTGCGACTTATCTGGCTTGCCAAGCGCAATACCACAGACCACCATTTCGTTATCGGGCAATTGCAAATACTCGTGCACCACATCTGCATGGTGCGCAAGCGCACCGATACCGCTGGATCCAAGCCCTCGGCTTTGTGCACTGATGAAAAAATTCATAAGCGCCATACCCATATCCATAAAGCACCCTTTACCCATACTACGTTCGATAGTGACAACCACACCTACAGGCGCATCGAAAAAACGGTAATTACGATCGAACTGTTTACGTCGGGCTTTTTTATCCAACCGCTCAATACCTAAAGCATTGTACAGAGCGAACCCTGCAGCTATCTGTCTCGCTTTTAGCGACTTTGGCATAACACGTGGAAAATAGGAATATTCATCGACCGTTGGGCGGTTTTGCTTTATTGCCAACTCCAGCGATTCAATTAATCCAGTGAGTGCATGGCCTGCAAGCACATGGAAGCAGCCCGGCTGCAGGTTCGCACCACTGGGGGCTTGACGTGCATCTTTCAATATCGCTTCAATGCAATCGCGATCGACTGGTTCAGGCAAGAACGCACGAACAGAGCGGCGTTGCTGTAGCAGGTTTTCCAGATCGCCTGCCTTCACGTTCTGGATAATACACTTTGAGGTCTGGCAGTTAAAAGAGAAGCAGTTACAGCGCCTGCGATAACCGCTTTGAGTATGTCGCCGGGAATGAAGGCCAGAACCAACACCGCCGCCTCATTGATCGATTTGCCCATATTCCACGCCATGCCAACGATTCCAAAAACATAGAGAACAAGAACACCGCCTATCAAAGACGCTAAGGTTGCCAGCAAAAAGGTCGGTGCCGAACGAAAGCGCTCGAAGATTAAACCGGTCACATATGCAGCAATTGGCCAACCAATCAGAAAACCAACCGACGGTGTCCATAATAGTCCAATGCCGCCCCGACCTCCGGCCAGCAAAGGTAAACCGATAAACACCAGCAACAAAAACAACATGACGGCAAGCGCTCCGCGTTTGGCACCCAGGACAGTACCGCACAACATAACGCCTAAGCTTTGCGCCGTTATCGGAATTCCGAACGCAAGCGTAAGTTTAGGTATTAAACCAAGCGCGGCTATGAGTGCTGCGAACAAGGCGATAAAAACAACATCACGTTCTTTCATTTTTCTTTTAAACCAACTCGTGTTAATCAGTATTGTGTGAGCGTTCATGGCTACTGGCAAAAGCTCGTATTCCACCTCGCGCTTTCAGTGCTTCGGCTACGTGTTCGGCATCATCCATGGCAATCAGACTCATTGGAAGCACAATACGCCAGTTCACTCTTTTAACCGCTCGCAACCGCCAGGCATCAAACAGTGTCGAGCCTTTCTCTATTAGCACCGGGGTAAATCTAACCACCAGCGCGATGGCTATTTCCAGGGCTCTGGTACTAAACCCTAATGCACGAACCGGTGTCAACGCAGTTTGTATCAAGGCAAGTAAGTCGCTTAGTCGACTTGTCATGGTCATTAAGTTAGACAGAGCCACGATACTTATAAGCCGAATCGCGAAGGCAATGCCTTGCATGGCTGTGCCAGTGACTCCGTGCCATACCACAATAACCAGTAAAATCGGCCACAGAAACAGGAGTTTTTTCGCCCCGATACGAATAAATGACACACCTCCAACAGCGTAGAATAAGACGCAACAAAGCAATGCAATACACTGAATGTACAGACTGTCGAACACAAACAAAAATATCGACGCAAAACAAACGAGCAAAAACTTCCAACCGACAGGCACCTTATGCCAAACGGTTTGAACAGGCGAATTAAACGAAAGCATCGGTACTACCCAGTTGTTTCATCTTCGCACAATAGGCTTCAAGAACAATGGTAGGCCTTTCATCCATAACCAGTTCTCCATTATCCAGCCAGAGTATACGATTGTACTCTTGCAAGGATTCAATCTGATGGGTCACGTGCACAATGGATGCATCAAGTTTTTCAAGTAGGCGAGACAATTGCGCAGTGGTTGGCATATCCAGACCTGTGAAAGGTTCATCGAGCACCACAAGCTTAGGCTTCATAAGAATAACAGCCATGAGGCAAACCAAATGCCGTTGCCCTTGCGACAAGGTGCTTACCGATTGCTCCGCCCAATGCATTACACCGAATTCTGCCAGCAACTCGCGCAATTGCCGCTGGGCTTCATCGCGACTTTGTCCAAGCTGCTCCAAACCAAACGCCAACTCTTCTTCTACGGTGGGAAATATGACTTGATGATCAGGGTTCTGAAATAACATACCAACAGTGCGAATTGCCCGGTATCGATCCGTCGCAACATCAACACCCGCTACTGTCAACGAACCGGAACTCGGTTCATTAAGACCACAAAGCAATCGGGCCAATGTCGATTTACCCGAACCATTTCGCCCCACTATGCCTATTCTACGTTCCGTCGCTTCTATTGATAGGTTTGATAGTAGCGTTTTATCGCCTATGCGATAGCTTACATTCACCAAAGCAAGCAGCGGTTCAGAATCACGGCCTTTCATTAACTACCAACCCATTTTAATAGTAAGCTGCCCAAACCGATGACAGAAACCAGAACCAGACCATAGCCTATAAACCGTTCGAATCGGGATTTATCCCCTAGTGCAAATCGATGGTGAACCTTCAATCCAAGATAATGCCCTAACGCTGCTAACGGAAATGACAGTAACGTCAAGCGCCATTGCAAGTTTACATCGGCCGCAACAAAGGTTGCTATTTTTACGACAACCAATACAATCCAAAGCGCGAAGAACGTGTCTCGCATTTTTTCTTTTTCTAAGTATCTGCCACCAACAGCCACGATAAGTGGGGCACCAATTAACGATACGCCACTCACGTAGCCACCCAGACATAAGAAAACAAAGTCTGCGAATTTACTGTTGCTGGAGAATACATAATTCAGTACATAACCGAAGCCATACACTAGTGTTATCAGATAGACGATACCACTAAGCAATGCACCCGGCAGCTTTATAAGACCCGTTAGACCTATGGCAATTGGAATCGCCATAACGAGTAGAATTTTTACCAAAAAGCGCCAATCGATATTCGTCAGGCGCGTAAACACCGTAAGTGATGAAAAAAACAATAACTGGAACGCGATAGCTGGGAGGAAAATGAGAGGGTCATTTTCAAACATTAACAGTAACGGTAAGCTCAATGCCGCGCCGCCAAAGCCCAAGCCAGATCGAACAAAACCACTCCATACAAAGCAGGCGCTAATCAGCAACCATTGCCACAACGGCAAGCTATCTAAAATGGTGAGAGTCACCGGCTTACTTTGGCCAGTGTGATGGGCGTTTAATCGTGGAGGCCATGCGAGCTACGGCTTTATGACGTGGGCAAGAAACCAAATGATCGTTAACCATGCCACTTGCCTGCATGAAAGCGTAGCATGTTGTGTTACCAACAAATTTGAACCCGGCCTTTTTGAGCGTTTTACTCATCAGTACAGATGCATCGGTACTGGACTTGACTGTTTTCATTGTCCGATGCTTGTTCTGCACCGGCTTATAATCAACAAAAGACCAGAGTAAATCCACAAACGATTCACCCCTTTTTTCCATAGCGACAACCACTTTGGCATTGTTGATGGACGCTTCAATTTTTTGGCGGTGCCTGACAATACCGGCATCGAGCACAAGCTTCTCTACTTTTGCATCTGTAAATCGCGCTACTTTGGGTATATCAAAATCTTTGAAGGCTTTCCGGTAGTTCTCTCGCTTGTTTAATATGGTTATCCAACTCAAGCCTGCCTGAGCACCTTCCAGGTTAAGCATTTCAAACAATTCTGTGGCGTCGTAGCACGGCACGCCCCACTCGGTATCGTGATAGTCGATATACAGCTCGCTGCCCAGACACCAGCCACAGCGTTTTTCTTTTACGGCGCTCATGCGCTAATTGTGCACACACTCAGCGCACAACACAATCATTGGTTGGAAAATTCAAAAGACTTGGGTTGAAACAGAATATCAGCCAGCGCTGACAGGATTTTAAAGACAAGACTGCCTTTTTTCGAACCGATCGCCTAGGTGCCGAATCGCTTTTTATGGGTTGGAAGGCTCAGAACGTTTCCGGGATTATCCACACCCTGCACACCTTGCGGCCACTTACGCAGCCAGGCAAGGTACATCGCAACAGGCATAGGCTTACTAATATAGTACCCTTGTGCGATATCACAGCCCTGTGTCTGCAGGAACTCAAGCTGATCTTCATCCTCCACACCCTCGGCAACCACTTTCATATTAAAGTGCTTGCCCAGACCGAGTACCGCCTCCACAATGGCAACATCGTCATTGTCACTCGAAATATCCGTGATAAACGCGCGGTCTATCTTCAGCGTATGTACGGGGAAACGTTTCAGGTAAGCCAGCGAAGAATAGCCAGTTCCAAAGTCATCAATTGCCAAGCCAAGTCCAAACCGACTCAGTTCGTGCAGCGAGTTGATGACTTCTTCCGGGTCGTGCATAACCGCACTTTCGGTTATTTCCAATTCCAGAAACTCGGGCGGCAACATGCTGTCCTTGAGCGCCTTGCTTACCATCGGCAACAAGTTACCATCGGTAAACTGAACGGTGGAGATATTCACGGCAATGTTTAGTGTGTGGAAACCAAGTTGCTGTAGTTTTCGGGTTTCTTTGCAGGCGGTACGTAGAATCCATTCACCCAACTCGATGATCATGCCAGCCTCTTCCGCTACCGGCACAAAGACTTCAGGTGAAATAAAGCCCTTGGTTGGATGCTTCCATCGAACCAATGCTTCAGCACCCGTGACCTGACGCGTATTTATATTGACCTTCGGCTGATAGTAAACTTCGAACTGTCCTTCCTGCAGTGCGATTTTCAAATCCTGCTCGAGACTAATGCGCGCTGTTAGACGACTGCGCATTTTCTCATTGAACATCTGGTACTGGTTTTTACCGTTACTCTTGGCTTCCTGCAAGGCTACGGCTGCGTTATTCACGATTTCCTCGCCCATCAGCTCTTCATCCTGATCGCCGTGAACATCAATTGGAAAGCAAGAGATACCAACCGATACCGCGGCTTTTAGCGTAAAGCCTCTATATTCATACGGAGCGGTGGAAATATTCATAACCCGACGCGCTATCTCTTTAGCGGCTTGTCGATCGCCAACGTTTTTTTGAATCACGACAAACTCGTCACCATCAAGACGCGCAACAAGATCGATATCGTGCATCATCGACTGTAGCCGATTACCAATTTCTGCTACCATTTTGTCACCGACCAAGTGTCCGTATTGGTCGTTAAAGAATTTGAAGTTATCCAGATCAACAAGAAAAACCACAAAAGACTCATCGTTCTCTACAGCATTGGATACGGTTTGCTTTAACTTATCCTCGAACATGAGGCGGTTGGGCAAATGCGTTAGCGGGTCATGGTGTGCGGCGAACTCCAGGTACTGTTGCTTTACTTTCACCTGGCGAGCAGCACGTTGCTGCGCCTCAATTAAACTGTTGTACTCATCAGCCAGACCATTCAGGTCTTCGCTTTCGGCGTAGTCAATTTTGTCGGGCACCTTACCCTGGCTATTCTCACGACTGTCTCGCAGCTTTGAGGTCAGGTTAGCCACCGGATGAATATATGATCGGTTAGTACCCCATAACGTGACCAGGGCTGCGATTATGCCGATCAGAAGCGACGCTACAACAACCAATAGCGTATAAACCACTGCCACGGTAAAGATATCGCCTGTGTATATTCGAGCAGCGGCAAGCACTCGCCCCTTGGAGCTATCTAAAAACCACAACACATCAATGGAGCCGCTCCGGTTTTTTCTACTGCGGCTGCCATGCTGACCCAGGCTTTCAAATTCAGGCAATTCGCCTTGCGTTACAACCGGGTTTCCAGCTGTATCGGTCAACAAAAGACCGATCATGGAATCGTTAATCAGGCCCTGTGGATTGAGCAATGTTTCAGGAGGGCTATAGGTAACGATGTTTTGAAGCGCATTGTGCTCATGTTCTATGGCACTGTCCACAGACTGATGGTAGCGGGTCCATAGGAGAGGTAAGAGCAGTACGAGTTGAGCTATAAATACTGAGCACAGCACAACGACTGCCAGCTTTCTTGCTGGTCGCGAACTTGATAGCTTTTCAAGTACGATTTTGAACATTGTGGCTTTCAGTCTCAGCCCCCCGCATTCTCATTAATCCAGCGGCAAGCTTATTAGCTAAAAAAATCTCATCGCGTCCGGTGCGTACAGACACGACTTTCCATGCAACTAATAGCGGCACGTTTAACGCGCTCTTAACACCACCGCATGGGGCCTACAGAGATAGTCAGGGCTAGTAAAGATACGGTATCGAGCAAGAAGGGAGGGGGTTTATTCAGTTTGCCTGAACCAACAACTGCGTGGCGCGGCGAAAATAGGCTTAAATGTGTGCATAGCGCACAAACACGGATTTACATTGGAGCAAAAAAAATCCCTGCTCCGAAAAGCAGGGATTTCTTAATTTACATCAAATTGTGCGGTTGATCACATCATGCCGCCCATACCGCCCATACCACCCATGCCGCCCATATCTGGCATGCCGCCACCGCCACCAGCAGCAGCTTCAGATGGCTTCTCAGCAATCATAGCCTCAGTGGTGATCATAAGACCAGCGACTGATGCTGCGTTCTGAAGCGCATAACGGGTTACTTTTGTTGGGTCAAGAATACCCATTTCAACCATGTCGCCGTACTCACCAGAGGCCGCGTTGTAACCGAAGTTACCACTTCCTTCACGCACCTTGGCAACAACAACTGAAGGCTCATCGCCTGCATTCGATACGATTTGACGCAGTGGCTCTTCCATCGCACGCTTTGCGATGCTGATACCAACATCCTGCTCGTGGTTATCACCTGTTACACCGTCAACTGCAGCAATTGCACGAACCAGCGCAACACCGCCACCAGCAACAATACCCTCTTCAACCGCAGCACGAGTTGCATGTAGCGCATCGTCTACGCGGTCTTTTTTCTCTTTCATTTCAACTTCAGTTGCAGCACCGATCTTGATAACAGCAACACCGCCAGCCAGCTTTGCAACTCGCTCTTGCAGTTTTTCTTTGTCGTAGTCGGAAGTTGCTTGTTCGATCTGCGTACGGATTTGCTCAACACGTGCGTTGATTTCATCTGAAGAACCAGCGCCATCAACAACCGTTGTGTTGTCTTTATCAACCGTTACGCGCTTGGCAGTACCGAGGTCTTCTAATGTTACTTTGTCGAGAGACAAACCAACTTCTTCAGAAATAACCTGTCCACCAGTCAGGATAGCGATATCCTGCAACATGGCTTTACGACGATCGCCAAAGCCAGGTGCTTTAACAGCACAGGTTTTAATGATGCCGCGCATGCTATTTACAACCAATGTTGCCAGCGCTTCGCCTTCAATATCTTCAGCGATAATCAGAAGCGGCTTAGATGACTTAGCTACAGCTTCAAGCGTTGGTAGCAAATCGCGGATGTTAGAAATTTTCTTGTCGTACAACAGTACGTACGGGTCTTCCAATTCAGCACTCATAGCGTCCTGATTGGTGATGAAGTAAGGCGATAAGTAACCACGGTCGAACTGCATACCTTCAACCACTTCGAGCTCATTGTCGAGTGACTTGCCTTCTTCAACAGTGATAACGCCTTCTTTACCCACTTTTTCCATTGCATCTGCAATGATCTGACCGATTGAATCGTCACTGTTTGCAGAGATAGTACCCACCTGCGCAACAGACTTAGCGTCGTTACATGGCTCAGACATGTTAGCCAATTCAATGGTCGCAGCCGCTACCGCTTTGTCGATACCACGCTTTAAATCCATTGGGTTCATGCCAGCAGCAACTGACTTCAAGCCTTCACGCACGATGCTTTGTGCCAATACGGTTGCAGTGGTGGTTCCGTCACCAGCGATGTCAGAAGTTTGCGATGCAACTTCTTTAACCATCTGTGCGCCCATGTTTTCGAACTTGTCTTCCAGTTCGATTTCTTTGGCAACTGATACACCATCTTTTGTTACGGTTGGGGCACCAAATGCCTTATCCAACACAACGTTTCGGCCTTTAGGGCCAAGGGTCACCTTAACCGCATTGGCTAGGGTGTCGACACCGATAAGCATTTTGCTTCGTGCGGCATCTGAAAAGCGGACTTCTTTAGCACTCATTGAATTTAATCCTGTTGATCATGTGGCTATCTGCCGGCTTTTCGAAAGCCTTAAGGCAGTTAGCGCGAAATTGGGAAAATTAACCTTCGAAAACACCCATGATGTCGTCTTCACGCATCACAAGCAGTTCTTCACCTTCGATTTTAATTTCAGTACCTGAGTACTTACCGAATAACACTTGGTCACCGGCTTTCACGTCCAGCGGACGGACATCGCCGTTTTCTGCAACCTTGCCGTTTCCAACTGAAATGACTTCGCCGCGTACGGGCTTTTCAGTGGCGGAATCGGGAATCACAATGCCACCGGCACTGGTGCGTTCCTCTTCCATGCGCTTGATGACCACGCGGTCATGCAAAGGACGAATCTTCATATGTTCAAACTCCAGAACGGGTTGTTAATTGATCGCGGCGAGCTGATTATTAGCACTCACCATAGGCGAGTGCTAATTCTAATGATAGGGCGGACGAAATCAAGGGGGTTTGGCAAAAATAGTCGATCTAATTGCCGAATAAGTACCAGGAGCACACTAATCGAGGCGCTGATAATCACCATCGATGACATTTGGCTCCTTGGAACCGGCTTTTGGGTTCTTGGAAGCACTATTGTTCATCTGAGCCGAGCCATCTGCAGGTCGTCGCGTTCCTGCCCTGCTGTGCCCGGGGGCCCCGCCAACGAACACGTTCATGTTAGCCATGGAGCGAGAAGCCAGTTTTTTGGCCAAAAACTCCCGACTCACCGGTACAAGCGTGCAAAATCCGAAAAAATCCGTAATAAAACCGGGGGTGAGTAAAAGAACCCCGCCAATCAGCAATAACAGGCCTTCCAGCAGTTGTTGCGCTGGCATCTCACCGCTCTGCATACGTTGTTGGGCTTTATTAAGCGTGGCGATGCCCTGCTGGCGCAGCATAAATGTGCCGATAACAGCCGTAAGAATGACGATACCAATGGTTGTCCACCCGCCAATCGCCCCACCAACCTTGATCAGGACGGCAATTTCAACAATGGGCATAATGATAAACAGCAAAAACAGGTAGGGCATTTAGCGCTCCGGCACACATTCGTACTCTTGAACCTATCGCTTACACACAACTCTTACAAGGGCGGTGCAGAAAAAGTTCATGAAAAGGCAATATTTAGGTGCTGTGGAACGTTATTCAGCCACTTAATATTGTTTGCGCGAAACCGCGTCGCCTACGTTGGTATAGAACGTTGGTATAGAACGCTGGTATAGATTGTGAACCAGCACTAGAATTACGGTTGCGCGCACTACAGCTTGCCATAGAAACCGGCTTTAATCAGGGATAAAACTTAGTGATTTCAATTCGACCATTCGCTCGATGCAATCTTGCAACCACGTTACTGCTGGTTTCTGCATTGATGGGTTTGGCAAACCCTACGGCGTACGCACTGGAATCGCTGTTTGGCAGCGGCCCGACCCCGCTCTCGCCCGAAGAAGCATTTAAACCATCCATAGAAACCATCTCCGGTAACCAGGTTGAAATCCGCTTCGACATTGCAGACGAGTATTACCTGTACGAAAAGCGCTTCAACTTCAGCACAGAAAGTACAGAGGTTACCGTCGGCGACCCGAGTTTTCCGAAAGCACTGGTTCACGAAGATGAGTATTTTGGCAAAAGTAATATATTCCGCGACAACGCAATTATCACAGTTCCTGTAACCAGCAAAGGCGCTGCGACGGAATTTGATTTAACGGTTGGGTATCAGGGCTGTGCCGACATGGGCCTATGTTATCCACCAACCAAAACATCACTAAAAATCGCATTGCCCGCGTCCACGATGAATGCCACGGCGCCGGTTAATATCGCGCAAAACAACAGCAATAATCTCAAAGCACTTATAACGAAAGACAAACCTGCACTGATTCCGTTGCCTGAATTGGATTTACCAGCAACGCAGCAAAACGCTGCAGCTCCCGGGAAAGTCAACCTCAACGATTTATTTGATAAACCGACGATTTTCAACAACAGCGACTCTGACACATTGCTCGGCCCAAGCGAAGCGTTTGTGCCTTCCATTCTGGAAGCGGGAGACAACCAGATAACACTACGGTGGTTCATTGAGCCCGGCTATTACCTGTATAGGGATAAGATCAGTTTCAGCCTTGCTGATGCAGGTGATGCCTCAGTCGTAGAGAGCGATATCGATCGCGGCGTAATGCAAAACGATGCGTATTTTGGCAACGTCGAAATCCTTAGAGAAGTTCCTGGCGCACGAATTACACTAACGAACGCGCAAAACCTGACGAATGCAACCTTAAAAATACAATCTCAAGGTTGCGCCGATATCGGTGTTTGTTTCCCTCCGGAAGTCACCACTCTGCCAGTGACTTTCAACAATACAGGGGTCGCGGCGGCCATTGCGAATGCCTCTGATGGCACACCGTCGGCTGAATCCCGAGTTGATGTGAATGCTGCTACGGCTGCTACGGCTGCTGACAGTGCATCCCTTGACACAGCATCGAACACAACCGCCTTACCCGAAACCGAACAAAACAAATTAACCAGACTACTCGAAGGCGGCCATCTCGGTCTGATTGCATTGGCGTTTTATATCGCAGGGTTACTACTCGCCTTCACCGCATGCATGTATCCAATGATACCCATTCTCTCCAGTTTAATCGTTGGGCACGGGGCGAATATTGGCGCAGGCAAGGCCTTTAGTTTGTCGCTCGTTTATGTGTTGTCGATGGCGTCCGTGTTTGCGCTGGTGGGTGTACTGGTGGGTTTATCGGGCTACAACATACAACCGCTGTTTCAAAACCCATGGGTGCTCAGTGCGTTCGCGGCCCTGTTCGTTCTACTCGCCTTGTCTATGTTTGGTTTATACCAACTACAAATGCCAAGTAGTATTCAGTCCAGGATGACCGAACTGTCCAATAAACAAAAAGGAGGTTCGTGGTCTGGCGTAGCCATAATGGGCGTACTATCGGCACTTATTGTAGGCCCTTGTGTCACTCCACCACTGGTCGCAGCGTTAGCCTATATCGCGAATACCGGTGATGCCCGCATTGGCGGTATAGCTTTGTTTGCAATCGGTATTGGCATGGGGACGCCTCTGCTGTTTATCGGTACGTCCCTGGGCCGGTTTATGCCAAAGGCCGGTGGTTGGATGGAAACAACGCAACGTATATTCGGCATTATCCTTTTAGCAGTGGCTATTT
The DNA here is from genome assembly GCA_937922945.1 of uncultured Granulosicoccaceae bacterium. Lineage (GTDB taxonomy): Bacteria > Pseudomonadota > Gammaproteobacteria > Granulosicoccales > Granulosicoccaceae > Granulosicoccus. The sequence continues at coordinate 90,981 of CAKZUP010000092.1, forward strand.
ATATGCTCTCGCGCTTTTTGCCTGCAAACGTCATTATGATTATGTGTGCAATGCTTGCAATCTTTAGTGGCGTGTATTTTGGAGCAACCGACCGGCTAGATCAGGATAGCCAGGGCACGCAGCGTTTTGGCAAGAGTATTGGCCTGGTTGCGTTAGTGTATGGCGTCGTTTTAATGGTCGGCGCACTGGCCGGAAACACCAGTTTACTGGCACCACTTAAGGGCGTAGTTGGCCAGCAAGCTGCAGTGAATGGCCAGCAAGCGGAAAACGCTCATCTCACTTTTCAACGAATTAAAACCACTGCCGATTTAGACAAAGTGCTGGCCGAAGCAAAAGCACTAAACCGACCTGTTATGCTGGATTTCTATGCCGACTGGTGTATCAGTTGTAAAGAAATGGAAGCGTTCACTTTTCCAGATAAGCGCGTAAAAGAACAACTTGCAGATGCCATACTGATACAAGCCGATGTGACGAAAAACGATGATGCAGACAAAAGCATGTTGAAAAAATTCAACTTGTTCGGTCCGCCTGCCATCATCCTCTACGACCGATCAGGAAACGAATTAACAGCAGGCAGAGTCGTTGGCTTCATGAATGCCGATAAGTTCAGTACACATTTGCAGGCTTACTTAAACGGACCTATTTAAACAAGCACGCGGTTTAGTCACGCTTAGCTACAACAGGCAAGTCGGCAAACAGGCGCGCAAAACAGGCACCGACTATCGCAACGCAAAGGCACATAAGACCACCGACGTACCATAAGCCGCTCCATTCAACCAAACGGGCCAGCATCATCGGCCCCAAAAATTGACCGACCCCGGCACCGCTGAGTACAAATCCAATAATCACCCCGGCCCCGCCTGCCGTGGTCGACAACAATCCGGCCGTACTGAATATCACGCCTGGGATAACGCCTCCAATACCCGTTGTTAGTACTGCCGCAACAATGCGCACCGTTGTATCGGTTGTGGAAAGTGTCACCAGCGCACATACGCCCAACGCCAAGGCCGACACCATCACAATGGTCGATCGTTTTAGACCCCGGTTAATCAACCAACCGGCGGACACGTTACCGATTGCATTCGGAAGAAGAATGAATGCGGTCCACAAGGTGGCGGTCGCAAGGGACATGTCTGGATCTTCTGCAAGCAAGCTTGGCAGATAAGAACTCACTGCAACGTATACGAGTGAATAGCACAGGAAACATACAAAAAGCGCCACCGAACGTCGCTTCTTAAGATCAGCAAAAGCGGCAGTCGACACGTTTGTACGGAGCACGGACAAACGCAACCTTGCTTTATAACAAACCATGCACGCAGCCAGTGTGCCAACCCCCGAAAGACAAGCGGCGACCTTCCACGACAAACGCCAGCCACCATAATCGTGCAAGCCAGGTGCAATGAGTAGCATGCTTACGCTACCAACCGCCATGAATCCACCCCACATCCCCAGCACAACGGGATGATCTTTGGTGGATGAGAATGCACTCATCAGAACAGGTATAGCCACAACACCCATAATCCAGCCAAGCCCTTCAATAGCGCGAGTAACCATCAACCACTCCACCGAAGAGGCGTAGATTCCAGCAAAGCTCCCCACCGCACAAAGACCCAAACCGATACCGGCAAATCGGCCATAGCCTACGCGTGCGACCAAAGCGCCGCACAGTACGCCTCCTAACGCAACCAGAACAGCATAGAAAGAGACGAGAGTGCCGGTTTGGCTCAGCGACATGCTGTATTCTTGTGCCAACAAGGGTAATGCCGCAGGCAGCTTGCCCACATGCAACGATAACGTACAACCGGCCAGATAAAGCACCCAGACGGCACGCCAGTTGGTGGATTGATTTGCGTCGCTTTGATTCACATCCGAAGAGTACAGGTATATTAAAGGCAGAGGCCAAATTTCCCATCAACACGCAACGGGTACCAAATCACACTGGTTTATGCTTATGCACAACGCGCGCAAACCGCGCCATACCTGCAACACAACACTAACGCCAAATGCACAATATGCCCAACGAATTAAGGAAAAAATTTGGCCGCTGTCAACTGTGCAAACGAACCACAGCACTCACGTTCCACCACTTAATTCCCAGAAAATTACACCGCCGCACTCGATTTAAAAAACACTACACAAAGGAAGAGCTTGCCTCGGGAATAAACATATGTCGCCAGTGTCATAATGGATTGCATAAACTTTTTGATGAAATGACATTAGGTCGCGACTTGAACACGCTAAACCTGCTACTAGCGCATCCAGACGTGGCGCGACATTGCGGCTGGGTTTCCAAACAAAAAAGATTACCCTAAACTGCGCATAGCATTTAGCCCATACACCGTTAAATAGTAGACACGCATGAACAGTGATCGCTCTTTTACTTTCTCGCACGCGCTATGTCGCCGGCCCGCAAAATCGGTTTGCAGTGGCCTACGAGCCGAAGATCATGGCGACCCGGACCATGATCAGTTTATGGCACACCACCAACTCTATGTTAACGCGCTTCAGGCTGCCCAGTGCGAAGTCATCGTGCTCGATGCATTGGAGGCCTACCCAGATTCTGTTTTTATTGAAGATGCGGCGCTTTGTTTAGGCAATACCGCTATCGCTTTACGTCCGGGAGCAACGTCAAGGTTTGGCGAATCAGCGGCACTACTGCCCACACTACAAAAGACCTTTAAGTCTGTCATCTCTCTACCGGGTGAAGGCTATGTAGATGGAGGCGATATTCTGGTTACAGACAACGAAGTGCTGATTGGTTTATCTTCACGAACCAATGAAGCAGGTTATAACGCATTAAGCGACGTTGTTTCTGGGCTTGGTTATATCGCCAGAAAAATACTAACCCCGACGGAAATTCTACACTTTAAAACCGACTGTGGCTTACTTGATAGTGGCACTGTATTCGCAACACAAGCACTTGCCGCTACAGGTTGTTTTAACGACTATCGTGTCATTACCGCACCTGCCGGAGAGGAAGCTGCAGCCAACCTTATCAGAGTCAACGATTATGTAATGATGAGCGATGGGTACCCGAAAACCAGAGAAATGTTGGAATCCGATGGCTACCAGGTGGCTTGCTTGCCTAACTCTGAAGCGGCAAAAATCGACGGTGGATTATCCTGTATGTCTTTACGCTTCAAACTGATCTGAAGTGAATACAATTGAGAATTGAACACAATTGATAAGCGCAGAACTATTTCAAACTCGGCGTATTTTAAGATACGCCCTATAGAAGTTGTTATGCCTTGAGTACGCGGCAATGATACCGATGCATAACAATTATTTCTAAGGGCGTTTTAAGCTCGACACATACTCACTCACTGCCTAGTAACTGGTTCTCAAATAATACACACAGTTACATTGGTGAAAAACCAAAAATCGCTATACTGACGCAATCAATGGATTAATTAAAAAGTCAGTGTTCATCATGCTAAAAAATTTGCAACGGCAGATCGAAAGAATACTCCCATGCGTAGCTTCTGGCTTAATACCGTTGATGATGCTCAGCGCATGTAGCTCAACTCCGATTGCAACAGAATTGCCCAACTACTTTGAGTCCCGCGCACGGGCTGTAGAAGTAAATAGACCAACGCTACTTTTCAGAGACAAATTCTATAACGTCGATATTGGTGATTTTAAAGTCAGCAACGCTAACATCAGTCAGCCCGTAATTTCCGAACAAAAATACGAGGTGAATAAAAAGCGACGAAACAATACTTTGTATAATTTTATTTTTAAAAATGAGCTCAACATCGAAACAGTCGATGTCAGCACCATTGCCAATAGTCAAAAACGCTCTTTTTCATTCGACATAGAATTTAGTGCGGAAAGCCTGTTTCAGAGTAGTTGCGAAATCAACAGCGTTCGACACAGCAAAAAAGAATCTGAAAGCAATTCAATTCGTATTGGCTCCAAGAGTAAATGGAAGTCCAGCGGAGGCCCCGTGATTACAGAGGGCGAAGGAACATGGCAGTTCTCCAACGCGCAATGCGAGCTAAGCTATCATGGCCAGAATTGGCAATTGCAGTTACTCGCTTTTAAAGACAAAGTCCCTCAACTGAGCTTGACATCCGGCAACAGTCAGTACCGGCTAAAGCCCATGTATGTTCATGTGGGCGGCTCCGACTACACGAGACTAATAGTGCAGGAAAACGATGCGACAAACTTCGAATCGGTTAGAAAGCCGTTCTTTGGAGTCAGCATTTCAAAAAACGATAAAGTGTTGTCCAATGTTGCACTGCACAGAGGCGACAGCGCAACAATATGGCTCGACAATGATTTAACAGGAAACGAACTATCAGAAAAAGAGGCCAACTTTCTACTGGGCATAAACCACACGCTTATTATGGCAAGTTGGTTCGACGAATTTGCTGAGTAAAAATAAGCTTACAGGTGCTCAATTTTTAATTCTTTCAGTTTGGGCGCTCTTGGATTTTCCAGGACTCTTTCAACTAAAACCTGTTTGGTTTCACCGGGAAGCAAGGTGAATCCATTATCTGAGAAGACCAGGTTCCCTCCCAAACCAAGACTAACGTAGTAGGCAGCGGTATCCGTTTGCAAACTCACGCATTCTTTACCATCGAGTTGTGATTGAGTCGCTTGAATACGCGGCGTCGGCAAATCAAATGCTTTGTACGGCTTTAACCAATACTCGTTCGTTCCACTGCTTTGTTGCATCGAAACTGTTGGCGTCTTGTCGGTAACACCTTTATCTTCGCATCGCACTTGCCAATGGAATCGATAAAACGCGAGTTGTTCGTTGGCATTCGACTCCATCGTATCAACCAGCGCAGCAGCATCGGCATCAATACCAATCGAATAGGAACGTTGTATTAACGTTTGTCCATTCACATCATGACCGCTCAGTTCGATCTGCACGTCAATGGGAGCGGCAAAATCGCTGATCACTTTTAGCTGCAGTTCGCCGGCAGAATTAAATCGCTTATGTCCCGGAACCATAGCTACCAACACAGGCTGATAGAAACGCCGCGCGGCATACTGCAACAGCTTCCAGCCACCACCGTATTCCAAAGACGCCCACGAAGCCACTGGCCACGTATCGTTCAGTTGCCAAAACAAGGTACCCATACAATGAGGCTTTAAACTGCGCCAGTATTCAACTGCCGTTTTTATCGCCATGGCTTGCTGACACTGCGAAAGAAAAACCATACGATCAAATGTATTCGGAAACTCAAAATAACGGACCAGCGTTTCGACAATGCGCGCGTTGCCACCCTGATTTCGCTGATGAACTTCCATGATTGGTGAAGACACATTCTGATCGGAAAGCTTGGTGAATGTGTTCACTATCGGCATAGATGGGAATGATTGGAAACCAAATTCAGAACAAAAACGCGGATGAATGTCCTGATACGCGGAGAACGGCTTTGCTTCATGCCAAACATCCCAAAAATGCATATCCCCTGCGGCATCGTTCTTCCAGCCATCGCCAAAATCCATAAACCCTGAGGACGGGGAGCTCGGCCAAAAATCCACGTCGCTAATCTCAGCTTGCGTTGTCTTCTCCAGGGTATGATTTAAGCGAGAATAATTGGCAAGGTAGCGATCACGGTTGTTACGCGTCACGTCCCACCAATTCAACGCACCAACCAGTTCATTGTCACCACACCATAATGCTAAACACGGATGACTCGACAAACGACGCACTTGCTGAGTTGCCTCACGTTTAACCAATGCCAACCAATCAGGACAGGCTGCCGGATAGTGGTTACAGGAAAACATAAAATCTTGCCAGACGAGAATACCCATTTCGTCGCACAGATCATAAAACCAGTCTGGTTCGTATTGACCGCCACCCCAAACGCGCAGCATATTCATGTTCGCATCGACAACCGATTGCAATAGCTCCCTGACAGAATCCATTGTTATACGCTGCGGTAACGCATCCGCTGGAATCCAGTTAGCACCACGCATGAATAATGGCTTTTCATTTACAACTATTTCGAAACCTGAGCCGTGCTTATCTGGCGCTCTATTTATACTGACTTGTCGAAAGCCAATCGTTTTTTGTACCTGTTGCTCACCAATACTAATGATTATTGGATAGAGCTTCTGGGCACCACTGCCCGCTGGCCACCAGCGTTGCGGGTTCTTAACGTCTAAAGACCAGCTTAACGTGGCCTCTCCTTGCTGAACGTGCTCGTTTGATTCAAGGCTTACACCAGCCACACTCAACTGACACTTGAGCGTTGCGGCTTCCACCACGCCAAGCGTGGCAGTAATACGCAGGGTTACATCATCGCCGTTGTATTGTTGTTCAAATTGAATGTCTTCTACCCAATGGGTTTGTACATACTCTAACGATGGTTTGCCATAAATACCAATTGGCATCAAGCATATATTCCAATCCCAACCGGCATGACACGGCGTTTTACGTAACATATTGGTATGTGGAACACGACAGTTCCAGTCTAGGAAGGGTAATTCAAACGGAAACGCATCTGCCTGCTTTCGCGCCGCAATGCTGGCAGAATCAAAAGTGATGGAGATAGCATTGGTACCAGAACGCAAATACGTTGTTATATTGAATGAGTAATGCAGAAACTGGCTTGCGATATTTGCAATAACCACATTGTTGACCCTAATACACGCGATGCAATCGACCTGATCGAGACGTAAAATACACTGATGCTGAAGCGAGACGGTATCTAGTTCGATGAATCGCTCGATGGTCCAGGCTTGTTGATGCACCCAGTCAACGGCATATTCATTGTCGCGATAGTACGGTTCTTCGATAATGCCCGCGTCTAGTAAAGCGCTATGAACGTCGCCGGGTATGATAAAAGGTATTTCTATCTTTCGCTCAGCCTGCTTTAGAACCCAACCAGTATTCAACTCTTGTTGCATGAACGATCCTCAATGCGTTGCAGAATCAAGAATCAGCCGTGATTATTGATAAGTTCTTTAGCAAGTGCATCAGATAGGGCTGCCGGTCTTTCACAGGTGGTCGTGGTTTTTTCAAACCGGCCTGATTCCGCTGCCTTCAAAATGCACATTAAGGTATCGACTACGTGCAGTGCTAAATCACTGTTGCAACGGTGCTCACGGTTAGCCGATATTGCGGCCACCATATCTGCTAAACCGACACCGCGGTAGTTTGCCTGCTTAATACCTGCCGCGTCATGGTAGTTAGGAGAGCTTAGTGTTGCAAACGGCGCATGTACATGCTCGTGTTCGCCTTTAATGACTCTGCAGTCACCACCAAAATTATTCGGATCTGGCAGGAACAGCGATTTCTCGGTTCCGTGCAACTCCATCAGGTTATTCTCGCTTGCCCATACATCCCAACTGGCCGTAAAGGTAATCTGTGCGCCCTGTTGAAATTCCAATATGCCATGCACGGATGTTTGCACATCCACATCAATAAACTCACCAGCAAGTGGTTCGCTGCTAATGGCACGTTGTGCAAACGGTTTTGAAGACATGGCAGCAACCTGCTTCACCGGCCCAAGCAGCTGCACCAGATTGGTTACATAGTACGGACCCATATCCAACACTGGCCCACCGCCTTGTTGATAGAAAAACGCCGGCTGCGGATGCCAATCTTCCATACCATGCGATTGAAAATAACAACTACCACCCACCACTTTGCCAATATCACCTGAATCCAGAATTTCCCGGGCACACTGATGAGCCCCACCAAGGAAGGTATCGGGCGCTGAGCCAAGCCGCAGCTGCATACTTTGAGCAAGCTCTCGCAATTGCATACCTTGCTCAAGCGTTAACACATAAGGTTTTTCAGAGTAAACATGCTTGCCAGCCTGAAGGGCTGCCTTTGATACCCCGAAATGTGCATTGGGAACCGTCAGGTTAACGACTAAGGCTATCGTACTATCAGCGAGCAGCTCATCAACGCTCAGGCTACGGCAATTGAATTCAGCCGCGCGTAAATCGGCCAGCGACTTATCAATATCGGCGCAAGCCACAATGGTGTAACCAGCGAACTGGGAAGCCAATGAAAGATAGGCTGTAGAGATATTGCCACATCCGATTATCCCAACTGACATGTTCTCCATTACACGCCCCATGTATTCATTGCGGTAATCGAATTCTGTGCAAAACGTGCGAAGTCAGACGGGTTGTCGTGCTCTACAATAAAATGTTTCGCCGCTGATTGTTTAATATCGCTTAGTAAGTTGGCCCAATCGATTATACCGTGACCCACGTCAGCCCAACCATCTTCGCTCTGAATGCCATCTCCCGCCTCGCCATTTTTCGCAACGTCCTTGAAATGCACCGCACTGATACGTTTTGCATAGCTTTGTAACCACTCTTGCGGGTTCAGGCCGGCTCGCACAACCCAACCAATATCGATCTCCCAGTGAATACCTGGCGCATGATCGAGAATAATATTCATGGGCAAGGTTTTATCAGGCAATGCATTGAATTCGAAGTCGTGATTGTGCCAGGCAAAGGTAAATCCATTGCTGATTAAACGCTCGTTAATAACAGACAGTGAGTCAGCAAACCGCAGCCAACCATCTTTATTTACAGGCCGTTCTTCTGGCACCAGGTAAGGACAAACGATGTGCGATGCGCCAAACGATGACAATAACTCGATTGAATCACCCAGATTCTTTTCTAGTTGATCGATACCAACGTGCGAAGAGACAAGCTTAAGCCCATTGCTTTTGAGCCCAGTTGCAAACGCTTCCTGATTTTCAAAGTTCGCGCCATACGCTTCAACTGATTGATAGCCTGCCTCTGAAATGGTTCGCAAAGCCAGCTGTAATTCGGTATTGCGAGCGCTGTACAATTGCAGCGTAATATCTGTCATTGATCTGCCTGAATATTATTCAATGATCGATTTCCACGTGCCAAAAACCGATCAATCTGTTTTTATTGAAAAAAGTAAATTTAATAGCAAGCACTTAACAGCATTAGCTTGTTAAGTGAATACGTTGCAAGAAACGTTAATATTAAAGTCTCTCCCCTGTAGCCGTAAACAGCAAAGCCCTATTCGGGTTAATTCCTACATCAATGCTATCGCCAGCTTTCACGGTCGATTCAGAATCGGTACGAATGGTTAGGCTGTTACCTGCAATGGTTGTCCAAAGCACGGTATCTGCACCCATTGGTTCAACCAGATCGGCTTCGCAAGAGAAGACCACAGCTTGGCCCTGTGCAGCATCGCCAACAAACATATGCTCTGGTCTGATACCAATTTCTACTGGTTGACCAGACTGCGGATTTTGTAAAAAAGCATAGTCCGTCAGCGGAATGGTGATGTCTCCTGCATTGAAAACCCATCTATCACTTTTCTGTTCAAGCACGCCATCGATAAAATTCATACCGGGTGAACCAATAAAACCTGCCACAAAACGGTTAGAAGGCTGATTGTAAATTGCATGCGGGGTATCAAGTTGCTGAATTAGTCCGTCCTTCATAATTGCAATGCGATCTGCCAGTGTCAATGCCTCTATTTGATCATGTGTTACATAGATCATGGTATTGCCCAGCCGCTGATGTAGCCGTTTCAGTTCAACTCTTAAATCGGTCCTGAGCTTGGCATCCAGATTCGACAATGGCTCGTCGAAAAGGAACACATCCACATCCCGCACCAATGCACGTCCAATGGCTACACGCTGACGTTGTCCGCCGGATAAAGCAGCAGGCTTTCGTTTCAACAATGATTCAATTTGCAAGATCCCGGCAGCGCGTTGTACACGCTCTTCAATCTGTTGCTTTGGAAGCCCAGCGACTTTTAAACCAAACGACAAGTTTTTCTCAACACTCATTTGGGGATAAAGCGCATAAGATTGAAACACCATACCGATACCACGGTCTTTTGGCTCCTCCCATGTCACATTTATACCGTTGATAAAAATCTGGCCGGCTGTAACATCAAGTAAACCGGCTATGCAATTAAGCAAGGTTGACTTACCGCATCCAGAAGGCCCCAGCAGAACAATGAATTCGCCCTGCTCTACCTCCAAATTAAGCGACTTAAGAACTTCAACCGACCCAAAGCTTAATGACAGATCGTTAATTGCTACACTTGTCACGCTGTCACTGCTCACCTTTTCCTCATCCAACTTTTCCCCATCCAACTTTTCCCCATCCAACTTCTCCCCATGCAACTTTTCGCCGCTCACCTTTTCCCCGCTCACCCTTTTACCGCACCGGCGGCAATGCCGCGAACAAATAATTTACCTGAAATAAAGTAGACAACCAAAGGCAACGCGCCAGTGAGAAGAGTCGCCGCCATATTGACGTTGTACTCCTTCACACCTTGTGTCGTGTTAACAATATTGTTTAGCTGCACCGTCATAGGAAAGTTCGTCGTGCCCGAATAAATAATTCCGAAAAGAAAATCGTTCCATATACCAGTCACCTGCAAAATAATCGCAACAACAAAAATGGGTAACGACATTGGTAACATAATTTGGGCAAATATACGCCAAAATCCTGCGCCATCTACACGCGCCGCTTTAAAAAGTTCTTCAGGCACACTGGCAAAGTAATTACGGAAAAGTAGCGTAAGAATTGGCATACCGAAAATACAATGGATAAGCACAACACCGCCTAATGATGAAAACAGCCCCAATTCCCGAAGAATAATAACCAGCGGATACAACATAACCTGGTACGGAATAAACGCGCCAAAGAGCAATATCGTAAAGAAGATTTCAGAACCTTTGAATCGCCAGAATGAAAGCGCGTATCCGTTTACAGATGCAATAGCAATAGAAATAACCGTACTTGGTATCAATATTTTTACACTGTTCCAGAACCCGACTTTTAAGCCTTCGCAATACAGACCCGTGCAGGCCGTATCCCAGGCTTTTATCCAAGGCTCAAACGTGATTTCCATGGGTGGTGAGAATATATTGCCCATGCGCACTTCAGGCAAGCCTTTTAATGACGTAACAATCATTACATACAGAGGTAACAACCAATAAAAAGCCGCAACCAGCAGAAAACCATACAACACTATATTGCGGGCACTGAGCGACTTTTTTGGTTTCGGCCCGTGCGGGCCTTGCATGCCCTCATGGATAGACTTAACCATGCTTGGCATTCCTCTTCTGGCTGAACTCAAGATACGCCCAAGGAATGAGAATAATTAACACGGTGATTAACATAACGGTTGATGCTGCCAGTGCCTGACCCAGATTAGCCCGACCAAACATATAGTCATACACGTATTTGGCAGGCAGCTCGGAAGATCCGCCCGGGCCACCCGCGGTTAAAGCAACCACCAAATCGAACACTTTCACTATGCCCGACGCGATAATAACCAGTGTGGTTATAAACACAGGCTTCATCATTGGAATAACAATAAAAAGATACGTGCGCCAGGCAGGTATACCATCGACGCGTGAGGCCTTCCAGATATCTTGATCAATTCCGCGTAAACCAGCCAGCATTAACGCCATCACCAATCCTGTTCCTTGCCATAAACCTGCAATAACGATGGCGTAGATTGCATACTCTCGGTTGGATAGTATGTTCATTTCAAAACCCGAAAAGCCGATATCCCGAATAACCTGAGCGATACCGAATTCCGCATTCAACAACCACTGCCAGACTAGACCGGTGACAATGAAGCTCAGTGCAAACGGATACAGGAAGATAGTACGGAATGTATTCTCAAAACGAATTTTCTGATCTAACGCAACCGCTAGTAAAAAACCGATGGTCAATGAAAATACCAATGAACACACGCCATAAATCGCCACGTTCTCTACCGAGGTTTGCCATCGCGACGAATCGAATAGTCGCTCGTATTGAGCAAAACCGACGAAGCGTTCCTTTGGCAGCGATTTGGATGAGGTAAACGAGTAAAAAATGGACCACACAGAGCAGCCGACAAAACCTACCAACGCAACCAATATCATCGGTACAGCGGCAATTTTTGCTGCAAGGTTTCTGAGCAACTTGGGGCGACGCCGCCCTTTCAATGCTGATTTAACAGCAACTTCCGAATTTGACACAGGTTCTTTCATTCGTGAGCAGTGGCCTTAAACGACTCACCATTGAGTAAGTTAGTAAACACAACTAACCAAAAAGAAACCGGCCATGCCTGATGGCTGCATGGCCGGGTGAGGTGATCAAGAAGGCTAAGGTTATCTAGCCTCTTTTATTCGGCTTCTTCTATTCGGCTTCTTCTATGATAGTTGCCCAAGTATCGTGGGCATCTTCAGGTTTCATATCAGGATTGGTCCAGAACTCGGAAAGCAGGTCTTCGAGCTGACCTGATGTATCAGGACTGAATAATTGCGTACCACCCGGAACGATGTTTTCAGGACTTTTAAGAATTTCCAGTCCTTTTTTCATGCAGTCGTTAGCCGCAGACAAATCAACATCTCCACGTACAGGCAGAGAACCTTTTTTCAGATTGAATGCAACCTGTACGGACTTACTGATCATCATGGAAGCCATGCGCAATTGCGCTGCAGTTTTCTCAGGGTCGTCCTGTTTTGGAAAATAGAAGGCATCGCCGCCAGTATCCAGCGCTGGTGCTATACCCAGACCCGGAAGGCAATCGTACTCAACGCCAGCCGTTTGACCAGCCACCTGAAACTCACCCTGCGCCCAGTCGCCCATTATTTGAGCACCGTGTGAAGCGTTAATAACCTGACTTGTTGCATCGTTCCAATTCTGGATACTGTTATTGTCATCATCCAGTTTGCGAGCCTCGCCGAACGCCTCCCAGATTGCCGCCATGGTGTCACTTCGAAGTGCCTCTGAATCGCGCTCAACGTCTGTTTTCAAGAATAAGTCCATACCACCGAGGCCAAGCCGGATAACGCCGAACATGCCATTGGTTTGCCAGGTTTGCGCACCAACTGCAAGCGGCGTGATGCCCGCTTCCCGGAGCTTAGGCGCAGATGCGACAAACTCGTTCCAATCTTTAGGCGCATCGATGCCAGCTTTTTTGTATGCATTCAAGCTGATCCACATCCATTGAAAGCTGTGGATATTAATGGGCACACAATAGATTCTGCCGTCCAATGTACATGACTCAAGCAATGATGCCGGGCGTACGATGTCTTTCCAGCCTTCTTTCTCAGCCAACTCTGTCAGGTCTAGCATGAGCCCTTCTTCAACCAGCTCTTCGGCCTGTCGGCCATGGTTTAACTGAGTAGCACCCATTGGGTCACCACCGATAATTCGACTCACGATAACGGGGCGGGCTACGCCAGCTGAGCCAGCTATCGCACCATCTTTCCAGGTGTCTCCGCCTGCATTAAACGCATCGGCCAATTCTTTCACCGCCGCAGCTTCACCACCGGATGTCCACCAGTGAGTCACTTCCAGTTCGGCCGCACTGGCAGGTGTGGTGGTTGCGATGGCCGCAAACGCAATTGCAGCCGCAAGTGTATTTCGCACTAACTTCATCGAATTTTTCTCCAATTTGGTACTCATTTCAATTTGCATGTTGGACTAGAGTCAATACCTCTGGTTTAACGTTCATGTCCACTGACCTGCCGACAACTCGCGCCCCACTTTACACGTTGATTTTTTTTAACTCAAAAAAAAAATTATGTATCCGCGCCTCTCAACGGTATATCAGCCAGATGATGTGTATTCAGCTCACCTACTTTGGCTACTATGCCGCACTGGAAATCGGCACGGGAAATCGGCACTGAATATCCACACGGCTCTTCACGCACGGTACTTTTGGACAATTCATATTTGTTCAGAGTCTGTTAACCGAGCCGGTTCAGGAGGCATCTTCATTGTCCTCTTCTCTATCTCTTGTTAAGAAGCCACCAGACTGTCTTTGCCAAAGCTGTGCATACAAGCCGCCAGCATCAACCAGTGTTGAATGCGTTCCTTGCTCGATAATTCTGCCGACATCCATCACAATTAACCTGTCCATCATAGCGATGGTTGATAGTCGATGTGCGATGGCGATAACAGTTTTGCCTTGCATTAGCGATGCGAGATTCTCTTGAATTGCCGCCTCCACTTCGCTGTCAAGGGCTGAGGTTGCTTCATCAAGTACCAGTATGGGCGCATCTTTAAGGAACATTCGCGCAATTGCTATTCGCTGTCGTTGCCCACCAGAGAGCTTGACCCCTCGTTCCCCAACTTGCGCATCATAGCCACTGCGCCCCTTAGAATCCACGAGTTCGTCAATAAACTCGTGTGCATTAGCACGTTTCGCTGCACTAACGACCTGCTCGAGCGTGGCATCGGGTTTACCATAAGCGATGTTGTCGAAAACGGAACGATGCAGCAACGATGTGTCCTGTGTAACAACACCAATTTGTCGACGAAGCGATTCCTGCGTAAAACTGGCGATGTCGACTCCATCAATGCGTATGCGCCCGGATTCAACATCGTATAAACGCAACAGCAAATTGGTAAGCGTTGTTTTGCCTGCACCGCTACGCCCTACCAGACCGATCTTTTCTCCAGCAGCAATATCCAGTGACAAAGCATCGATTGCACCTGAGTCTTTTCCATAATGAAATATGACCTGATCAAATTCGATTCGCCCTTTGGCGCTCGATAGTGGCTGTGCATCTGGAGAATCTTTTACATCGGTATCGCGTGAAATCATGCTCATGCCGTCGTACACCACGCCAATGCTCTCGAACAGGTGAGACAACTCCCACATAATCCAGTGTGACATGCCTTGCAATCGTAAAACCAAGCCCACACCTACGGCAACTGCACCCACACTAATACTGTTCTGAGTCCATAACACAATGGATACTGCGCCCACTCCAAACAACATTAAACCGTTTAATAACGATAACAGTGAAATAAGCTGGGTAGATAAGCGCATTTGCGGATGAACTGTTTCAAGAAACAAATTCATACTCTCTTTCGCGTAGCCAGCTTCTCGGCCACTGTGTGCAAACAGTTTAACGGTCATTATATTGGTGTAGCTATCAACAACACGCCCAGTCATCTCAGAGCGTGCATCGGCCTGTCGACGGGAGATCGCCTTGAGTCGAGGTAAAAAATAACCCATTAATAATGCATAGGCTAAAAGCCAGACTAAAAACGGCAACAACAGCCATGCATTAAAGCTTGCCAGCAATACCATTGCCGAGAGAAAGTACACAAACACATAAGTGAGCGTGTCGAGCACTTTCATGACCGTTTCTCGGATAGCTAACGAGGTTTGCATGACTTTAGTTGCCACACGGCCTGCAAACTCATCCTGAAAAAAAGAATAGCTCTGCCCAAGAATATAACGATGCGTCTGCCATCGTATTGCCATTGGATAATTTCCAATAATGGTTTGATGCAATACGAGAGAATGCAGGAATCCGGCAAGCGGTATAAACACAGCCGCAATAGCTGCTATCCAAAAAAGCTTGCCTGCTTCGTTTTGTATGAACGTTTCGCGTTCTGCTGCACCTAACCAATCAACCAGATTGCCCAGATAATTGAATAGGCTCACTTCGAGAATCGAAATAACAGCAGTCAGTAGCGACATGGTCAGTAACCATGGCCATACGTTTTTGGAGTAATGCCATAGAAAAGGCGCTAGCGTACTGGGCGGCCTTGTAGCAGGCGCGTCCGGAAACGGAGGAATGAAAGACTCAAAAAAAGCAAAAATGCGCATTGATGCCTGTATTTATATTGTCGGTGCAGCTGGTAGCGGAGACACTGATTTATTTATGTGGTTAGTAATGTTCGTGAAAAAAATGGTGCTCATTGTCAAACAGATGTCTACCAAGTTCTGATCGGTAAATCCGGCGGAACGAGCTTCTGCGAGTAAATCATCACTTAACGCACCCGGTTGCCTGAACAGACTGCTGACAAGTCGCACGATAATATCGAACCTGATATTGCCGGTTGAATTGGTTTGCCGGATAAGTTTCTGCAGCTCGGGGCTTATACCCGCTTTTCCGGATTTAAAGCTGTGCACTGACAGACAGTAGTCGCACTGAGTGAATTCACTCACCAACAATTTTACACACTCCAGCTCCTGTTCGTTCAGCGAACCAGCACGCAATGCCTCCTCCATACCTAAATACGCCCTCACAGCCGGTTCACTATTGGCAAACTGCAAATAGACATCAGCAAGCTTTCCGTTCACGCGTACCGGCTCCAGGGCTGACAGTGTGTTCTCTGACAGGGTTGATTCGCTAACGGTGGTAAGGCGAGGCATGTTGGCATTCTCTGTTCAAAACAATAGACAAATAGTATCGCAGTGGTATTGTAGAGAACGCAACACAAACAACACGATACGACAAAAAAGCCTGTTTCGTAAAAACCGCACTACTTACATGGAGAAGAGCATATGAAGCTAATGACGCGAAAATTACCCTTGGTAGCGTTAGCCGGAGCAATTTCGCTCACCGGTACCGCAATCGCTCAAGACGCCACTATAACCATCGAAAGCTGGAGAAACGACGACCTCGCATTGTGGCAGGAAAAAATTATCCCAGCTTTCGAGAAAGAAAATCCTGGCATCAAAGTTAAATTCACACCATCTGCGCCCACAGAATACAACGCCGCACTGAATTCGAAACTAGAGGCCGGTAGTGCCGGTGACCTGATTACCTGTCGCCCGTTCGATGCGTCACTTGCACTCTATGACGCTGGACATCTGGCCGACCTTAGCGAGATGCCCGCCATGGCCGAGTTTTCCGATGTAGCAAAATCTGCGTGGCAAACCGATGATGCATCGGCCAGTTTTTGTGTACCAATGGCATCGGTTATCCATGGCTTTATTTATAATAAAGATGCGTTTAATGAGCTGGGTATAGAAGCACCAACAACAGAAGACGAATTTTTCGCCGTATTGGAAAAAATTAAAGCGGATGGTTCTTACATTCCATTGGTCATGGGCACAAACGATCAATGGGAAGCCGCTACCATGGGATATAACAACATCGGTCCAACGTATTGGAAAGGTGAAGAAGGCAGGCTCGCTCTTATAAAGGGCGAACAGAAATTAACCGACGAGCAGTGGGTTGCTCCTTATGCCACATTGGCAAAATGGGCGCCTTACATGGGCGATGGCTATGAAGCGCAAACTTATCCAGACAGCCAGAACTTATTTACTCTTGGTCGTGGCGCTATCTACCCAGCTGGAAGCTGGGAAATCTCTGGGTTTAATGCGCAAGCTGATTTTGAAATGGGTGTGTTTAAGCCACCAGTACAAGAGTCTGGCGATACGTGTTACATATCCGACCACACCGACATTGGCTTGGGCATGAACGCAGCTTCAAAGAACCCTGAAGCAGCAAAAGCCTTTTTAAGCTGGGTTGCCAGCCCCGAATTTGCATCGATATTTGGTAACGCACTACCAGGATTCTTTCCACTGTCCAATGCACCAGTTGAACTAAGTGACCCATTGGCCAACGAGTTTGTTAGCTGGCGCGCTGAGTGTGAAAGCACAATACGATCAACCTATCAAATTCTGTCTCGCGGAACACCCAATCTTGAGAATGAAACCTGGGGTGCATCTGTCGCCGCTATTAAAGGCGCAAACTCACCCGAAGAGCTTGGTATGAAACTTCAGGAAGGGCTTGAAAGTTGGTATAAGCCATAGGCGGTAAGCAGCCGTAACGTCGGCGGTCCGGGTTGATATCAGCCCGGGCGCGCCGCTTGCAAGCCTTAATAATGGCTGACAAGCAAACATCACCCTATTATATGTCGGGCATCTAAATGCATGACCGGGCAAATTCCTTGCAAGTCGACCTATATCAGTCAATGGCAATTTCTGTCTCCCGGTACACTAACGCCTAACCACCCAAGAATTCACAAACATCCAATATGCGCAAGGTTTTGTACAGGCCAATTGAAAAACTGATTACCCGCATCTTGTCCTGGTGGGTTAAGCCGGATGTGCTGCCCGCAGATCCTGCCGTTCTGTTAAACCCTGATTTGCCAGTACTCTATATTCTTGAAAAAGTGGGAATGGCCGATCGCGCGACATTGAATCTGGTGTGCGAAAAGTATGGACTGCCAACACCCTCTGATGCACTCGTTTATGGGGACGCGCAGGAATCCAGCTCGGTAGATGTCCTCAAACATCGGCGCGGCTTGATATTTCGCCAACACAGGCTTGTACAATCAAAACGTTTGAAACGCATTATACAAACTCGTTTACGCGATGCACCCGGTGAATTACAGATAGTGCCAGTGGCAGTTTATTGGGGTCGGGCACCGAACAAAGAACAATCGGTCTGGTCACTGTTCTTCAGTGAGAACTGGCAGATAGGTGGGCGCACCCGAAAGTTTATAACAACGCTACTCTACGGCCGCGACACGTTGCTTTCCATTAGTGAGCCTTTGTCGCTGAACACATTGGTACAAAGTACGACAAACGATATTACAGGAACGCAAAAGCCGATTGATGACTCACTCATTGCCGAACGGTTACAACATAAGTTATCAAGAATTTTAAGAGTACACTTCCGACAACGCCGTATTGCCAGCCTTGGGCCTGATCAATCACACCGCCGAATGCTTGTTAGCCATGTTATGGCAGACCCGGGTGTTCGCTTGGCCATTCAACACGAAGTTGGCAAGGAAAATAAAAAACTTGATCGCGTGCAAGCGCGCGCCAACAAGTACGCGCTGGAAATAGCTGCCGACGTCTCTTACCCAACGGTTCGTGTACTCCACAGGCTCATGAACCGATTATGGACAGAGCTATACGACGGTGTGAAACTATCGGGCATACACCGTTTAAAGTCGGTAGCAGATGGCAAAGAGGTGGTTTATGTACCCTGTCACAGGAGTCATATCGATTATCTCCTACTGTCTTATATTTTATATATCAATGGATTCTCGTTGCCACACATTGCAGCCGGTATAAACCTTAACCTGCCGGTTGTTGGCGGAATACTCCGACGAGGTGGCGCATTCTTCTTACGACGCAGTTTTGCCGGTAATAAGTTATACGCAGCCGTGTTCAATGCCTACCTGAAGGAAATTCTGCAACGCGGCCATGCATTGGAATACTTTGTCGAAGGCGGCCGAAGCCGGACAGGTCGCTCACTGCCACCCAAAGGCGGCATGCTGGCAATGACAGCACACGCGTACTTGCGCAACCCAAGAACACCCGTTGTTTTCATACCGGTATATTTCGGGTATGAACGCCTACTGGAAGGGCGTGCGTTTACCAGTGAATTGGCTGGTGGTAAAAAACAGAAAGAATCTGTGTTTGGGCTATTAAAATCATTGAAAACACTTCGCGAAGAGTACGGCAATGTGTATGTGAATTTTGGTGAGCCGATTGAACTTGATGCCCTACTCGACAAACACCAGAGTAACTGGCGGGCTGACACAGTCGAGCTTACCCGCCCGGAATGGCTTAGCCCGGTGATTGATGATCTTGGTGAAAACATCATGCAAAACATTAACGATGCTGCATGCGTTACGCCTATCAGCTTACTGGCTATGGGCTTGCTGTCGACTCGTCAGGGCAAACTGGGTACTTCCGAATTAATCGATCAAATGCGTGTTTACCACAGCTTGTTCTTATCGGCCGCTCTGAACTCCACCGCCGTAGTACCAGAGATAGATTTTCAACAAGCCATCGAACATGGCAAAAAGCTGGGCTTTATTCAAACCAGTGAAGATCCGCTTGGAACATTGGTTTCTATTAAACCCGGCATGTCCGCACCAATGACCTATTTTCGAAACAACGTTCAGCACCTGATTATGGCACCTGCCCTAGTAGCGTGTTGTTTTTCAGGCAGAGCTGTTCGATCTTACGAAGAGCTGGAGCGTTTGGTCGGGTACGCGTACCCATTTCTACAAAATGAATTGTACTTAACACCAAAACCGGCCGAGCAGACACTTGACGATGCTCTGCGCTCATTAGTCGACAGTAAGCTTATACAAATCGATGATACTACTGACCAAAGCAATGACCTTGGTAACGATCGACGTAGTAATCCAAACAACAATGAGAGTAACGAGCAAAGCAGTTATGCACAAACCAGTTTTCGTCGTGCATCGGGCGGTTCGATAGAAGCTGTTACTTTAATGCGGTTAGCGGAAAGCGTTATGCCTGCATTGGAGCGGTACCTTTTGGCTGCGGCGGTGCTGGTACAAAGTGGCACCGATGGCCTGCCGTTAGACACATTGGCCCAGCAATGTGAAGCCTGTGCTGAGCGTCTTGCCCTGACACAAGGTCGCGATGCGGTTGATCTGTACGACAAGCATCTACACAAAGCCATGGTTAGCAAACTCACCCAGAGCCAATACGTTTCAGTAGAAAACGATCACATCGTGGCTACCCAGCAATTCTTGACGCTCGCTGCCGATACCCGCAGCCTGGTCACAGAACAAATGCGTCAAGCCATCTTACATGCGGCCAGCCATTTCAGTTAGGCAACTTTGTTGCCTATCCTGACCGTAAGCCCCTCTCCATTCGCTTGAAGGGTACATTTCATGCTTATTCATCTACTACACTAACCCTATTTCCGAGCACAATTAATCCAGATTTAAGGACACAGGCTCACATGATTTTCCAAACCCGTCAATTCTGCATCGCCTGTACCATGGCATTTTTTATTTCATCTCCGGCATTGGCACTCGATGCAAGGTCTGCAGCCCTTGGTGGTTCGGCCATCGCCAACGGTGCTGGCGCACACGGCGCGCTGGAGAACCCCTCTTCGCTCATGCGCATGAAACGCGAGCAGCAAAACTTCCATATTCACCTTGGACTCAGCACCGATATACAAGATGATGCAGGACTCGTTGACATAGCTTTGGATAACGAATCACTACCAGAGGACCTTGAAACTGAAATTGATGCGATATCGGGCCGAACGATAACCTGCGCCGTTCCCAGCGCACCCGAAACTGTTTGTCTGAACGATACGCAGCGCCTTGGCAACTTGGCAGGTACGGTGTTGGACATTCTGAACGATATTGACAACAAACCGATAAAAGCCACAGCCGCTGCCGAATTTGGTGTGGCCTATGCAGCATCCCCGATTCCTATTGCACTGCATTACAGGCAATCGGTTACCGGTCGTGTTCAATCCGATATTGAAGACTCAGACACCGACTACGTTGATACGTTTGCAACAGTTCTATCAGATGATCAATTAACCTTCAATGAATTATCAACCGCCGTTCCATTAACCATATCCGATGACGGTACAACGCTAAGTGTTCAACAGCCTGAGGATGCACTTCAGTCTGATGCGCAAAGTAGCGCACTTATTCGCGAGCAACTAGGCGTAAGTATCGCAACCACTTTCCAGATAGCCGGGCTTAACGTCGACTTTGGTATTACACCCAAGTTCTCTGAGCTACGATCTTTAAGTCTGACTACCGCTATCGGTGAACGATTCGACGATGCTGCCGAATCATTACAGGATCAGTTTGAAGATAATGAAGTTATTGATACAAGCTTCAATGTCGATCTGGGTGTCAGTGCGGCCATTTCAGGACTCCCGTTGAGAGTATCTGCGGTTGCGCGGAATATGATCACAGAATCGGTGACAACCAAAGAAAACTTCGAATTCGAAACCACGCCGCAGCTCATCGTTGGCGGTGCGTTTGAACTAGGCGCGTTAACACTATCTGCAGATCTCGCACTAAATGAAGCCAAGGTGGATAATCTGGAAACCCAAATTATGGCGCTTGGTGTCGAACTCGCCAAACCCTTATTCGGACTCCGTGCAGGTGTTAGCCACGACAATGCGCGAACAGATGATGCAACAGCGCTGAGCCTTGGCTTTAGTCTTGGCCCGCTTCACCTTGGCGGACGTATTACCGATAGACAATCGGCTCAAGCCGGTGTGCAATTAGCGTTTGGTTTCTAAGAAGCTATAACCGACAGGAAAGTGTGGCTCAAAGCGCTGCTCGCTCAGTCTATCACTGCATGGATAAAGAGCGTCTTATCACATAGCGAGCAGCGCGTTTCATCGCCGGTGTTAAATCGGTCGCATCCAAATGTCTTAACCAAGCGTTTGAATGGACCGGTTGGGTAAAGAAAACACCAATCGCATTTTCGTACTCTGGCATACTCCATCGGTAACCTTGACAAAAACCGAGAGCCGAAAAAATCGGCACAGTGCGCAATAGCTCAGAAGGTGTAATGCAATTGGTAACCAATGTACCGCTCGGGTTCAGGGCGCCTTTTAACACGCTAATCCAGGTGTCGTTAAGCGGTTGAGCTCTTACCGGCTCATTATTTGAGTCGCCAAACAAATCGTCGATAATCAGGTCGAAACCCTCGCCTGTATACTGATGCATCCATTCAATAGCATCGGCATGTTCAATAGCCACCTTTTGACTGGTAACACCAAACCACTTACGCGCAATGGTTATATGAACAGCATCGATTTCAATCGCCTGTAGAAAATCAAATTCAACCAGTGTCTGTAACTGGCGTATACCTGCCCCACCACCCAAACCAAGCAACAACACTCGCTTGCATTCTGCCGGGGGTCGATATAGGCACGGTAAACTCAGACAATCCCATACTGCTCCGGCAAACGGCCGTTTGGCATTCCATTGACTATGGTATACACCGTTAGTGTATAAGCGAACCGAGCCACCAGCGCTTCTTACCGAGTATTCGGTACCGCCTTGAGTGGTTTCCCACAACGTACTCATGATGTTCCCTATACACGCCACTTTCTTGCAGCTATTGTAAATCAACGGAACTTACAAACGGCAACCACTTCCGTAAACGCTCATATCTGTGTCAGACTTAACCTATGCAACCATCGAAATCACACGTGCCATACGTCGCCAGTAGCTTAGCAACACTGTGCTCGCTACTATTGCTCTCTGGCTGCGCTGAAAAGGCACCAGAACACAGCCAGATATCCGAGCAGCCACCCATGGCTACACAACTGGCCTCCAATGAGATAGTCCATCAAAGCCGGCTCAGTACCAGAGCGCGCATCGCCCATGCCGACTTAATCGCGTTGGTAGAAGAAGAGGTTCCAGCCGAACACACCGATACGGGCAAGCAGAAAATATGTAAAAAGGTGCTCGGCTTTAAAGCTTGCGGTAATGCACGGTGGAATTACACCGTTGTGCGCAACGGTAAGGTCAGCATTACAGCTGCTAACGATTTATCAACAAACGACTTCATCGACATCACCGTACCAATGACATTTTCTGGACAGGCAGGTATTGGTGGTGATGTTGCCAAAGTGCTAAAACTCGATGCCTTGGACTTTGCCGGAGCCATGATCGCCAAACTACGACTTAAGCTCGATTTAGCAGAAAACTGGTGTCCACAAATTGATACCGAAATGAGCTATGAATGGACCAAAACACCACGCTTGAAATGGAAAGGCGGGCTCGATTTAAATTTACGAGATAAGCTTGATAAGGCCATCGCTAAGCAACTAGATGGTCTTGAAGAAAAAGCAGCAGGTGCAATAGACTGCGATGAATTCAGAAACACAATACAAGCGCAGTGGAAGCACCACAGTATTCCGTTAGACCTACCAGGCAATGAAACACTGTTCCTGAACATTAAACCCAATGAGTTCTCTTTCTCCGGCATAAAAACAGATGCCGATAAGCTTGGTTTGGCTTTCACACTCAATGCCGAAACCAGTGTGCACCCTGAAGCACCTCCACCTCAGGCGCTGACATTACCCGCATTAACCCGAACGGAATACCAAGCTGGCGCTACTGAATTCAATATTCTTATCCGAGCAGCCTATTCACAGTTGCAGTCAATGGCAGAACAACAGCTCGTGGGAAGAAATTTCACTGAATCGAGCCCCGCGGGCGATGTATCAGTAGACATTGACAGTATGGCTTTATCCGGCAACCCTGATGGCGTAACCGTGAATCTTGGGTTCCACGCAAAGCTACCCGGGAAGAAACACCCCTCGCCCGGTAACGTGTACTTAACCGCCACGCCAGTGCTGGAACCATTCACTCAAACCATTCATCTGGAAAACATAGCCTTATCCAACGTGTTGGATAGTACGCTATGGAACACAATCGCCAAGGTGTTTAATAATAAAATTATTACGGAAATAGAGAAAAAAGCGGTTTTCGAGCTCGGCCCAAAATTAACAGAAGTATCTGAACTCTTGGAAAAACAACTATCAGACCCTCAACGTACCGGCGGATTGGCGATTGCTGAACCCGAAGTGAACGTGATTCTGGAAAAACTGATACCAGAACACAGTAATTTGGCAGCCCTGATTAAAGTTGAAACCCAGTTGGATATTGATGTTCCTGTTAAATCTATCTATCAACAAAGAAAAAAACCCTGAGACACCAAACCACCATTTCATTAACGGCTTTTGTCTTTTGCAAATGTCGTTACTCGCTTTCTGTCACCCGCAGTTTAGCTTGAATAAATTCACTGTGTCGCATGTGTAACAAATCGCTTAGTTTTCGAATCGTGTAATCCTCGTACTGATCGATACTGCCATCAGCAACGGCTACACGCCACATTTGTTCGAGCAGCCGTATCTTTTGCTCTCGATCGAAGTGTTCATTGACCAATCGAATATGTTCGTGCAGCGAAATGGCAGAATCGGCATCGACAACAGCCGCATTGACAATTTCAGCCAGCTCTTTATGACTAACCGACGACGAATGTTGTAGCGCTGAGTTGATGGATTCTATTTCTTCGCTGTCCAGCTGATGATCGGCGCGGGCAATTTCAACCAGCAAAGCTGCGCTTATGCGCTCCACATCTGCCGCCGTTATCTCTTCGTCGCGATTGGTCGCAGCCGAAATTCTTTCTATCCATTGCTTAAACATGTTTTCTCTACTCGCTTTGTACGGCTCTTTTTTTCAGATCTTATATTACAGATCTTTTCTTATAAATCTTTTCTTACAAATCTTTTCTTACCGACAGATCTTGTCTTACAGGTTTTTTCTGGCGAAGCTTTTGTTACGATTTTAGTGCGGCTCCAGAATGATACTTTCATCCACAAGCCTTTTTAACAGCAATTTCATCCTGTCGACATCAATTTCTACCGGTAGTTCACGACTTACGATGGGTTCAAATTCTGTGCTGTTCCATCGTCCAACAGCAAATCGGAAAATATAACTGCTCTCGATGCCCATGCGTAAATCATTGATCACAAGCTCATCGGCTATTCGACTAGCCGAAATCATCTGATTCGTAAACCAGTCCAGGCGTGATACCGGCCAATGAGCAGCATGCGCATCAATGAGTTCTCTATTAGTATCGTAGGCGATAAACCGTATCTCATCCGATTTGTCGAGTAGTGACGTAAACCCCTCATGGTATTGGTTTCCATCCATTGAAACGACGCGCCACAGCACTGATAAAGGTGTTGGTGCAACAAGCACATTATGCGCACTTACGTTTTGTGCACTCAGGGCGTCAATCGATTTGGCGCGAACATGGCTTTGCAGTAATAACGTAACGCCTAAGTACGTTGTACTGACAAGCAAGCCAGTGATTACCGCCTTCTTGGCTTTTGTCCGATGTCGGTAAGCCACCAGCAAGCCGATAATAAGCGGCAATGTATATAGGGGATCGATGATAAAAATCGAACCCCATGCTATGGGTTGCACGGGCAGAGGCCATAACAATTGCGTGCCATAGATAGTAAAGCCATCCAATACAGGATGAGTAACAAGAACGAGAAAGACACACGTAAACCAGTGCCGGTATGGAACAGCCAGACCCTGCTTATCGCCACTGTATTTGTCGTTCAACCAGGAAGCGGGAAAGTAGCGCATGAGTAACCACGCAATGGGTATGCTGACTAAACCGAGTACGAAAAGCGAATGGCTCCAACTACGATGGTAGGTAAAGCTCTCCACAGCATCCGCGTATTGGACCAACACGTCCATATCAGGCAAGGTGCCTAATAGCCCGCCCAGCAGCATCGCTTTGCGTCCAAGCCTGGCTCCCAGAGTCGCCTCGCCGATGGCAGCGCCCAGTGCAAATTGAGAAACGGAATCCATTGTTCTGCTAAACCTTAAGGTACACGCGACAGTGATATTCCATATTTACGGGTTCGCCAGGCACTCAGACTACCGAATTTATTGAAGTGCATCTCAGCGCCAGTTTCTTAAATTTATACTTTTTAGAATGACACTTTCCGTGCGTTTATCGTTGGTTCTACCAACTTCAGTGCAAATCGTAAAGATGATGGGTGCTCTCAAACTCCAGCATGTCCTGAAAACGTTCTGCGTTCATAGTGGCAGCCGGATCATCGATAGTTGGTCTGGCTGCATTGCGCAATTGAATCGGGTTGGAAACGGAGAGACTGAACGCTTGGTTTTGACACCAATCGACGCCTGAGCTCATCGGTTCTGATAATCCAAGCTCATTATCCAGATAGGCTTCTATTGCCTGAGTGTCATTCAATAACAGGGCTGCAGCGGCTCGTGAGCGCAGGTTAACCAGCGACTCACCCAACCTGTTGCGTTGCCCCCAGCTGACCAGATACTCGCTGCAAGGTGCAGGAGTGGCTTCCGGTTTTTGCACAAAACCGACATTTATCCGTGCATCGAAATGATAAGCCATAAGCGCACTTTCCATTAGCTGAGCGAGGTCTTCGTGCTCAGAGTAATAGCTGTAGAATTGCATCGCACCATCGGCATGCATTTGCTCTCCAACATCTGACGCCGTCATGCTCATTTGTTCTTCGGTGGCTTGCTGCCCGCCGAAACGGACTTCTGCGAGTAGCTCCAACACGCTACTGGTTTTCGGGTATTGCGAGATAAAACTTGCCGACAACCATTCACTTCTAATTTCTGAAATGGCATCGTACAAAGAAATATCCGGATTAACATCGGGGATTTTGTGCCTCGGCATAAAGTCATTGGCGTGAGTGAGCTCGTGGTATAGCAGTCGATACAACGGCAACTGCATTTGCTCAACCGTTCGTTCAGCACTCTGTTCAAGACTAAAGTACGGCGTTAGCCGTTCACCTGTTGTATCTGCTGTGCGAGCAATAAATTGAAATTGTAAGTCTTTACCATAATCTGCGCGTTCATCTTCACGCACGGATACACTGCTTTTCTCTTGTTCGGTAACCCAAAGATAATTAGCGTCTATCTGAATACCAGCGGTGGTAGCAATATAAAAAGATGGCCTGACATCACTACCAATAAGTACAGATGTGGTGGATGAAAATAAGGTGAGTAAGGTGTCATCGGGCGCGTTGCGCAAGGCGTCCTCAAACCGCCGCCCCATCCATTTATTGGTGACGAGCACTCGGTCCATCACATCGTCAACGCTCGGTGTGGTTGCGCCATCACCGATAAAGGGCATTTGGTCTACGTTACAAGACTCTGCAACCGTGCCGATTAATACACACTCTTTCAGTATCGACGCATACGGGCTGTTCTTACGATAGGGAAAAGCGTCCTCTTCCGCTCTGACTTCGTAGTCATCGTAGCCATCGTCATCATGACTATCACCATCGCACCCGGAAAGTGCGACCATGACATACGTTAAAAGTAAAGCGCAAAGAGGACGTTTAGAATTATTAGACCGTGCACCGAATTTTAAAAACATTCGCAACCACCTGTGGGCCTCAGTTACTCAATGCGAATGTCGACCCTTCGGTTGCTGGCTCGACCTTCCGCTGTGGTGTTAGATGCGATAGGTCGCGTTTCGCCAAATCCACGAACACTCATTCTTGATCTGGCAATACCCTTGCTCTCAAGGTAGCGACGAACGTTTTCAGATCGACGCAATGACAAATCGTAGTTGTAGCGCTCAGTGGCCACCCAGTCGGTGTGCCCTTCCAACACTAAACGAGCATCCGAATCGGCTACAGCTGCAACCACTTCATCCAGTTTGTTAGCGGCCGTATCAGAAATAACTGATTTATCGAATGCAAAGTACACGGTTGGAACGCCCGTAAATGCTGGCTTTTCAGGCACTACAGACGCTTTCGGGGCCTCAGGCACAATCGCCTTGGGCGCAGCCACAGCAGCCACTGGCACAACCGCTTGACTCGCTTTGCCAAAGCGCTTAATCAGACTCAGCGATGCATAATGCGCATCTGAATCAAAGGCACGATACTCGCCTCTAAGTGCAAATCCATTACGGAACCCGTATTCTGCTCCGAGGCCAAGCGCTAAATGTGTGCGGTGGTTAACGGTGTAATCGAGTTCTGAATCGGCGCTTACACCCCCAATACCCACGCGACCAAACAAAGACAGACCTTCACGTGTACCCATACTGGAGGTATTGCCTGCACGCAGACCGCTTCTGGAATTGTACAAATACGCAATTCCGCTTAAACCAAAAACCTGATAGTCGATCTCGCCAACATCTGCGCCCAAAAACGCAATGTCTGCTGAACCCAGATCGGCATAATAAACTTCAGCAGCGAACCTACTGGTAAAGTCATAGCCAATAACTCCATGAAAACCGGTACTGCTATCTTCACTAACCGACAAACTGTCGTTCGGCATTTTTGGTTCAAGCCGGGTTACGCCAACACCTGCACCGGCATAAACACGAGGT
The DNA here is from genome assembly GCA_937922945.1 of uncultured Granulosicoccaceae bacterium. GTDB lineage: Bacteria > Pseudomonadota > Gammaproteobacteria > Granulosicoccales > Granulosicoccaceae > Granulosicoccus. Next base: position 119,344 of record CAKZUP010000092.1, read on the forward strand.
TTAAATTCCAATTCACGCTCTTGCGCCTGTGCAACCATTAACACAGCCGTTCCGAGCAGCACTGTGCAAACAAAGGCCGCTAATGTCTGACCAGACTCTTGCTTGAGCTGTTTACGCAGTTTGAAATTCATTGGCTTACTCCAAAGAATTTGTTTCGTCCAGTGCGTACGCTGCGGCGTAGCGCAAACAGTAAACTCAGTATCACGAAACTAATCAAAGACCATGCGCCTAATGCAGTACCGTCTACCCCTACTTCGATGGTGAGGTTGTCACAATCGCACTCTTCAAAATCGTTGATACCGTTGTTGTTGATATCGCTGAATCGCACCACTCTGACACTGACCGTTCCTGTGCTTTGTGTGCCCGCAGCATCTTCCATCACATACAAGAATGAATCTGACCCCATGAAGCCCGGGTCTGGCGTGTAAACCACGAACCTATCGGTTGCATTGGCACCCTCACTTATCTCAATGGTTGCATTAGGAGATTCAGTGACTTCAATAATATCCAACCCTTGCCCGGGTGCGTCCTGATCGTTTTCTAAAACGAAGATCTGCACGCTCGAACCCTGAGTCACTATCGCTGAGTCCGGATTGGCCACAGTCTCGTTGGTGCCATCACCAATCGGCACAAATTCTTCACCGGTAGAACCGGTTGTGGTACCAGCGTCGGTTTGGCCTGCAGTAGACCCGGCATCGGTTGAGCTGGCATCGGTGGCGCCAGCATCTGAACCTGAGTCAGTCGCTCCTGCATCTGAACCTGAATCCGTTACGCCTGAATCTGAACCCGAATCCGTTACGCCTGAATCCGAACCCGAATCCGTTACACCTGCGTCTGAACCTGAATCCGTTACGCCTGAATCTGAACCTGAATCCGTTACGCCTGAATCCGAACCCGAATCAGTCGCACCAGCATCCGAACCCGAATCAGTCGCACCAGCATCTGAACCCGAATCCGTCGCACCAGCATCCGAACCTGAATCAGTCGCGCCTGCATCCGAACCCGAATCCGTCGCTCCAGCATCCGAACCCGAATCCGTCGCGCCAGCATCCGAACCTGAATCCGTCGCGCCAGCATCCGAACCTGAATCCGTCGCTCCAGCATCCGAACCAGCACCATTGGTTGGACCAGTATCACTAATAAAGCCAAAATTAACACCGTGTGCATCGTTATCCTGAATGACAATAACCGCAGGATTGGTTCCCGGTGCAACGCTCAATGCAGGCGGTATATCCTCGTCAGCTTCATCCAGCGTTACGAAGTAGATGCCGTTTTCAAGCCCAGGTATTCGGAAAGTACCACTGATATCGGTAACGAAACCCGGCCCCAACTGCGCATCTTGATCAGGGTCAAATACGCCATTGCCATTACTATCGCGGTGAAGCGCTAAATCGATATCGCTGATACCCGCTTCATCTTCACCCAACAAACCATCGCCGTTTTCATCCTTAAAGACCGCGCCAGTCGCAACACTTAACGATTCACCAAGAAAATAACCAGACACTCCACCATAAATGTCAGGACCATCGCCAAACAGAATTTGTTCGTCGTCGGTGTCTTGCGGAAAGGTAGAAACGTCGGTTAGTACGTGGTCGGTTGGGTTTACATCATCTGCAAAGTAAGAGAATCCGTAGTAAAGCTGTCCCGCACTCAACCCTAAGCGCTCAAGTGACACAAATGCCATACCCACTGATTCTGTCGAATCTTTTAGAAAAGATGGAAAGCCTTGAGGTGCTTGAGAGTCGTTTTGAAAAAACGTGTAGTTATGGCGCAGATTGGTTATTCCATAACAGATCGATTCGCCGGAGCATCCGTTTCGCTCCACCAAGATAAGCGGTCCGTAGGATGTCGGGTTACCAAGAATATCAACTGATGTTATCGCAGCGATTTGCAACGGGTTGTTACCGCTTTTCTCAGCAACAACGTGACCGCTCAACGACAGTGCGGATGAACTCAGTGGAGCAAGCACGCCTGTGTCGAACAAATAATCCACTCGCTCAACATTTTTCGGATTAGGGCCAATGTTGGAAAATAAATTCAGCGCACCACGATTAACCACGCGACTGGCCAGCATTTCTGCCATATCGCAATTGCCGGTATCGGTGCCATCGCTCGGGTAATTTGCTTTGAGCACTTCGCTTGAAGCACCAAGTCGTTCTACAAAAACCCCACACGGGTTACCGGTAGAAACGTTGTTAACATCGTAGCGAACCAGTTCAACTCGATCGGCAGAATTAGCGTACTCGTATTTGAGCCCGTCGACGGTAAAACCTTGCATGACCTGGTTTTGACCCATACCCCAGGTATAGGTGATGCCATCGACGCTATAGCGAAGTGGCGTGGCCGGTTGATCTGCCGTATCGATAAAAGTGACTTCACCAGCAGCGAGCGCACTGCCCGTGTGGAGAGCAGCAGCCATGGCCATGCTCGTTACCATCGGATTTGCAATACGTAACAGCCAACGAAGGCTGAAATGTCCATGCAGGCGTTGTGTATTCAAGTAAGTCATGTCGTTCTCGGAAAGTCGCAACTTCACCCCATAGCTATTACATAGGCGAAATTGAAAAAAATGCCAGTAAAAACACGCAGATTGCGCATAAAATCGTAAATTCAACCAGTTAGATACGTTTTTATCAGGTTTAAACGGGTGTCAGCTATAACCAGCGTACCTATTGCCGAGAATATCTAATGTGGGATTACCCCCAAAACCAAACCAACGGCCGTGATGCACATCAACTGCTGCATATTATCTCGCGCGCACTAAGATCTACTGCGCATCTACCGCCGCACACCTGCCACCGCACAGGATACTGGTGCAGTATCGCGCGCAGCGTGTTTTGTGCACCTATCGAGGTTCTGAGACTGCCAATAAAGCCACTAGCTTGGCGCATTTTACAGGATCAGTGTGTTCCCGTACGCACTTGCGTGGACAAGTAAGGATTAAGGGAATTTTACCAAGGTCCAACCCGAGGGGGTAAAGGAGCCGTCTGAAAGGAAAATGCGTTGATCGTAGCGTCCTGATTCGTAGCGTTTTAATGAATCCGGGTTGCTTCTGCCGAAAGATACCCTGAACACGGCATCTGCCGATGGAATATCGGCTAACGGACCAATCAGTGCTTTGTCGGTGCCAACAACGATATTGCGGTATCGATCATCGTTGGCAAAATCTTCTATCCAGCGTTGCATCGACGGAAATTCAGGCTTCAGCGCAAATGAGGTATCTGCCACCAGCAGTACTTCCAAAGGTCGCTCTTTTTTGTACCAGTGCGCCCCAACCCATGCAACGATATGCAACAGCATGAACACGGAAAAGACTTTGACCCATTTCATTGCTCGCGTCTCACATTTCTGAGTTAAGCAGATTGCCAATTCGATAAGACGCAGACTCGGCCTTCGATTCGATATAAGCGCCCTCGGCCAATCCAGCCAACGCGCGAAGTTCTTCCGACGTTATTTCGTAAGCAATGGAGTGAATGGGTATGCCCGACCATTCCAGCATTGTGTTGACATCGTCTAAAGCCAAGCCTCGGTTACGCTCGCCGTCGGACAATACAAATATGATCAGTTTATCTGATGGATTCTGCTTACGATGTTCTATTAGCATGTTTGCCGCCACTAACACCGCATCGTTAGTCGCTGTGCGGCCGTTGGCAATAAGACGCTCCACGGCACCGATGAACAAAGACTTTTGCTGTACATCGAACTTGCGCACAAACAAATCGACATTAACCGACTCGTTGTACGTCACTAGACCTATCGAGTTATTGGAGCTAATAAGATCAGAAGATTCTATTAACGCCTTTTTCAAATTGCGTAAACGAGGACCATCCATTGAACCGGACACATCTGCAACAAAAACCGCAGCAACCGGGCGGCCACCGGATTTCTTTTCCTTCCAGATGGCTTGTGCTTGCGCGATAAGAGATGAATCGCTAATTTCGTAGGCAGATTCGTAGTCAGCGTTGCGGCCAAAGCCGAATCGCGACACCACCGACTGCTGCTGCGCGATAAACCGTGCAAACAGGTCAAGCGCTTCACGCTCGCTTGCATCAGCTTCTGGTGTTGCATACAGCGGACTGTCGTGCCGCACGCCAAACGGCACAAACATGTAATCTTTCATGCCCGTTACGTTGACCCAAGACTGATGCTCCATAACCAGCGCATCGAGCACACCGCTGCCTTGAGCTGCATCGCGCATTTGAATAGTCGTTTGCGCAACGAACGGCACGCCCGTTTGAAAAGCTTCAAATGCACTGGCGACATCGGGGCTTAACATCTGCGATTCATCACCTTGTGCAAAGGCATTTAATACTGTGAGCAGAAAGTTTAAACCGGTGCTCGACTGATACGGGTTGGTATAACCCATGGCAAAACTGCCGTTACTCACGTTGTTGAGTAACTTTGGAATATCCAACTGACCATCAGTGGTAATCATGTCTGACTTGGATTTCTTTACAATAATTCCAGCGGTATTAGGCGCTGTTTTTTCAGCAATCGTATCGAGCTTGATTCCATCTGCGTTCAGCATTTCACCCCATAAAAGATTACTCGGTGAGAATGCATCTGGCGTATAACGGCCGGCGAGCATAAATTGCGCACCTAAACCAGAGGCAATTTTACGAATACTGATAACGGCGGTTTTCCCGTTGGATAATTGTATGCGTTCGCGATTGAATGCCTCAGCCAGTTCAATGTAGAACGCATCGCGACCCGTACCGGCTTTTTCAGACGATGTAAAAATCTCCACTGATTCAACTGATGCGCTATCGCGTTGTCCGGTGCTGATCGGGTAGTCGTTCAAATCGGGTAGCAGCGAAGAAAGATTGGTTTTGGAGAGACGGATATTCGCCCGAGCCTGATTCTCCCTGTAAGTGGGTTGTACTGTTTTTTCAACAGCCTTGATAATCGCCTCTTCGGCTGATTCCTGACTATCGATAGAGGCACCACAACCAGCAAGCAGAAGCAGGCTCGTTGTGATAGTTCCAGTAGCGAGCAAACGTGGCAATTGCAGACCTTGAAACTTCGGTATTAACTGAAACATCGAATCACTCTTGTTATGTTTTGTGTATTTCACCCGACCAATATAGATGGCGACAACATGCGTTGAGGCATGACTTGGTGCGCGTTAAATCAGGCGATTGGGTGGTATTGAAGATAGCAGACGCTTACTTGCCGCTGCGACTGGCTATTTCGGACATACTCACCAAACGCGCCATTGTATCCAATCGCTCGTAATCAGAATATGAGCTAATGTTCGCCACTTCAACCGCCGTGTCTGTGAGCGCTTCAAATAAGTCCCTATTTTCCGCTAGCAGCGCGTTCAGACGCTCGCTTTGCTCGCTATTCAGGCCTTCCATGCGATCGACCCGCCGAGTATTACCATCGTGACGTGAAATGGAAGCCAGGCTATGCCCTACGGCAACTGCATCGGTCAGATTCGAAATTGCGTGCTTTTGCACGCGTCGAGCGGTTGCAAGATACGCTACTGGGCTGTGCTTTTTGCCAAGAAACCGAGTCTCGACCACGGCGTGAAAATCATCGAGCATGGCTGTCAGTGTTTTCGCCTGCTGGACGCCCTCCTCAATGCCCAGATTGTCCAATTGGCCTTCGAGCTCTGCCAGCCTATTCAGCATATTGCGATGGTCTTCGGCTTCACGCCCTTCCAGCCAGCGAACCTCGTCGGCCAATGTGAAACCGGCCAATCGATACAAAGCGGCTACTGACAAAGTGGCGACGACACCAACAGCTGCGTAGGCTGCCAGCAGGGTTAAATCACCCCGAAACCACCAGTAGAATACGGCCAGTAAGATTATCGACAGGATAGCTGCAAACACAGTGGTGTTGCGCACTTCGCTGCCTAGTCCATCGAAAAGAATACCCCACCCCCGTACTTACGCACTTTTACAATAATTGAAACGCTGGTTGACAGGTTAGCCCTTGAACGACTTCAGTTCAACAAACGGGTTGCAATGCGTTCCATGCGTAACCACGAATACGCGTCAGTTCGGGCGTTCTCTCGGCTCCCTGCCGAGCAATTCCGGCACCAACTCAACTAACAGCATGGCACTAAATATAAGTGCGCAGCCGAATAATCCAACCCATCCAATACGCTCTCCCAACACGAGAGCGCCAAACAGCGCGGCAAAAAGGCTCTCGGAAGATAAGAATATAGCTGCCTGCGCGGAAGAGGTATAGCGCTGCCCGATGACTTGCAAACTAAACGCCACACCAGTGGCAAAAATCCCCGTGTATAGAATCTCAAACGCCGCGGCACGCATCGCCTGAAGCGATATACTTTCCAGCGCAATTGCCACGCACGCAGCCAACACGAAAGTGACCAGGAATTGCACCAGCGACAAGGTAAGCGGCCGCTTCGATCGCCCAACAAAATGCCCGATAAGGACCACCTGCAACGCCCAGAAAGCCGCGCTTAATACCGTCAGTAAATCCCCGGTTTGAAGTTGAGACAAGTTACCACCGGATAGAAAGAAGATGCCCAGCATGGCAAGCACTGTCGCTGGCCATACAATCGGGTGTGGCCATTGACGAAATAAAAGCACCGCAAGAAACGGTGTAAAAACCACATACAACCCGGTTAAGAATCCGGAGTTGGTTACCGTAATGGTTAACAAGCCAATTTGCTGAGCGGCCATACCACCAAATAAACATAACCCGATCAACACGAACTGGGACACAAATGCCAGATTCATTGGCGGTAACGTTTCTTTCGGGTATCGACACTCTCTGAGTGCAAACGGCAAAATGACCAATGACGCAACCAAAAACCGAAGCGCAATAAAGCTGAACGGGCCGAGATCTTCCATGGCCGTTTGTTGCGCAACAAACCCCATACCCCAAATAGCGCCCGCGAGCAGTAACAACAGGTTGGCGCTTGTTCGACTCATTGGATAGGTAATATGAAAACCAGGAGGTCAGCTAGTTTAACTGGATTTCTACTGCAAATCGAAAACCGCACAAACCAATTTTCCACGTAATAAGCTTTGTGCCGTAAAAGACGCAACAGAATCGACTTCAGTGAAACGGATAGTTGTCATATCGTACTGTTGGCCGGAAGAAAACAGTGCACCATCGCTACCAAGTACTGTTGCAGACAACAACAATGAATCCGCTGCACTGACAGACCAGAAAAAACGCACGTCGTTGAATTCGTTGTCTGCAATGAGTGAACGTTCTATCGCGACCATCCTGACAGCATCTAAAACGCCTGCTGGATAGAAGTAGTAAATGCGGTTTTCTTCGAACACGTCCTTACATATCCAACCGGTTGTCGGAACCAGCCGTTGCCCATCCAGATAAAACGCTGTTTGTAATCGGTTCGCCAGTACCGCTTCGTCGGTTAGTGAACCTGTCGAACTTTCGCTCGAGCTATCCGGGGCAACGGACGCACCCATACCCGATTCATTTGTTGCATCGACAGTGTTAATGAACGAAGTGGTATCGATGGGATTTTCAAGAACACCATCAGGAATAACTTTTGTTGGAACCGGTACCGTTGTTGCTCTATCTGTACTGTCTGTATTCAAACCAGAATCGGAACAGGCACTCATTAAACTGATTAAGCAAAGACACAATGATGCCACCAGTAATCGACTTGGATTAAGGGGCCTGATACGACGCAGCGCGCGGCCCGTTCGATGTGTAGTTAACGCAGAAACAAGCACGCAGGAATTTAACCGGGCGCGACGTGAACCAATTGATACAGCCATAACCTTGTCCATTACGCTTGTTAGGGAAGCGAGCTGCGACGTTGCGCAGCTAAAGAATGGTTATGGTAGGGCAATTCCGTTACGCGTAGAGCTTGCGCTATGGTGGTTTAACGCTATTTCACCAACCAACTGATGAAACTGACCTACTAACCACCACCAGTCAACAAACATGCGGCTCGCATCGCTCAGAAAAAGGCTCGCATCCACCGTAATTTTTAGCCGGTAACCCCAACGCGCTTCGATTTAATAGACGTGCGTCACACTTTACTGCCGATAGCGGCCGGTTTACAGAAACGTATGTTTCTCGCAAAACCACCGCAAACCTTGCACCCGATACTGATTCACATGGAAGGCAAACACGGAACAACGCAGACACCGTAACGCATTTCCAACGAATCGGTGAGAAACACCAACTGACCTAACTGAAAACTGAAAACTGAAAACTGACACATTAACTTCAACTAACGAATAACCATTAACTAACTTAACTAAAAGGCCACTTAAATATGAAAACTTCAATCAAAACTTTTGCCGCTGCTATCGCTATGAGTGCTCTCGTTGCAGGCCCTGCTTCTGCCATGATTTCTAAAGACGAGCTTAACAGCGACATTCTCTCAGCTATTGGCTCAGGCTCTAACGTAACGGTTTCTGTTATTGGTGACACCGTAACACTGCAGGGCTACTTTGCTGATGCTGTCGCCAGGAACAGCGCACTGCAAGCGGCTTTAAACGCTGAAGGTGTTGAGCAGGTAATTAACCATGCAGTACAGTCTAACTAAGGGTGTGTACCCATCAACTGCACTGGAAAGCGCACAGCTTTTTAGCACAAAAAAAGACCGGCCGTTGCCGGTCTTTTTAATGCTTGTATATGAGCTACTAACGTGTCAGTACACATGACAAGCCCTGTAATGGCATGTCACTGCAGAGGAAAATGCTCTCTTAACGCATCTGTTGCCATTCGAGAAATATCATTAACACCAGCGGCAACTGCTGCATAGTAAGCATTAGGGTTACGCGAATTCGCGTATCGCACAAACTGAAAGGTGCGTACATCTATCATTTCCTTACCATCACCTGAAATGATACGAATTTGTCCCGACAGCTCCGCACCGCCAGTCGCCTCTCTTAATAACTTATCCAGCTGCACTTCTATGCGTGCTTCAGGCTCATAGCCACGCGGCCAGGGCTCAACAATGACATTGGCTTCCAGGTAGTAACGCAAACGGTTGGCCAGTACCCGTGTTAGTGCTTCATCTGGGGAATCTGCCCATTTAATATCTTCATCGTAGAGAATTTCGTATTGTTCGTTGCGGCTCGCCAGGCGTTGATCGGAAGCGTACGCAGGCACAACCACTTCAGCCAACGCAACTGCGCTGATATTGGGTGGTCGGGATTCATTCACCGGGTCGAGTACCGGTTCTAACAGATACTGTCGTGGTGGTGGTCCACTGCTGCAATTAACCAGCAAAACGCACACACAACAAATCAGCACTCGATTCAATTTTGTCATGATCGTGTTCATCGTCCGGTAATAACTGCGTTAGGATTCTCTTCGAGCAATTCGGCAAAGGCTGCGATGGATTTAGCCGCAACTCGCAGTTCGCGCGCGGCAGCTGCCAGTTCAATGTATATCTCTGAGTCTGGCGACAAACCTTGTAATACATCGTCTGCATTTTGAGACGCTGACGTTAACGCCTTCATCATAGTAGGCAGATCGTTTGTAGCCGCATTAATGGAATTTAATGATGCCGATAGTTGCGCAGGCAAGCCTTTCATCTCCGTGCTGGCAACAATGTCGCTGGTGTTACGCAATAAATCGGTGGCTGCAGCCAATAGGCTGTCCAGTGGCAGATTGGCCAGATTGCCAATAAGCGTTTCAACATCGGCGGTAACCGCCTCTATGTTCGATGGTGTGGTTGGTAGTGCGGCATAGGGCTCAGCGGTTAAATCGATACTGGCCGCTGGCGCATCGCTTTTCTCAACCAACTTAATGAGTAATGAGCCGGTGAGTAAGTTGCCACTGGCTAGTTGCACACGCAAGCCTTTTTCAACAAAGCGCGCCATGGTTGCTTGCAGTATTTCCGGTGTAGGTTCAGCAATACCCAGACGCGCAGGCTGGAACTGTAATACAGCGAATACGCGCTGTTGTTCCGCTTCACTATCCGGTAAATCTACCGATACTTCCACAACACTCCCAACGCGTAAACCTTGATACTCAATGGGTGCTCCGGGGCGCAAACCTTTAACTGACCCTTCAAACTCAGCAATATAGCGATAACGGTTGTCTTCTGTACTCTCGAACAAGCTATCCAATGCTTCGGCGCGATTGCCGTAGAGTTGAAAATTCGTACCGTCTTTTAAAATAGGGACAGACGCCGCGCTTGTTTCACTGTTCTCAAATGCAATTCCGCCCGTAAACAACGCAGCGATAGATTCCACACGAACAGACGCACCTTGTGCACCAAAAGATGCTTCCACACCGGATACACCGTAGAACCGCGTTTCAGGAAACACAAACTTATGATATGGCGCAGACACGAACACATCAAAAAGCACTTGCGAGCCATCTTCAGATAAACGGCGGCGTTCGACACGACCAACTTCCATTTGTCTTAGAAACACAGGAGAGCCAACATAGATATAGCCCGCTTCTTCTGCATCGAGTGTGACGCGCATGCCCGGTAAGCCACGCGTTGTTAAGGGTGCTTCTGTTAAACCGACAAATTCGGTGCGACGCTCTCCGGGCTGGTCATCCCAATCAACTTCTATGTAAGCACCCGAGAGTAAGGTACTTAACCCTGAAATCTCAGTGGTGTTGATACGGGCATTCACTATCCAGAATCGGGTACCGGTATCGATATACGGTGCTACTTGAGGGTCTAGTCTTGCCTCTACAACAACAGAATTCAGATCGTCGGCAAGTCGCACAGCTTCCACTTTGCCCACATTCACATCGCGACGACGAATTCTTGTTTCGCCGGCTTCAACACCACCGGCACTTTCAAACATGATTTCAATTAAGGGACCACGATCGACATAGGCCCGCCACAGCACAAAAAGCGCAAACAAGGCTGCTGCCAACGGTAATAACCAAACCAGTGAAACGCGACTTGGAATACCGCGTAAGCGCTCAATAACCGGTTTTGCTGGGGCTCTATTCGCCACGATCTACTCCGTCCCAAATGAGTCTGGGGTCGAGCGATGTGGCAGAAAACATCGTAAACACCACTGAAAGCGCAAATGCATTAATACCGACACCAGGCTCAATAGTCAGAATGGCACCCAACTGAATTAGCGCGGCAAGGACTGCCACGACAAACACGTCGATCATGGACCACCGACCAATGAGTTCGGTGATGGTATGCAGTACATGGCGTTTGTTTTCCGACATAGCCCAACGAAAATGCAGACTCAGTGCCAAACCGGCAATAATCACAAATTTAGCAACAGGGATGACCACGCTTGCGACAAATACCACCAGAGCCACGAACACACTCCCGGATTGCGCCAAGGAGATAACCCCGGACAATATCGTGTCGCTGGTGTTGCCACTGAACGACGTGGTGAGCATGATCGGGTACAGATTGGCCGGAATGTAAGCCATGAGCCCGACGATTAGAAAGGCCCAGGTTCGTTGTAAGCTATTTGGCTTACGGCTGCGAACCGATGCGCCACAAAGCCTGCACTGGCTTTCAGCCGATAATCGATGCAGTGCACCACAGTGCCCGCAGCGCGCCAACCCTGCCTGTTGAGCAGTTAAGCCGAGCGAGTCGTGAGAAGTTGCCACACTGAATCCTTGCAAAGAAAAATACTGATAAGTGACGTTGTCAGAATCAAGCCCAACAGAGACCAGAACGCAGGCCCCACCGTTAAGGTTGCAAGATCACTGACTTTTACGAGCGATACAACCACACCCACCATGAATATTTCGGCCATGGCCCACGGTTCCATCCAATCAGCCCAGCGCATTGCTACGCGCATTGAATGCTTTACGCCCAGACGAAAGCGCAGCCGCAGCATAACCCAAACCAGCAACGCTAATCGCAAGGTTGGCAACAATGCAATCATAGCTAACGACATTAACCCCAGCCATCTCATATTGCTATCCCACAATGCACCAACGGCATCCAGCACTGAAATGCTGGACGAAATACCGCCACTGGACAAAGACAGAAACGGCAATGACAAGCTTAAGCCCAGAAAAATCAGACCGGCCAAAGCAGCAGCTAACGTCCGGTCAATAGAAAAGGGTTTACGGGTATAAAGTTCGTGCCCGCAACGCGCACACGATGCTCGCGAACCCGGCTCGATGATCGGACGAAAATGCAGCCAGTCGCAGCTTGCACAAGCGATTAGCTCATCAAATGGTATTTTTCGCCTTGGCTTGTTATTCATAATTTGGTCGCGTCAGGCTTTGTTGCTTTGGACGCACATGTTCAAATCCAAAATAATACTTTGCGCGATTAATGACTCAACCCGTTCATGCTTGTGGGCAAGATTACACGCGCTTCATGCCCATTAACGGTCACAACCAGTTCAATGGTGTTGTTGCCAGATGTTTGCTGAGAGCTGTAACGCAGATAATAAATACCTTTCACGTTGTGAACCACGGCTGCAAATGCACTTTCAATATCGTTCGCATTGAAATTATTGTAACTGGCTTGTGTGCCGCCTGCGTTGGCAATCGCATCCAGCTTGCGAATTTCTTCTGTTGCATCAATTCCGCTATTGCTATCGTAAAAGCCAATGGTATACACCTGCATCTGTTTACCCAGCGTGTTCTCTTGCGAGCTTCGTGTCTGGTTAACGCGTTGCACTATGTATTCATGTACCTGCGCGTTATCGATAAACTGATCGCTGTAATGATTCCGGCTGGCAAGATCTTTTCCATCGGTAAACACCATGACTATCTTATCCTGATTAATCGAGCCATGGTTTTCAATATCCTGCAAGGTGGTGTCAATTGCATAATATAAAGCGGTGGCAGAGGTTTCACCTGTGTCAAATTCCAGCTCGGTTAAGTCATTTATCCGATGCACATCACCATTAAAAGTTCGATAATCAAACCACGCATTATTCGATAGTGCGATCGTGGTTTTAGACACCGCATCCAGCAAATGGTGCGATTGGCGCGATTCAACCACGCTCTTAGACGCATCGATGACCATATAGACGGCAAGCGGGTGCTCTGTGAAAGACACGGTTACCGGCGATTCAATGTCTTGCACATTATTCTCAAACGCAGAAAAATGGCTCGATACCGACTTCTCCAGCCCGGTGATGGAATAAGGGACCGGGGTCGGCTGCGAAGGGGGCGACTGAGAAGCGGTCGGCTCACTCGTGTTGTTGAGCAAACTCAGTAACGGGCTGCCCGTGGGGTCAAACACGCGGATGGCAAACTCATGCACTCGCCGGCCGTCGACGAGTTCAGATTCGTAACTGCCTTCAACCAATTCTGCCTGCAAACCCTGAACCTGCGATAAATCCGTTGTTTCGCGCTTGGCGACGGCTGGAAGTTGAAACTCCAGATTGGCAACATCGTCAATAACATCCGGCTTTAATCCACCGACAGAGGCAACGATTTTAGCGTTCTCCTCCGTGGTGGGAACGCTGATTTCAACTTCGCCGAACAACTGTTCACCGATGGTGCTTCTGGCAACCCTGAGTGGTTCCTGACCCGGCGCTTCGTAATCGAATTGAACGTAAGCACGAGCGGTTAGCGCGTTCTGAACAGCAGGGTCGATCGAATATCTCAGCAGCAAGTTAACCGTTTTGCCGTTGGCTGAGGTACCCACCATATTCGATTGCACGCTCAACAGCGAGTCAGTCGGCGTGGTACTGGCGAATTGATCATCGAACGCAATTTCGCCAAGCGCGTTGGCTGGCGCTAAGTTCAATCTTGCCGAGTTTTCCGTATCGCACGCCAGCAATGCACAACACATTATTAACGCTGGAACAATCGCACGCATGACCCCTATTCTCCTGTGGTGACAATTGCTGTGAAAATTGGCCGAATATTGCCCTCAACACAGACGGCAACCCGAGTTGGAAACGGTGCAATTACCATGACAAGAATGCGCCCAATGAAACAGGCTCAGAGCCCCGTGGGAAGGCGATATCGGTGCTACAGATGGCACTCGACCAGCAGATAGGAGAATTCAGTGGATTCAGTGCCGGTATTCCAGCACTGCGGTGTCACGCGTTTGACGAATCGACGCATTTTTAAGGCAGGCGTTTATAGGCTACTGCGCATAAATCAGTTTGCGCAGCAGCTTATTAAAGATGATATAAGCAGTATTGAATATCACTGGAAATATCACAGCGCTTTTAACATCACTGCGCAAGTGAGAGCTTTATCGGTACATCCTCAGGTGCCAGGCAAATGGTTTCATCACATGCTTGTAACTGCAATGTAAAGGCAGCAAGCGCATCGCTCGATGCATCATTAACCGCCAAAGGCGCTGTTATCGTCACTGTGTTTTCATACAAGGCCAACGAGCCGGTGCTGAACCCAAGCGTTTTGGTTACCACATCAGGATACTGGGTTTGCGCAATTTCATTGCCTTGGCTATCGAGCAATTTGGTCGCAATAAGATAATCCTGATTCGGCTGGTTGGCATTCACATGCCAGCCCGGCGCCATATCCAGCTCTACATGCACTTGATCGTTCACCCGCCTTGCTTGCACCTTTACGTTACCGCGGGCAAGGTATTGGCGATGGCCCGCCTCACCTTGCAACAAATCACTGGCCGACATCAGCATGTAGGAGAACGCAGATGGATACGTATTCAGATAGCTTGAGAATGCCACCAGCAATGCATCTGCTCGCTGTTTGAAAAGCTCGTTTCCGGTTCGATGATACAAACGCGTTAACACACGCAAAGCCACCGCATTCCCGGTAGGGATAGATGAGTCGTATAAATCTTTGGGTCGAACGGCACCCACGGTTTCTGTGCCAATGAAATACCCGCCAGATTCTTCGTCCCAGAATTTTTCATGCATCGTGTTGGTGAGTGCTTCCGCTCGGGTTAACCAGCCTTTCTTACCGGTTAAGTCGTAAAGCATCAGGTAGCTCTCTGCCAGGTATGCGTAGTCTTCTTGAGAAGAATCAACCGATGCCTTACCGGCATAATAAGCCCGCAGCAAATGACCATTCTCTGCACGGTTGTTGTTCCAGATAAAGTTGCCTGCATCTTGCGCTGCCTGCAGGTAGTCTGATCGGTTCAGTGCATCACCTGCTTCCGCAAACGCGGTAATCATCATACCGTTCCAGGCAGATATCATTTTCTCATCACGCAATGGCTTGATACGCGCTTGACGAGCATCGAGTAACTGTGCGCTGATGGCATCCATCTTTGCCATAAGCTCCTGTGCAGACAGATCACGCACGCTTGCCAATTCGGCAAACGAATCACTGAAATGCAGAATGTTACTGTGCTCGAAATTACCGCGCTCTGTGACATTCCAAAGTTCAAGCGCCAGTTCTGCATCGTCTTCATCAAGCACCTCGGCTAATTGCTCTGGCGTCCAGACAAAAAACGTTCCCTCAACACCTTCAGAATCGGCATCGGTTGCAGAATAAAAACCACCATCGGCCGCCGTCATTTCCCGCAACACATAATCGAGCACACGCTCGGTGATTCGTTTGTGTTCCGGATCGCCTGTTAGCAGATACGCCGATAAATAATTGCGACTTAACAGCGCCTGGTTGTAAAGCATTTTTTCAAAGTGCGGTACCAGCCAATCGTTATCAAC